>JAVHQS010000040.1:0-9249 GCA_036171255.1 Gallionella sp.
CGTCGCGCAGCACCGGCACCATCAGGCCGTCCGGCGTATCCACCGCGACGCCGATATGGAAGTATTGCTTGAGCACCAGATTCTCGCCGCTGGCATCCAGCGAAGCGTTGAATTCCGGATACTTCTGCAACGCCGCGACTGCCGCCTTGAGCAGGAAAGCCAGCGGGGTGATCTTGATGTTCTGCTTGGCATATTCCGCGCCGAGCTGCTTGCGGAAGGCTTCCATCTCGCTGATGTCGGCTTCGTCGTGCTGGGTGATGTGAGGGATGGTCACCCAGTTGCGATGCAGATTCGCACCGGAGATCTTCTTGATGCGCGACAGCGGCTTGGTCTCGATCGCGCCGAACTTGGCGAAGTCCACCACCGGCATATCAAGCACCTGCAAGCCGTTGCCGCCCGCCGCGCCGCGCGGTTGCGTCAGCGATTGCTTGACGAAGTTCTGCACATCGTCTTTGGTGACGCGGCCTTTCTCGCCGCCGCCTTTGACTTGCGCGAGATCCACGCCGAGTTCGCGCGCGAAACGGCGGATGGCCGGGCTGGCGTGTGCGCTACCGCCCGCTGCTGGAGCACTGGCAGTTGTAACCGCAGCGGGTGCGGCCACCGGTGCCGCCTTGGGTGCGGGCGTCGGCACAGGTGTTGCCTGCACCGGCGCGGGTGCGGCCACCGGAGCGGCTGTAGCTGTGCCGCCGCTGGTTTGCATCAGGACGATCAGATCGCCTTCCGATACCTTGTCGCCGACCTTGATCTTCACTTCCTTGACCACGCCGTCGAACGGTGCGGGAACTTCCATCGCCGCCTTGTCGGTCTCCAGCGTGATGAGTGCCTGATCGGCCTTGACGGAGTCGCCCGCTTTGACGGCGACCTCGATGATCGCCACACCTTTATAGTCGCCGATGTCCGGCACCAATACGTTTTTGATTTCTGCCACGCTGGCCTCCTCGGGCTTAAACCGTAACCGGGTTCGGTTTGTCGGGGTTGATCTTGTACAGCTTGATCGCCTTGGCAACGATGCTTGCCGGGATCGTGCCTTCATCTGCCAATGCCTTCAAGGCGGCGACGGCGACATAGAAACGATCCACCTCGAAGAAGTGGCGCAACTTCTTGCGCGTATCCGACCGACCGAAGCCGTCCGTGCCCAGCGTCTTGTAGGGTGCCTTGACGAAGGTGCGAATCTGGTCGGGAAAGCTGCGGATGTAATCGGTCGCCGCAACGGCTGGCGTGCCCGCATCCAGACATTGTTCGACGTAGTTGACGCGCGGCTTGGCTTCCGGATGCAGCGTATTCCAGCGCTCGCAATCGATACCGTCGCGGCGCAGTTCGTTGAAGCTGGTCACGCTCCACACGTCGGCGGCAACGCCGAAATCCTTCTCCAGCAATTCGCCCGCCGCGATCACTTCGCGCAGGATGGTGCCGCTGCCGAGCAGCTGCACTTTGTTCTTTGCCTTGGATTTGCTTGCGCTGAACTTGTACATGCCCTTGATGATGCCTTCTTCGGCGCCCTTCGGCATTGCCGGGTGCGCGTAGTTCTCGTTCATCACGGTGAGGTAATAGAACACGTCCTCCTGATTGACATACATGCGGCGCATGCCGTCCTGCACGATCACCGCCAACTCGTAGGCGAAGGTCGGATCGTAAGACACGCAGTTGGGGATGGTCGCGGCCATCAGGTGGCTGTGGCCGTCCTGATGTTGCAGGCCTTCGCCGTTCAGCGTGGTGCGGCCTGCCGTGCCGCCCAGCAGGAAGCCGCGCGCGCGCAGATCGCCCGCTGCCCAAGCCAGGTCGCCGATGCGCTGGAAGCCGAACATCGAGTAATAGATGTAGAACGGGATCATCGCCACGCCGTGGTTGGCGTAAGCGGTCGCTGCCGCGATCCAGTCGGCCATGCCGCCCGCTTCGTTGATACCTTCCTGCAGGATCTGCCCGGTCTTGTCTTCCTTGTAGAACATCAGCTGGTCGGCATCCTGCGGCGTGTACAACTGGCCGACCTGAGAAAAGATGCCGAGCTGGCGGAACATGCCTTCCATGCCGAAGGTGCGCGATTCGTCCGGCACGATGGGCACGATCTGTTTGCCGATGTGTTTGTCCTTCACCAATACGCCAAGCAGGCGCACGAACGCCATGGTGGTGGAGATCTCGCGGTCGTCCGTGCCTTTCAGCAGCGCGTCGAACGCATCCAGTCCGGGGATCTGCAATGGCTCGGCGACCGGGTTCCGTGCCGGGATGGTGCCCATCGCCGCGCCGCGCTCGCGCAGGTACTTGGCTTCCTGACTGCCTTCCTCCGGGCGCACGAACGGCAGCTTCGGCAGTTGCTCGTCGCTGACCGGGATGTTGAAGCGGTCGCGGAATTTGCGCAGCGACTCTTCGTCCATCTTCTTTTGCTGGTGGGTCGGGTTCTGGGCCTCGCCGGATGCGCCCATGCCGTAACCCTTCACCGTCTTGGCGAGGATCACCGTTGGCTGGCCTTTATGTTTTGCTGCCGCCGAGTAGGCGGCAAACACCTTGATCGGATCATGGCCGCCGCGATTCAGACGCCAGATCTCGTCGTCCGACATGTCGGCAACCAGCTCCAGCAATTCGGGATATTTGCCGAAGAAGTGCTGGCGCACGAATGCGCCGTCCCGGGCCTTGTAGGTCTGGTATTCGCCATCCACCACTTCTTCCATGCGCTTCAGCAGCAGCCCCGTCTTGTCCTTGGCCAGCAGGCGGTCCCACTTGCCGCCCCACACCACCTTGATGACGTTCCAGCCGGCGCCGCGGAACACGCCTTCCAGTTCCTGAATGATCTTGCCGTTGCCGCGCACCGGCCCGTCCAGACGCTGCAAATTGCAGTTGATGACGAACACCAGGTTGTCCAGTTTTTCGCGTCCCGCCATCGAGATTGCGCCCAGCGATTCCGGTTCGTCGGTCTCGCCGTCGCCGAGGTAGGCCCACACCCTGCGGCCTTCGGTCTTGGCCAGTCCGCGATGTTGCAGATAACGCATGAAACGCGCCTGGTAGATCGCCATCAGCGGACCGAGGCCCATCGAGACGGTGGGGAACTGCCAGAAGTTCGGCATCAGCCACGGATGCGGATAGGAGGACAGGCCGCCGCCGTCCACTTCCTGGCGGAACTTGTAGAGCTGTTCTTCGGAAAGGCGGCCTTCGAGGAAGGCGCGGGCATACATGCCGGGCGAGGAGTGCCCCTGGAAATACACCAGGTCGCCGCCGTGATCGTCGGTCTTGCCGTGGAAGAAATGGTTGAACGCCACGTCGTACAAGGTCGCCGCCGAAGCGAAGCTGGCGATGTGTCCGCCCAGTTCCGACGATTCCTTGTTGGCATTGAGCACTATGGCCATCGCGTTCCAGCGCATCAGCGCGCGGATGCGGTGTTCCAGTTCCTTGTTGCCCGGTGAACGTTCTTCCTTGTCGAGCGGGATGGTGTTGAGATACGGCGTGGTCGCGCTGATCGGCATATCGTCGCCGGCCAGGCGCGCATGGTGGATCAGCTGCTCAAGCAGGAAATGCGCGCGCTCTGCGCCTTCCTTGTCCAGCACGGATTGGAGCGATTCCAGCCACTCCTGGGTCTCTTGCGGGTCGTGATCGGGTAATGATGCCATCTCCGTACTCTCTCCTAAATTGCCAACGTTATTCTCGTGCCGGACAAGCGATCGTTTCCTGTTCGGTAATGATCCATCCGACTTTTACATCGGTCGTTTCCTGTGGGATGTGTTCCACGATCTGCAGCGCGAACGCTGCGGCGGTCAACATGGGCCGATGCGCCATGCGCATCAACAGCTTGTCGTAAAACCCGCCGCCGTAGCCCAACCGTGCGCCATCGCGGGCGAACGCCACCCCCGGCAGGAGGACGAATTCTACCTCATTTCGCGTGCTCAACCGCTCGCAGCGTTCGACGACCGGCTCGCGTATCCCCCACAAACCTTGTGCCAATTGGTTCTCGAAATCTTCCACCCAGTACAGGTCGAGCCGGTTGGTGTGATGGTTCACTTTGGGCAGCGCCAGACGCTTGCCGTCTGCCAGTACGCGAGCGCACCACAGCTCGCTGGCGAATTCCGCGCCGAAGTTCATATAGCCCAGCACCGTCTCGGCCTGCCGGTATTCAGACAGATGCAACAGCCGTTCGGTGATAGCCGCACTGTGCGCGGCCCGCAGATCGACGGGCAGCTGCTCGCGCAGGGACAGGATATGCTTGCGGATATCTTTTTTAAGCACCCTGGCATCCATCTCAAACATCAGGAAGGCTTGCCCGTTTCGGCATGAATCGCCTCAAAAATTTCCCTTGAGAGAATGGGAAAGGCAGCGCGTTGAAATTCACCATCGTCCATGTAGCGCGTAACGATTTTGTCGTTTTCACCCATGCGCTGAATCATCAGGTCTTCAACCAGCTTGCGTACGCCTAGCTGAAATTTATCAAGAGGGTTGGTAATAGCGGTCTGAATAACCTGAGCGTTACCCACCGCGCGTGCCTTGATCTGCTCAAAAAATAAGTGATCTTCCTCGGTAAAGGCTGTACCAAAACGCTCATTGAGCACTTGGATAATTTCAGACAACGGAGCTTTTTCTTCCTTGAGCTTGCCGGAACCTACTTCGGTCGGGCTGTACACGCCCTCAGGTTCTCCCGCCTTCAAATCAATCGCGCCGGACGAAACGCGCTGCAAACGGTAATACTGCAAGCCCACATCATCGCCCAATTTGACGATGCTGCTATCTCGATCCAGCAGCAAATGCGGCAACAGGTAACGGCCATAGCTGTACAGTTTTTCCAGATCGGCATCGCCGTAAGGAAGTATCTGGCTCAGGAACGAATACATCCTTACATAGCCCCCCAGTTTTTCCCGGAAAGCTTCGCGCAACTCATCTTCCTTGATTGCTTTGAAGCGGTCTACCGCCGGCTGCAATTGCTTTTGCATCTGCGCGTGGTCTGCCGGGTTCTGTTGCTTTGGCGTGCGATAGAAAATATTCGCAAACGCTTCAACCTCATTCCAGTGGTAAACCTGCGCCTGATCCAGCTCGTGCTTGATTCTTTCCAGCATGGAAGGATCGGCAGACTCCTGCAAACTGGTGGAATCGAAATAGGGCTTGAACGCCAGATAAATATCTTCCGGCGGATTGACGAAGTCGAGCACGAAAGGCTCTTCCTTGCCCGCGATCATGCGGTTCAGGCGCGACAGCGTTTGCACCGCCTGCACCCCATCCAGCCGCTTGTCCACATACATCGCGGACAGCAGAGGCTGGTCAAATCCGGTCTGATATTTGTTGGCTACCAGCAATACCTGATAATCGCTGGAGGCAAAACGCTCCGGCAACTGCAATTCGCTAATCGGCTTGCCCGTTACCACATCGGTATTCATGCCCGGTTCGGTGTACTCAACGCCGGTGTCCGGGTCTGTCACCGTGCCGCTGAAGGCCACCAGCGGGCGAATGTCGGTGTATTTATTCGCAGTGATGTAGCGCTCGAAAGCCTGCATATAGCGCACTGCCTGCAAACGCGAAGACGTCACCACCATAGCCTTGGCGCGACCACCGAGCAGATGCCGGATGTGGTCGCGGAAATGCTCCACCATCACCTCGGTTTTCTGCTCAATGTTATGCGGGTGCAGCTCTTTGAATCTAGCTAATGCCAGCGCGCCTTTTTTCTTCGGAATGTTCGGGTCGTTTTCTGCCAGCTTTACGAACTTGAAGTAAGTGCTGTAAGTCGTATAGTTGCGCAGCACGTCGAGAATGAACCCCTCTTCGATGGCTTGCCGCATGGAATAAGTATGAAATGCCTCAGGCTTGCCGGATGCGCCGATGCGCCCGAACAGTTCCAGCGTTTTGCCTTTCGGTGTTGCGGTAAAGGCAAAGAAGCTCAGGTTCTTTTGCCTGCCGCGCGACTGCATGATCTGGTTCAGACGATCTTCCCAGTCTGCTTCGTCCTCACCCTCTCGCCCTCTCCCCTCAGGGGCGAGGGGAGTTGATCCCAGTATTGCCTTCAACTCGCGCGCCGTCTCGCCCGTCTGGCTTGAATGCGCCTCGTCCACAATCACCGCATAGCGCCGAGACGCAATGGCCGCCGCCCACTCCTTCGCCTTCTGTTGTTCTTCCACGCTGGATTTTTCCTGGCTCTCCGCTCCTGCCGCATGCAACAAGCCGCGCAGCACGAACGGGAATTTTTGCAGCGTGGTAATCACGATCTTCGTACCGTCTATCAACGCAGCGGCCAATTGCTTCGCATCCTGATCTATCGCCTTCACCACGCCCTGCGCATGTTCGATCTGGTAAATCGCATCCTGCAACTGCTTATCCAGCACCTTGCGGTCGGTGATTACGATCACGCAATCGAACACCTTGGCATCCTGCGCATCGTGCAAACTCGCCAGCCTGTGCGACAGCCACGAAATGCTGTTGGTCTTGCCGCTGCCCGCCGAATGCTGGATCAAATAATTGTGACCTGTGCCCTCATTCCGCGTGGCGGACACCAGCTCACGCACCGCATCGAGCTGGTGATAGCGAGGGAACACCAGCTTCTCAGTCGTAATGAGCTTCTTGCCGCCCTGGCCGTCATCAACCTTCTCCTCATCTTTCTCGATGAACATGAAGTGCCCGAGGATGTCGAGGAAGCTGTCGCGTTGCAGCGTCTCCTGCCAGAAATATCCGCTGCGATAGCCGGAAGGATGCTGCGGATTGCCCGCCCCGCACTGGATGGCACCAGGATGGCTGCCGCGATTGAACGGCAGGAAAAACGTCTTGTCTTTCGCGAGGCGCGTCGTCATCCGCACCTCGTCCGTGTCGGCGGCGAAATGCACCAGCGCGCGTTTCTTGAAATCGAATAACGGCGCACGCGGATCGCGGTCTTCGCGATATTGCCGCACCGCATTGCGCCAACTTTGCCCGGTGCCGGGATTTTTCAACTCGATGGTTGCCACCGGCACACCGTTTACCGCCAGCACCATATCCATCGTGCTGTTGTCATTCGGATGGCACGGCACCTGCCGCGTTACGGTGATTTGATTCTGGTTGTAAAGCGCGATCACATCGGGCGAAAGCCCGTGCGCGGGTTTGAAATAAGCCAGGCGGAACGACTTGCCGTAAAACTTGAACCCATGCCGCAGCACATGCAGCGAACCTTTCAGATCAAGCTCCTTGGCCAGCGCTTGCAGCAGCATCGGCTTCAACCCTCCGCCATGCAGCGCCGCCATCTCGCCCCACAACTTCGGCTGCGTCGCCTCGATAAAGGCGAACGTTCGCGCCGGAAATAAGGCCAGCGCCTTATCCCACTCGCCGACGTTGCCAACCTGCCAGCCAGCCTCGGCCAACATCTGCTCAAGATAGGATTCAAAGGCTTTTTCTGTTGTTTGTGCCATAACAATCAATCAATTAGTAAATCGATGGGAATACGCCAGCCCTGATGCAACGTTAACTTAGCTTCGCCCTAAGTTAACGCAAATGCGTTTCCGTTAACTTAGGGCTAGCAAAAGCCACCCTTTCCAATCAAGTGTTTTTCCAACTGAATTGCGTATTGAGCGCTTCGAGCATGTCGAAGGTGTCAATGTAAGGCACACCGAATGCGATGCAAACGTTTGGAATTTTCACCCTGTTTTTGATGTTTGCATCGAAGGTTTCATGGGTAACCACAGTCAGCCCGTGCTGTTTTGCATAAGCAATCAACCAGCCATCGTTACCTGCGGCGAATTCGGCTTTGGCTTCCGGGTGGTATTGCTTCTCTGCCTGCGTCCACACCACCATTTTCCCAAACCAAGCGGCAACATCCGGTTCTGTCGTGGCGGAAAAGAATCCTTTGGGGGCGGATTTTTTGACCCACTGGGTTAAATCATCCTTGCCGTGGTCAATTTCTTTTTTGATGCGGTCTATGCTGCCCAGCGTGCCCTGCTTGTATTGCCAAGCAACGCATTCCCAAAAGCCCGGGCACAACCCAAACCTGTAATAACGCCGTTTAGCTTCCATCAGCACGTTGGCATCCAGCAGGTATTGGGTTTTCATAACCATGGTTAGCTCGCTCCCAGCGCCTTGGCGTACTTGTCGAAAGTCGAGCCATGCAAATCGGTCAGGCGGTATGCGTCGCGATAAAGCAGCCGCCCCTCCTTGGCTGCCAAGGCAACGGCACGCGCAAAGCGTTTACCCAAGCGCACATTCTGGTTCTGATAAAAGTCGCCGCCTCCGATAACACGAGCTGCTTTGCGCCGCTCGTCGTCCTGATAGGCGCGGAAGAACGTCAAAAACTCGGCGCGTTGAATCAGCCCCAAATCCTGTGCACGGCGTGCCGCGACAATCGGGCTAACCTTGAAGTGCCGGGCAATGGACTGGAAGGGCTCTGCGTCTTGGTTGGCGTGCGGCCAAAAATCCTCGAACTCCCGCGCTGGCACCAGAAACTCCGCTGCCACCTTGTTGCAAAACTGCTCAACCGCAAATTCCGAAGGCTCCATATTCGGCAGATTGAACAAGGCGCTTTCGCCCACCCACAAATGCGCCAACTCATGCGCCAGTGTAAACATCTGGGCGGACTTCGCATCCGAGCCGTTCACAAAAACCAGCGGCGCATAGCTGTCCATCAGCACAAAGCCGCGAAATTCTTCGGTGTCCAGCTTGCGGTGTGTGTCGTTGCCAACCACCCCGTTGATAGCGACCAGCACCCCCGCATTCTCGATGGCTTCGCGCAAATGGCGCAAAGCGTCCGTCCATGTGCCGTGATTGCTGGCCCAACCGTCACTCGTGCCAAGCACTCGCCTGATTTGTTGTGCCACAGCGGGGGGGGATTCCCGCAAAGTTGCAGATGCAATGAAAGGCAACGGGTCTTGTCCGCAGTCAACGAGGTAATCGCGCATCCACGTCTGGCGGCGTTGCATGGTGTGCAGCGTGTCGATCAGATTGGGGCTGGTGCTGCCGAGGGGACGGTCGCTGACCGTGCGGAAATCTGGAATCGGCAATTTTTCCTGCGGCGGTTCCGGTAAAAAGAAATAGCCCAGCGGTGTCCATGTTTTCTTGGACAACGCCTCAAGTTGCTTGAGCGTGGGCTGAGACTCCCCGCTTTCCCACTTCCCCAGCTTGGGAAACTGCCGCGCAAGCCCCTCCACGCTCCGCCCGGAACGTTCGAGTGCCCAACGTATCAGTTCATGGTTGACATTCAGCGTCTGCATGGAGAATCACAAATAAAAGACGGTAAGTCGCGCGCCATTATCCCACCGTCCGAGCGCGCACGTCGATCTTCCCCGTCACAGCGGCGGTGATCAGCGCCTGGCGGTATTCGGTGAGGCG
>JAVHQS010000040.1:9349-18106 GCA_036171255.1 Gallionella sp.
GCCGCAGCGGGCGGCAGGCCGCGCGTGACGGTGCGGGCGATCAGCGCGCTGCGCTTTTCCTTGAGCTTGTCGATGAACTGCCGTTTCTTCGCCAGCAGCGTGTCGATCTTCGCGGTCTGCGCGTCGAGGAAGTCGGCGATGGTTTGCTGTTGTTCGAGCGGAGGTAGTGGCACACGAAAATTTTTCACAAATTCAGGCGGCACGCGCTTCTGTCCGCCAGCGCCGTACAACTCGGATTCGCCGAGCATACGGAAGGTGTGGGAAGTGGTGAGATAAAACAGGAACCGATTGTTTAGCCGCTTGCTCGCCCGCAGCACATGCAATTCAGTAGTGCCGAATGCAACGCCGTTCTTCAGGCCTGAGGCGAGAGCGCTTTTGCCGTTCTCGAAGCAGGGTGTAATTTTTGCGATGACGACATCGCCATCCTCAAACTCTGTGTAGCCTGAGCCAATCTCGTCGAGCGGTTTTGTTCGGTCGAGATTTAATCCACCATTTTCGCCAACTGCTTCCATCGGCACAAAGGAAACTTCATCTGCATCATCAAGATCGCGCAGTCGCGCCGATGCCGGATTCACGGCCATGACAAAACGTCCGCGAATCTGCTGCCAGGCCGCAGGATGGGCCGATGGCTTCACGCCGTCACCTCGGCAAGCAACCGCATGATGTCTTCTTCCAGCGCTTTGATCTCGCCCTCGATCACGTCCAGTTCGCGCGGCGCTTCGTAGCGGTAGAAGTGGCGGTTGAGCGGTATCTCGTAGCCGACTTTGGTTTTGCTGTGGTCTATCCACGCATCCGGCACATGGGGCAGCACTTCGCGCTGGAAGTAGTCTTCGATGCTTTCTTTCAGCGGCACGTTTTCGGTGTCGCGCAGATCGGCATCGGGTTCGGGCTGGCCTTTGTTTTTGCCTTTGTCGGCAATGACGATGTTGCCTTGTTCGTCGCGCAGCGGGCGTTCGACGGTGATTTTGTGGTAGCCGAAATCGGCGTTGTCGAAGATGCGGCTGACGACCAGTGCTTTTTTGTCGCCATTCGCACCGAACTCGCGCGTCTCGCCATCCTGAAAGTTGCCGTGGACGCGCACGATCTCGCCGATCTGGTCCGGCTCGCCTTCGTCGCGGTCGCCGATTTTGTTGCGCTTGTTGCCCAGGCTTTTTTTCATCTTGACAAAAAAGTTGCGCGCGTCTATCAGTTGCACTTTGCCTTTGCGCCGCGCTTCTTTGCGGTTGGTGACGATCCAGATGTAAGTGCCGATGCCGGTGTTGTAGAACAGTTGGTCGGGCAGCGCGATGACGGCTTCCAGCCCGTCGTTTTCGATGATCCAGCGGCGGATTTCCGATTCGCCGCTGCCCGCGTCGCCGGTGAATAGCGGCGAGCCGTTGAACACGATGGCGATGCGGCTGCTGCGTTCTTGCTCGGTGTTCACCTTGCCGATCATGTGCTGGAGAAACAGCAACGCGCCGTCGTTGATGCGCGGCAGACCTGCGCTGAAACGACCGTCCGCGCCGAGGGTGTCGCGTTCGTTTTCGATGAAGCGCTGCTGCTGTTTCCATTCCACGCCGAAGGGCGGATTGGCGAGCATGTAGTCGAAGGTAATCTTTTTGCCTTCTTCGTCGCGATTGAAGGCATCGGCGGTAAAGGTGTCCCCCAGCTTGATGTTGTCGGCTTCCTCTCCCTTGATGAGCATATCGGAACGGCACACCGCCCAGGCCTCGTCGTTCAAATCCTGCCCGTACAACAGGGGCTGCGCCTTGGTGTTGAGCGCGCGGATGCGTTTTTCCGCTTCCGACAACATGCCGCCCGTGCCGCAGGCCGGGTCGTAAATTTTGACGACGACATGGCTTTTGAGCAGTTCGCGCATGTCCTGCTCCGGGTTGAACAGCAAGTCCACCATCAGCTTGATGACTTCGCGAGGGGTGAAGTGTTCTCCGGCTTCTTCGTTCGACTGCTCAGCGCCGATGCGGATCAGCTCCTCGAACACATAGCCCATCTGCATGTTGTCGATGTGATCGGAGGACAAGTCGAGCGCGGCAAATTTCTGGATGACCTGGTACAGGATGTTCTTGCCCGCCATGTGCGCGATCTGCTCTTCGAACTTGAACTTTTCCAGGATGGCGCGCACGTTGGGCGAGAAGGCGTGGATATAACTGCCGAGGTTTTGCGCAAGGTGGTTGGGGTCGTCCAGCAGCTTGACGAAATCCAGCTTGTGCAGGTTGTAGAACGGATAGCACGTTGCCTCGCACACTACGCGGCCGATGATGGTCTCGGATTTGGTTTTGTTTTTCTCGTAGGCGGCGAGTGCTTGCACCTTGGTCGGCGCGAGCAGGCAATCGAAACGGCGCAGCACGGTTAGCGGGAGAATGACCTTGCGGTATTCGTTGCGCTTGTAAGGGCCGCGCAGCAGGTTGCAGATGCTCCAGATGAAACTGGCGAGTTGGCTATGCGTTTCGGTGTTCATTCAGTCTGTAACTTTCATTCCATGAAACGCCGTCTAAGTTGATCGGTTTGCCGGCGTCGGCAAACCGATCATTATTCACACTACCCTAGGAACAGCCGGTACGCCGGATTGGCGCTCTCGTCCCAGTAGCGGTAGCCGAGCGTATCGAGGAACTCGCGCAACGCTTTTTTATCGTGATGCGGTACCTCCATGCCGACCAGCACGCGGCCGTAGTCCGCGCCGTGGTTGCGGTAGTGGAACAGGCTGATGTTCCAGTTGTGGCTCATGCTGTTGAGGAAGTTCATCAGCGCGCCGGGGCGTTCGGGGAACTCGAAGCGGAACAGGATCTCGTCCTTGACTTCCGGCGCGTGGCCGCCGACCAGATGGCGCAGATGCAACTTGGCCATTTCGTTGTCGCTCAAGTCCAGCGTGGGCAGTTTGTTGCGCCGCAACTTGTCCGCCAGTTCGACGGATTCCGAATTGTCGCGCACCTGGATGCCGACGAACACCTGCGCCGCTTTCGGGTCGGCGAAGCGGTAGTTGAATTCGGTGATGTTGCGCTTGCCCAGCAGCGTGCAGAATTTGCGGAAGCTGCCCGGCGTTTCGGGGATGGTGACGGCAAGGATAGCTTCGCGTTTTTCACCGATCTCGGCGCGCTCCGCGACAAAGCGCAGGCGGTCGAAGTTCATGTTCGCGCCGCTGCAAACGGTAACCAGCGTTTCGCCCTTGAGCTGCTCGCGCTTGGCGTAGAGCTTGGCGCCGGCAACTGCGAGCGCGCCGGAAGGTTCGAGGATGGAGCGCGTATCCTGAAACACATCCTTGATGGCGGCGCACACGGCATCGGTATCCACCAGCACGATCTCGTCCACATATTTTTTGCAGATGCGCAGCGTCTCTTCGCCGGCCAACTTGACCGCGGTTCCGTCCGCGAACAGGCCGACATCGTTCAACTGCACGCGTTTCTTCGCTTTGAGCGAACGGTACATGGCATCCGAATCGGTGGTCTGCACACCGATGACCTTGATGTCCGGGCGCACTTGTTTCACATAAGCGGCCACGCCCGCGATCAACCCGCCGCCGCCGATGGCGCAGAAAATGGCGTGGATCGGTGTTTGGCGTTGGCGCAGGATTTCCATGCCGATGGTGCCTTGACCGGCGATCACATCGGGATCGTCAAAGGGATGAACGAAGGTGAGTTGTTTTTCTTTTTCCAACTCCAGTGCGCGACCATAGGCATCGTTGTAGCTGTCGCCGTGCAACACGATCTCCACTGCGCGCTGGCCGAAATGGCGCACCGCGTCGATCTTTACCTGCGGCGTGGTGGTGGGCATCACGATGATGGCTTTGCAGCCGATCTTGTTGGCAGAAAGCGCCACGCCTTGCGCGTGATTGCCCGCCGACGCCGTGATCACCCCGCGTTTAACTTGTTCCGGCGAGAGTTGCGCCATCTTGTTGTACGCGCCGCGCAGCTTGAACGAGAACACCGGCTGCATGTCTTCGCGCTTCAGTAGCACGGTATTGCCGGTGCGTGCCGACAGATTGGGTGCGACTTCCAAAGGAGTTTCAACCGCCACGTCGTAGACGCGTGCGTTGAGGATGCGTTTCAAATAACCGTTCATTGACACCTCTATAAATCCGTTTTCCGGGCGAATCGCGTCGTCGCGTGTTGGTTACGACATAACCTAAAGATTAGTCTCCACCGCAACTCCGTTGTCGCCCACTCCTTGTCTATCTATGCGATATGCCTCGTCGTTCGCTGGTGGAACTACTAGCCATTCGACTAAGCCCGCAAGCGGGCAAGTCGCTGGTTATGCGCGGCTCCTTGCGGTACTCGCGCGACACGGTGGGGCGAAGCCCTCCTAGTGCGGGAGCGCGAAGCAGCAGGCTTGCCCGCCCCACATGCTTCGCATCGCCGTGTTCAGCCTGCCATCCCACAAAACGAATTTCTAGAGGTGCCCACAAAAATATATCCATAAAAAATACCCGCGCAGATTAGCACAAAAGCACGCCTTAGCCCTTGCGGCACAAGGCAAAATCGGTTCAAATGCCGTGCATGGAAAAAATCGACCCACACGGCTTCATCATCCGGACGCAGGTGAATTACCTGCCGGATCAGTCCGATGAAACGGGCAACCGATTCGTGTTTTCCTACACCATCAACATCACCAATCTCGGCAGCGTCGCCGCTAAACTCATCAGCCGCCACTGGGTCATCACCGATGCTTATAACCATGTGCAGGAAGTGCGCGGGCAGGGCGTGGTGGGCGAGCAGCCGCTGCTTGGACCCAACCAGAGTTTTGAATACACCAGCGGCACGGTACTGACCACGCAGGTCGGCACGATGCGCGGCAGCTACCAGATGCAGGCCGGAGACGGTTCCGGGTTTGAAGTGGAGATCCCGCAATTCGTGCTGAGCGTGCCGCGTGTCCTGCATTAACCCAGGCATTCCCCAAACAGCCCGCCATGCCCGAAACACTGTTGTGGGAGCGCAATTTATTGCGCGATTGCAAGTTGTAAAAACACTATCGCGCAATAAATTGCGCTCCCACATGGCGTGGCTCGTACCGCTGCTGTTCTTGGCAGCCTGCGCTGCACCTCCCAAGCCGACCGTGGTGATTCCGCCGACTCTCGTTGCGCCTGCCGCCCCGTTCGCGGTCAGCAAATGGGAGATGCTGCCGGATTGGCAAACGACCGATTTGCAGCCGAGTTGGACGGCGTTCCTGCAAAGCTGTCGCGCGTTGAAGAACAAGGCCGCATGGCAGGTCGTGTGCGCCGAAGCCGGGCGGATGGCGCAACCGGACAACGCCGCGTTGCACGCGTTCTTCGAGGAAGGCTTCACGCCTTATCAGGTGTTCAATCCCGATGGATCGGCGCAGGGGCTGATCACCGGTTACTACGAGCCGAAACTGGCCGGCAGCCGCGTCCGCACCAAGCGCTTCCGCTATCCGCTGTATGCCGCGCCGGACGATCTGCTGACCATCGACCTGGGCGAGGTGTATCCGCAACTCAAGGACCTGCGGCTGCGCGGGCGGCTGCAAGGCAAGCGCGTCGTGCCCTATTACAACCGCGCCGAGATCGACAGCGGCAAGGCCGCTTTGCGGGGCCGCGAACTGTTCTGGGTGGACAACGCGGTCGAATTATTCTTCCTGCAGATCCAGGGCTCGGGACGCATCGAGTTGCCGGACGGTTCGCTGGTAAAAGTGGGTTATGCCGAGCAGAACGGCCATCCCTATGTCTCCATCGGCAAGAGGTTGATCGAGACGGGCGAGCTGAAACCGGAGCAGGCCTCGATGCAGGGCATCAAGGACTGGGCGGGGCAACATCCGGATAAACTCAACGCGCTGCTGGCGCAGAATCCCAGCTATGTGTTCTTCCGCGAATTGCCGAATGGCTTGTCCTCGCCGCTGGGCGCGCTGGGGGTGCCGCTGACCGATGCGTACAGCATCGCGGTGGATGCGCGCACTATCCCGCTCGGTTCGCCGGTGTTCCTCGCGACGACTTACCCGAATACCGTCGAACCGTTGAACCGCCTGATGCTGGCGCAGGATACCGGCGGCGCGATCAGGGGCGCGGTGCGCGCGGACTTCTTCTGGGGGTTTGGCGAGCAGGCCGGCATTCAGGCGGGGCGCATGAAGCAGAGCGGCCAGTTGTGGGTGCTGTTCCCGAAAGGTGCGGAACCGGCGCTTAACTGACGATATGGACCCGGTTGCGTCCGCTCTGTTTGGCTGCGAATAATTGCTGTTCGGCAAGCTCGATGAGATCGGCTTCGGTGGTCTCGCGATCCGGCAGGCGATGGATCCCGCCGATGCTGATGGTCACCACGCCGTGCGACGATGCGCTGTTCGGTATGTTGAGCAAGCGCACCTGTTCGCATAGCTTCTGCGCATGCCTGCGCAGATCGTCGAGGTTGGCAGCCAGCGATACCACGGCAAAATCTTCCCCGCCATAGCGCGCCGCACAGTCCGTGTTGCGCACGAACGATCTGGCGATGCATTCGCCCACCATCCGCAGACACTTGTCCCCCGCTGACAAGCCGTAGCTTTCATTGAACTGCTTGAAGTGGTCGAGATCGATCATCAGCACCGACAGTTCGCTGTGGGTGCGCTGCGCGGTAGAGCGCAAGTCGGTGAAGCGCTCGTCGAAATGACGGCGATTGCTCAAACCGGCCAGCGGGTCGGTATGGGCCAGGGTATTCAGCTGCTGGTTGAGCGTCTGCAGATCCAGATTGGATTGGTGCATGTGCTGTTCGAGCAGGATGCGCGCCGTCACGTCTTTCTGGATGCCGATGTAATGTGTGAGCTTGCCGTCGGCGTCATGTACCGGAGAAACGCTGAGCTCGTTCCAGAACATCGAGCCGTCCTTGCGGTAATTGCGCAGCGTGACGACGCAGTTCTCTTCTTTGGCAACCGCCGCGCGCAGCACGGACAAGCCCGGCTGCTCGGTGTCGATCCCCTGCAGGACGCGGTAATTCTTGCCGATGACCTCGGCGCTGGTGTAGCCGGTCAATGTCTCGAACCCCTTGTTGACGTAGATCAGCGGATAGCCCGCCAGCTTCGCATCGGCGATGGTGATGCCATCGTGCGATTGGTCGACCGCCTGAACCAGCAGATCGCGCGAGATTTCGCCTGTGGTGTCCATGGCTATTTCCCGGTTGTTTCGTTCAGGCGTTTTTCCAGATCTTCCGCAGACAGGTATCCGGGATTCTGCACGCCGTCGGCGAAGATCAGGTTGGGTGTGCCGTTGACGCGCAGCTTGTGTCCCAGCGCCGTGACCTTGTCGGTGGGCGTCTTGCAGCTTGCGTTGGCCGGGGACGTGCCGTTCAGCATCAGGTTGTCCCACGCCTTGACCGGGTCTTTGGCGCAGCGCACGTTGCGCACGACTTCATCCGAGCCCTGGAAGATCGGGTACATGAACAGATACAGCGTGACATCGGTAACCTTGCTCAATTCCTTTTCCAGTTTCTTGCAATAGCCGCAATTCGGGTCGGTGAAGTAGGCCATCTTGCGTTTGCCGTTGCCCTTCACCTTCTTGACCGCCAGGTCGAGCGGCAGCTTGTCGAACTCGATCGCGAACAATTGGCGGCGGCGTTGTTCGGTCAGATCGCTGCGGCTCCTGGCGTCGATCACGCTGCCGTCGAACAGGTATGAGCCGTTCTCGTCGGTGTACAGCAATTGGTCGCCGATGACGATCTCATACAGCCCCGCATAAGGCGTCTTGACGATATGCTCGATCTTGCCGAAGTTGGGGAACCTGCTTTGCAAAGACTGGCGGATCTCGTTTTCGCCGGCATGGGCGGCAGACAGGGCGGCGAGCAGCAACAGGGCGAGAAGTTTTTTCATGGGGTCTTGGTTTTGTTGATTACTGGATTGGTTAATTGAAAGCGTGCCGCATCAGCATCTTTTTCAGCGGCACGAGGCGGTTGGTGGCGTTCAGACCGGCATTGCGCAGGGCGCGCAGCAGCGGATCGTCATTGCAGAACAGGTTCTTCAGCGCGTAAGTGGTGGATTGCATCGAATAGATGTCTTCCTTGCGCTTGCGGTCATAACGGCGCAGCAGTTGCGCGTCGCCGCAGTCGCTTTGCGCACCGCGGTCCAGCAGTAGCTGCGCCAGCTGGCGCGCATCGCGGAAGCCGGTATTGACGCCCTGTCCGGCCAGCGGATGCATGTTGTGCGCGGCATCGCCGATCAATGCTACGCGCGGCGCGCTGATCTGCGGCAGTACCAGCAGGCGCAACGGGAAAGCGGCGGGCGGCGTGATGACATTCAATTCGCCCAGCGTGTGCTGCGACGCCTCGGCGACCTGCGTGCAAAGTTCATCATGCGATAGCGCGAGCAGGGCTTTGGACCGATCGGGCGTGACCGACCACACCATGGACAGACGGTTGCCGGGCAGCGGCAGCAACGCGAGGATGCCGTCCGGCCGGAACCATTGGTGTGCGATGCCGCGATGCGGGACGGTGCAGGTGAAGTTGGCGATCACGCCGTGATGCCGATAGTCCACCGGCGCGGCATTGATGCCGGCCTGATTGCGCACCCAGGAATCGCGCCCGTCCGCACCGACGACCAGCTTGGCGCCCAGAATACGACCGTCTTCGAGCGTGAGTTCGGCGGCATCCGCGCCGAACTTCAATGCGGCACAACGTGCCGGATGCAGCAGGGTGAGATTGTCCTGCTCCTGCAATACCTGCCATAGCGCATGTTGCAGGGTGCGGCTCTCCAGGATGCAGGCCAGTTCGAGGGCGCCCATCTGATAGGCGCTGAATTCCAGTTCCGCCCCGGTATCGCCGAATACGCGCATCTCTTCGACCGGCGCGACCCGGCTGG
>JAVHQS010000041.1:0-15288 GCA_036171255.1 Gallionella sp.
CGGTATCGGGCGGGCAGGCGAGCGAAGTGACGCCGCCGGCCACCGCCGCGCTCATCTCGGATTCGAGCGTCGCCTTGTATTCATAGCCCGGTTCGCGCAGACGCGCTGCGACATCCACCAGACCCGGCATCACGACCAGCCCGCTCGCATCGATCACCTGCCCTGCAATGAAGCCTTGCGGTGCCTGGCCGATGGCGACAATGCGCCGGTCGGCGATGAACACATCCTGCTGCGCGTCGATGCCGTTTTTCGGGTCGATCAGGCGACCGTTTTTGATGTGGATGTTCATTGTGCTTTCCCCGCCAAGGTACTCATCACCGCCATGCGCACCGCGATGCCGAAGGTGACTTGCGGCAGGATGACCGAGTGCGATCCGTCCGCCACGCTGGAGTCGATCTCGACGCCGCGGTTCATCGGGCCGGGATGCATCACGATGGCATCGGATTTTGCCAGCGCCAGCCGCTCCTGGGTCAGCCCATAGTATTTGAAATACTCCTGCGCCGAAGGCAACAGCGCACCCTGCATGCGCTCGTTCTGCAGGCGCAGCATCATCACCACATCCACATCTTTCAGCCCGCTCTCCATATCGTGGAACACGCGCACCCCCAGTTTCTCGACCTGCGTCGGCAACAGGGTCTTGGGCGCAACGACCCTGACTTCCGGCACGCCCAGCGTGGTCAGGGCATGGATCTGCGAGCGCGCAACGCGCGAGTGCAACACATCGCCGACGATGGCGACGCGCAGGTTGTGGAATTCTTTCTTGTAGTGGCGGATGGTGAACATGTCGAGCAGCGCCTGCGTCGGATGCGCGTGGCGTCCATCGCCAGCGTTGATGACATGGATCTCCGGCGCGACATGCTGGGCGATCAGGTGAGCCGCGCCGCTCGACGAATGGCGCACCACGAACATGTCGGCGTGCATCGCGCACAGGTTGTCCACCGTATCGAGCAGCGTCTCTCCCTTGCTGGTCGAAGATGAACCGATGTTGAGATTGACCACATCGGCGGAAAGTTTCTTGGCAGCGATCTCGAAGGTAGTGCGGGTGCGGGTGCTGTTCTCGAAGAACACGTTGAACACCGATTTGCCGTGCAGCAGCGGGACTTTTTTGATCTCGCGGCCTTCGGCGGCATCAAGGAAAGTCGCCGCCTTGTCGAGGAGGTCGCGCACGATGCGCACCGGCAATCCCTCGGTGCTCAACAAGTGCTGGAGTTCGCCGTGTTTATTGAGTTGCGGATTATTCATATGATCTGCCCCGCTGCGGGTTCATCAAAATATGCCTGTAATATCTGCTGCGCGGCATATTGGTCTATCAGGGCCTTTTGCCGCCTGCCACGGATACCCTGCTGGTTCAGCCGCTCGCTCGCAGCCAGCGAAGTATAGCGCTCATCGACCAGAATCGTTGGCAAACCGAACCGCCCTTTTAGGCGGTTGGCGAAACGGCGGCACAACGCGGTCAGTTCGTGCGGCGTGCCGTCGTCGTTGCCCGGCAAACCCACCACCAGCGCGCTTGGCTGCCACTCGTCGAGCAGCGCCGCGATGCCGGCGAAGCGCGCGTCGGTCTTTTCATCGTCGATGGTGGTCAACGGATTGGCCTGGCGCAACAGAGTATTGCCCATGGCGATGCCGATGCGTTTGGTGCCGAAATCGAACGCGAGCAGGATGCCTGAAGGGGTGAAGGCAGCCACGCCATCAGGCATGTCCGGCCCCTTCCGACAGTGTCGCATAATCGATTCCGAGCAAGGCCATCGCCGCAGCCAGACGCTCCTCGGGAGGCAGTTCGAACAGGATGTGCCCGGAGGCCGGCACGGTCAGCCAGGTATTTTCGGTGATCTCATGCTCCAGTTGCCCTTGATCCCAACCGGCATAACCCAGCGTGACGATCATATTGCGCGGTCCCTGTCCTTGGCCCATCGCCTCGAGAATATCTCTGGAAGTGGTCAATGCCAGCTTATCGTTAATGCGCAGGGTAGACTGCCAATCCTTCGGGTTGTCGTGCAACACAAACCCGCGTTCGGTTTGCACCGGCCCGCCGAAATACACCGGTATCTTTTCCAGCTTTGGATGGTTCAGCGGGATATTGATCTGATCGAACATCTCGGCGAGCGTCAGGCTGATCGGGCGATTCACCACGATACCCAGCGCACCGTTCTCGTTGTGTTCGCAGATGTAAGTCAGTGTTCCGGCGAAGACACCCTCCTGCATCGCCGGCATGGCGACCAGAAAGTGGTGGGTGAGATTGAAATCGGACATGGCGGCATTGTAGCTGTCTGCGCCAGCCTTCACAATTCGGCGTCAATCGGCGGGGACCCCGCCGTTGATTTTGCAAGACACGGGTTTCAAATCGCTTAACCCATCTCCGGCACGGAGACAAAACGGGCGATCTGTTGCAGCAACTCATCTTCCTGATACGGTTTGCCGAGATAGGCATTCACGCCCAACTGCATCGCATAGTCGCGGTGCTTGTCCGCCGTGCGCGAGGTGATCATGATGATCGGCAGATTTTGTGTCCTGGGATCGCGGCGCAAATGTTTGGTCAATTCGAAACCGTCCATGCGCGGCATTTCGATGTCGAGCAGCATCACGGACGGGCTGATCTCGCCGAGCTGTTCCAGCGCATCCACGCCATCCTTGGCGGTGACGACCTGATATCCGGCACGCGTCAGCATCCGAGTGGTGATCTTGCGCACGGTCAGCGAATCGTCCACCACCATCACCAGCGGCAAAATGCGCAGCGCTTCCGGCACGGCAGCGCTGGCCGTGCGCGCGGCAGTGCCGATGCGTTGCGCCAGTTGCGCCGGATTCAGGATCAGCACCACTGCGCCGTTACCCAGCACGGTCGCTCCGGCGATACCCGGTAAGCGCGCCAGTTGCGGGCCGATGTTCTTCACCACCGCCTCCTGGTTGCCGAGCAGTTCATCCACGTGCAGCGCGATGCGTTGCTCGCCGCTGCGCAGCAGCAATACCGGATTGCGCGGCTGGATTTCCGAGGTACGGTCGGTCTCGCCCAGCAGGTGCGGCAGATAGCTCAACGGATAAAGCTTGCCCTGCCAGTCGAGTTGCCGCTCGCGGTACAGGGCGGTCATATCGGCGGATTTCACCTGGCGCACCTGTTCGACCATCGTTGAGGGAATGGCGTAGATCGCATCGCCGGAACGCACCATCAAGGTTTGCGTGACGGCCAGCGTGAGCGGCAGGTGGATCACGAACTGCGTGCCCTGCCCCCGTTTCGAGCTGACATCGATACGCCCGCCCAGCGAGGCGATCTCGCTGCGCACCACATCCATCCCGATGCCGCGCCCGGCCACTTCGGTCACTTCGGCAGCGGTGGAAATGCCCGAGGTAAAGATCAGTTGCGCCAATTGCTCGTCGCTGACCGTTGCATTTGATTCCAGCAAGCCTTTAGCAGCCGCCTTTTCACGCAACGCCGCAAAATTCAGTCCCGCGCCGTCATCGCTGAACTCGAATACCACCTCATTGCTCTCTTGGCGCAAGTTCACGCGGATTTCGCCGATCGGATCTTTGCCGCCCTGAATGCGCGCCTGTTCGCTTTCCAGGCCGTGCGCAATGGCATTGCGCAGCAAGTGTTCGAATGGCGCGGTCATTTTTTCCAGCACGCTGCGATCCAGCTCCACACCGGTACCGGACAATTCAAGGTTGGCGCGCTTGTTCAATTCCTTGCCGGTCTGCCGCACGATGCGGTACAGCCGTTCGCCGATACTCGCGAACGGCACCATACGCACGTTCATCAGGCTTTGTTGCAACTCGCGGTTGAGGCGCGCCTGCGCCGACATGGCCGCTGCGGTTTCATCGATATTCTTCAACAGCGACTGCTGCACGGTCTGCACGTCATGCACGCTTTCGTTCATGAAACGCGTCAATTCCTGCAAGCGGGTGAAGCGGTCGAATTCGAGCGGATCGAAATGTTCCGCATCGTCTTTGACCAGCGAGACGCGCGCCTGCATCTGGCTTTCTGCCTGGATCTCGACCTCGCGCAACTGTTTGCGCAAACGCGCCACGCTGCCGGTCAATTCCAGCAGGCCTTCCTTGAAGGCGCGCAGTTCCGTTTCCATACGCGAACGCGCCACGCTGATTTCGCCGGCCTCGTTCACCAGCCTGTCCACCACGTCCGAACGCACGCGCAGCATATTGGCGAGCAGGGCGCGTTCCGCACCCACCTCCAACGCGCGCCGCTCCGCCCTGCGTTCGACGCCCGCCGGCTCTTCGGCACGGCGTTCGGCCCTGCGCTCGACACCCGCGCGATCTTCTGCGCGGCGGCCAGGCTCAGCGCGTACAACTTCCGCCGCCTTGGCTTTCCCGCCGCGCAATTCTTCAAGCAAATTGCCGATGCGGTCGAAATCGTTTTCAAGACCGTCCCAGTACCCGGCTTGGTCGCGCATCTGCGCGGCAGCCAGCACGCGGTCTTCCATTTCGTGCGCGATCTCCCCGATGCGCATCGCACCCGCCATACGCGCGCTGCCCTTGACGGTGTGCAACAAGCGTTTCAACAGGTCGGACTGCTGTTTGTCGTCCGGACTCTCACGCCATGCACGCAGTCCGGCGCCGAGCTTCGGACTCAGGTCGTCGGCTTCTTCCAGGAACACCGGCAACAACTGTTCATCCACGTCATCGCGGACTTGCGGTTTCGCCGCCCTGACCGGCGCTTCGGGTTTTCTGGCCTCGGCCGGCGCGATGACCGGCTGAACGGGTGCCGCTACCGGCGCGATGACCGCTTGAGGCGGCGCCGCCTCTTCGTGCAACCTGTCCTTGTCCGCGAACAACTGGCCGGCCAACTCGCCGCGCATCGGCGGCATCTTCCGGTCGCAGATATTCTGGCTCATCTCTTGCAACGCAACGATGGTCTGTACCAGCAACTGCGACTGGCGGTTGCTCAGCGTAAAAGGTTTTTCCATGCGCGCCTGCAGCCAACCTTCCAGCGCATAGGCCAGATCGGCCACGGCGGTGAATCCCATGGTCCGGTTCACTCCCGCCAGCGTATGTGCGGCGCGCATGAAATCATATTGAACGATCGGCGGTTTGGCGGCATGCATCGCGGCGAACTGCTCGTGCAAAACGAGTGCGTTTTGTTTGGCCTCTTCGCTGGCGATATTGAACAAGGAGGGTGAGAGCGCGATTTCGCCGATCACCACCTGTTCCGGCTCGACGGACACCGGCGGCGCGACAGCTTGCTGTACCGGAGCCTCCGCCGCTTTGACCGGTGCGCCGATCTCCGGCTCGACGCCATTCTCGATCTGCCGCGCCATCGCGATCAGTTCGCCGGCCTCGATACGCACGCCGCCCTGGCTGTTGAGCGCCTCCACCCAGCCGGAAAACAATTGTGCGGCTTGATCGATAAAGTGCAACAGCCCCGGGGTGGCCGGTTTGTTGTCCTGCAGCCATTTATTCAAGGCGCGCTCGGCCACCCAGGCCACTTCGCCGAGATCGGTCAGGCCGACCATGCGCCCGCTTCCCTTGAGCGTATGGAACCCGCGTCTGATGGTCACCAGGGGTTCGTGGCTGTCGGGGTGCAGCTGGCAAATTTCCAGGTTGTCGCGCATGATGCCCAGCACTTCTTGCGCCTCTTCCAGAAACACCTCGAGCAATTCCTGATCTTCGCCGATCGGACGCTGAAACTCCGCGGCGGCACCGGGCTGCTCGACGGGCACGGCTGCAGCCGGCGCAGCGGCATGACGCAATTTGGACAGCTCGTCCAGTGCCGCAAGCAACGCCGTCGCGTCATCCTTTTGCCCGTGCGCCAGATGTTGCAGATAATTTTCCAGCGCGCTTACCGCACCCGCTATCGCCAGGCTTTCAGCCGGTTTGGGCATGGCTTCGACCTGTTCGAAGGAACGCACACTGTCCTGAACGGAGAGCAGCAACTGCTCCGCCTGTTCCAGCGACAGGATGCGCAACCCCCCGTGTATCTGCACCAGCAGGCGCTGCAGGCCGCCCAATTCATTGCGTTTGGATACGTCGCCGAAAAATGCGTTCAGGCCTTGCTCGACATGCTGCAGGTTCGCCAGCATCTCGTTGGCCAGCGGGACCGTCACTTCATCCTGCTCCATCTGGCAATGCAGATCGACCAGCTCTGCCAGCCGTTGCGCATCCTCCGGCTGCTGATTGAGCACCGCCTGCATGCGCTCGGACAGGATGCGGGCCTGCTCCTGGAAGCCGCTACCCAAGCGGCTGTAATGCTCTATGCCACTACCCAGCAGCAGCAGCGCCATGGCCATGTCCATGCCGATCAGTCGCGCATGCACCGGATCGCTGACATGCAGCGACAAGGACTGGATCTGCTTGGTCAGTTGTTGCAGGGTGTTGCGATCGAGCCTCTCGCTCTGCAGCGCCAGATTCTCGGCATGTTCAATAAATCTTTTGCACGCCGCCGCATCGCCTTGCGCGCAGAGTTCCCAGTTTTCTTCGGCTCCGCGGAATTGCTCATGCATGATGCCTAACAGCTGTGCCACCTCACCCGGCGGCAACTCGGAAAGCTCGGGCAAATACCGGTCCAGTGCATATAGCTGCTTGATTTGATCCACCCGGTCGCTCACGCTGTGACTGCGCCCGATCAGATAAAGCATCTCGTTCATGGCCGGACGTATATCGGGCGCGCCACCCTCGGCAACCGCGCGCCCTTCGATGGAACTCGCGATACGCATCTGCCGGTCGATCCGGCCGAACAATTTGCGTGCATTCAATTCCGGCGGCAGCCCGTCCAGCTTCACGCAATCGAGCAGGCCATAAGCTATCCACCAGAACGCGCGGCTATCGTCTTGCGGCATGCAACTCAACACGATGTCGATGGCCTGTTGCATCGATTGCAGCGCAGCAGGCACATCGTCCTGGCGCAAACAACGCATCAGGCCCTGCTGGTACTGGCTGCGCGCCGCCTTGATCTGGGCAACCGCATCGCTTTGCCGGGCGACGCTCAGCACGCTATCCGGCAGATGCACGGCAAGATTGGGGAAAAACAGATCCAGCTCGAAGGCCATCTCCAAGCCGCGCAGTTGCTGCAACTCCTGATATTGCGGGAACAAGCACAGCGCGGCGTTATCCGCACCGCGCGACAGCGCATCGAGATAGTGCGTCAATCCGAACAACGCACGGCGCAACACGTCGCGATGCAATGAGGAAGCCAGTGCCGGATTCGCAGCCAACTCGTTCAGGACGGTTTCCATCTCGGTGCAAAATACCGCCACACCTTCCAGGCGAACCATCTTCAGCACGCCCAGCAAACGGTGGAACTCGCTGCGCGCAGCTTCCAACGCGTCTGCATTGAGGGCGGGTGCCGCCAGATACTGCTCGATACGCGTGCTCACCTCGCCCAGCGAAGCATCCATGCCGGGCTTCACGACGGCAAGCACGGCGAGATCGAATTGTGCCTGGTTAGCCATGTCTGTTGCGGCTGGTCGTTATCAGACTTTAAAGCCGGCGACCGAAGCCTTCAGGTCGGATGCCAGACCGGTCAGCTGAGCGACGGAATGAGCCGTCAGGCGCGTACCTTCCGTGGTTTGCCCGGTGATTAGCAGAATATCCTGCATCACCGTCGCCACTTCGCTGGCCATGTCGGTCTGGACTTGCGTCGAAACCGAAATACTGTTGATCAGTGTCGCCAGTTCGTTCGACACCTGCTCAATCTCCTTCAGCGAATGGCCCGCCACTTCGGACAATTTGGCGCCTTCCACCACGCCCAGGGTGCTCTTTTCCATCGCCGCCACCGCGTCGTGGGTATCGCTCTGAATGGTCTTCACCAGTGCGCCGATCTGCTTGGTCGCCTCGGCGGAACGTTCCGCCAGGCGTTGCACTTCTTCCGCCACCACCGAGAAGCCTCGTCCCGCCTCGCCGGCGGAAGCCGCCTGGATCGCCGCGTTCAACGCCAGCACGTTGGTCTGTTCGGTAATGTCGGAGATCAGGTCCACGATCTCGCCGATCTCCTGTGAGCTTTCACCGAGCCGTTTGATACGCTTGGAGGTTTCCTGGATCTGCTCGCGGATCCCGTCCATACCGGCAATGGTGTTGCGCACCGCCTGGGCGCCCTGATCGGTCGCCGCCAGGGTACGGCGCGCCACGTCGGCGGACTGTGACGCGCTGGTGTCCACCTCCTGGATCGACCTGGTCATCAACTGCACCGATTCCCCGGCATCCTGAATCTCCCGCGCCTGCTTCTCCGCCGCATCCAGCAGACCCCTGGAGACATCTTCCGCATCCTTGGTCGCATGGCTCATCTGCTCCGCCGCCACGGTGATACGACCGACCAGTTTGCGCAATTCCTCGGTGGTGTAGTTCACCGAGTCGGCGATCGCACCGGTGATGTCCTCGGTCACCGTCGCCTGAATCGTCAAATCGCCTTCCGCCAGATCGCTCAATTCGTTCATCAGGCGCAAGATCGCGTTCTGGTTCTGTTTGTTGGAACGCTCCGCCTCCGCCGCGCGGCGATGCGAGTCTTCCAGATATTCCTTGGAGATCAGCAGCAGGAACAGCAGCGTGAGACCGCCCGCCAGCAACGCGACCGCGCCGGCAACGCGCGCCATCCCGGCGGCCTGGTAGGTGGAGACCAGCAATTGCGACTTGGTCAGCAACACCCCCGAATCGTCCAGGATCGACTTTGCGGCGGCTTTCGCGTCCACCAGGTTGCGCGCTTGCGACACCAGAATCTCGATACTGTTGCGGTACGGTTCGAACAGCGCCGCCGCCTTCTGCGCATTGGCGTCGCCGGGGGGCAGCGCGGACAGCGCATCTTCGGCGGCATAGGTATCCACGCCCAATTGCGCCAATTGTTCCAGCGTTACGTCGCTGGACAGCATTTTTGCCGCATCCTTGGCGACGCGCTCCACCGCCAGCGCCAGGCGGATCGCCTGCACTTTCTGGTCGCCCGAATAGCCATCGATCATTTGCTGGACGATGCCGCGAAACTCCGCACTGGTGGTATCGATCACCTCGATCGCCTTGCCCAGCGTTACCAGTCCGGGCCGCCCGTCATCCACCGCCTGCACTTCGTTCAACACCTTGTTTACGGTCACCATCAGGGTGTTCAATGCGTCGCGCGCCTCGCCGCCGGTCGCCGGCAGCGACTCATCCCCTTTGTCCAATGCCGCGACGACGCCGGAGAGATCCTGTTTGCTCTGGTTCAATCCGTCGAACGCATCCGAGTTGCCCGACAGGCTCAACTGGGTATCCTTGGCCAGCCGCTGGGACAGCATCAGCAATTTGCTGGATTCGCCGACATAACGCGCGCTGTATCCTGCCTCGCGGTTATTGACGTAGGCTGCGGCCGCCGCGATGATCAGACATAACGCCGTGGCGCCGCCCAGTATCTTCAACTGTTGCGTGATCGGCAGATGCCCGATCAGCGGCAAGCGGATATCGGCCGCCTTCGAGGCGTCGTCGGAGACGGTCTTCTTGAATTGCTTGAAGGTGGGTAATTTCAGTTTGAATGCCATGTTCTTTTCCTCCCCCGAACGGGAATGACTATACGCTTACCTGCAAAAATTCAGCCTGTTCCAGCAAACCGGCCACATCCAGCTTGCGCCACGAGACGCCCTGTTCGTCGCGATACTCGGGCTCCCCGGCTTCGCTGCGCCGCCACGACCGGGTGTCGCGCAATCCCAGCACCCGATCCACCAGCAAAGCGGCATTGAAGGCATGCCGCCCGGCGACCAGCAGCACGCGGTTGGCGGCGTCGCCGGACGCCTCGCCTTTGCCCTGATAGGCCGCCATATCGGCGACGCAATACAAATTGCCGCGCACGTTGGCCACGCCGCGGAACCACGCCTTGCACAACGGCACCCGGGTCAGCGGTGGCGGCGCCAGCACCTCGCTGATATCCACCATGTCCACCAGCCAGTTCTGCCCGGCGATCTGCACGCCCAGCGACGACAACTGCTCGCTGGCGCGCCCCTTGTCCTGCATGCGATTGCTCAGGCTTTGTTGAAACTCGCGCAGATTAAGGCGTTTTGCCATGACGGTTCAGATTCGCGTCAGCCGAGTGCCGCAATCTTGTTGAGCAATTCCGCCGCGTCGATCGGCTTGACCACATAATCCTTCGCGCCCTGGCGCATCCCCCAGAGCTTGTCGGTCTCCTGGCCCTTGGTGGTGCAGATCAGCACCGGGATATGCTGGGTCTCCGGATCCTTGGTGATCGCGCGGGTGGCCTGAAAGCCGTTCAGCCCGGGCATCACCACATCCATGATGACCAGATCCGGCTTGTCACGCTTGGACTGGGCCACGCCGGATTCGCCGTCCACGGCGAAGGAAACCTCGAAACCCTGCTTGGTCAATATCTCGCCCATGATATGGCGCTCGGTTGCCGAATCGTCCACGACCAGTATTTTTTTAATTGCCATAATCCTGTTCCTTTGCTTGCTGTGTATGAGTAATGACGGTTTCAATCAGGCTTTTTTTATTGAAGGGTTTGATCAGGTATTGGTCCGAGCCGACCAGCTTGCCGCGCGCACGGTCGAACAGCGTGTCCTTGCTGGTCAGCATGATCACCGGCGTATTTCTGAAATCATGATGGTTTTTGATCAGTGCACAGGTTTGATAGCCATCCAGGCGCGGCATCATCACATCGACGAAGATGATATCGGGTTTGTTGTCGACCACCTTGGACAAGCCGTCAAAGCCGTCCTCGGCAAGCACGACCTGGCAACCCGCCTGCGACAGGAATATTTCGCCACTGCGCCGGATGGTGTTGCTGTCGTCGATCAGCACCACCTTCACCCCGGATAATGGCAATTTCTCGCTCAACTCACGCCCCCTTATTCGGCACTGCCGTGCCCGTTATATTTCTGGATGATTTTCGAGGCGACCATGCTAACGTATCCCGTTGCGGATGTCATGGCGTATTTAACGCCGCCAGAAACGCGGCGTAAAGATGATCAGCAAAGTAAACACTTCCAGCCGTCCGGCCAACATCGCGACCGTACAAACCCAGGTCTGGAAATCGCTCAGCACACCGAAGTTGCCGGCCGGCCCCACCACCCCCAGACCCGGCCCGGCGTTGTTGATACAGGCGATGACGGCGGAAAATGCCGAGATAAAGTCGAGGCCGCTGATCAACAGCGCGAAAGTCAGCGTGGCCACGCTCATGAAATACAGGAAGATGAAGCCCAGCACGGAGAACACCACGCTGTTTGGAATGACCTGCCCGCCGATCTTCATCGGGTCGACCGCAGCGGGATGCAGCAACTTGAGGAACTCGCGCCCGGCCTGTTTGACCAGAATCAGGGTGCGCACCATTTTGATGCCGCCGCCCGTGGAGCCGGAACTGGCTACCACACAGCTCAGAAACAGCATCCACATCGGCGCGAAGATCGGCCACCGGTTGAAATCCACGCTGGAAAAACCGCAGTCGGTCGCCAGTGACACCAGATTAAAACTGGCATGGCGCAATGCCGTCCAGAAACTGGGGTAGGTTCCCTTCCACCACAGGAATGCACCGATACCTACACAACTGACCAGCGTGACTCCCACCGTGGCGAGGCCTTCCACATCGTGCCAATAGGGAGACAGCTTTTTTTCGCGCCAGACCAGAAAATGGGTCGCAAAATTCATCGCCGCGATCAGCATGAACACGATCAGCACCGCCTCGATCACCGGCGAATTGAAATAGCCGACACTGGCGTCGTGCGTCGAAAACCCGCCCAGCCCCATCGCGGCAAAGGCGTGGCAGATCGCATCCAGCCAATTCATGCCGGCCAGCTTCAGCGATGCGATACAGGCGAGGGTCATGCCCAGATACACCAGCCAGAGATTGCGCGCCGTCTCGGTGATGCGCGGGGTCAACGCGGAATCCTTCATCGGCCCCGGGGTCTCGGCCTTGAACAATTGCCGTCCGCCGATGCCGAGCAGCGGCAGGATCGCAACCGCCAGCACGATGATGCCCATGCCGCCCAGCCAGTTCAACCCGTGCCGCCAGATATTGATCGATGGCGGCAAGTTGTCCAGCCCGGTCAGCACGGTCGCGCCGGTGGTGGTCAGGCCGGACATGGTTTCGAAATAGGCATCGGTGAACGACAACCCGTCGATCACCAGCAGCAGCGGCAGAGTCGCCACTGCGGGCATCGCCGTCCACATCGCCACCACCAGCAGGTAGCCGTGCCGGATCGACAACTCGCCCTGATAGCGGCGGGTCAGCAGCCACATCAGGCAGCCGATCGCTCCCGTCCAGACCATCGCCAGCAGGAAATCGGCCAGCATGCCGTCGTCGTAGGCCAGGGAGGCGAATACCGGCATCAGGTAGGCGATGCTGAATACCATCAGCATCAAGCCCAATGCGTGGATGACCGTCAATGTGCGCCGCATCAGAAAAACCCGAGATTGACCTGGAACAGTTTCTCTACCTTGCGCACCATCGCCTTGTTGACGACGAACACGATGACATGGTCCTCCGCCTCGACGACCACGTCGTGATGCCCCATGATGACCTCCGCGCCGCGCACGATGGCGCCGATGGTCGCACCCTTGGGCAGGTCGATCTCGTCAATGCGCCGCCCCACCACGCGCGACGACTGGCGATCGCCATGCGCCACCAGTTCCAGCGCCTCGGCGGCGCCGCGCCGCAACGAATGCACGGCGGCGACGTCGCCCTGCCGCACGTAAGCGAGCAGCGAGCCGATGGTGACCTGCGCGGGAGACAGCGCGATGTCGATCTTGCCGCCCTGCACCAGCCCGACGTAAGCACTGCGGTTGATCAGTGCGATCACCTTGCGCGCGCCAATCTGTTTGGCGAGCAGGGCCGACATGATGTTGTTCTCATCGTCGTTGGTCAGCGCGCAGAACACATCCACTTCGCCGGCATATTCCTGCTGCAGCAACTTCTCGTCGGTGCAATCCCCGTGCAACACCAGGGTGCCGGCCAATTCTCCCGCCAGTTTCTCGCAGGTCTTCTTGTTGTACTCGATCAGCTTGACCTGATAGTCGCGCTCCAGCGCCTTGGCCAGGCGGCGGCCGATGTTGCCGCCGCCGACGATCATCACGCGCTTGCTGGGTTTGTCCATGCGGCGCATTTCCTTGAGCACGCTGCGGATGTTGTCGGTCGCGGCGATGAAGAAGATCTCGTCGCCCTCCTCGACCACCGTATCGCCTTCGGGGATCAGCGGCCGGTCCTTGCGGAAGATCGCCGCGACGCGGGCGTCGATCTGCGGCATGTTGGTGTGCAAAAAATTCAGCGGCTTGCCCACCAGCGGGCCGCCTTTGAAAGCGCGCACCGCCACCAGAGAAGCTTTACCATCGGCAAGCTCCAGCACTTGCAACGCCTCCGGGAATTCGATCAGTTTGGTGATGTAATCGGTGAGTATCTGCTCCGGACAGATGGAAAAATCCACACAAAAGTTGTCTTTGCTGAACAGTTCCGGGCGGGCCAGAAAGTCGGCGGAGCGAATCCGCGCGATACGCGTTGGCGTGTTGTAGAGACTGGCCGCCAGCTTGCAGGCCACCATGTTGACTTCATCGCTTTGCGTGACTGCCAGCAACATGTCGGTATCGGCAATACCCGCCTGTTCGAGAACGGAAGGGTGCGCGGCATTGCCCATCAGGGTGCGCAGGTCCAGCCGGTCCTGCAATTGCCGCAGCTTCTCGCCGTCCGAATCCACGACGGTGATGTCGTTCGCCTCGCCGACCAGGCTTTCCGCCACCGTTGAACCGACCTGCCCCGCACCAAGTATCAATATCTTCACGAAACCTCCTTGATCGTACGGGCGTAATAACCAACCACCGGGCAACCGTCTTTGGGTTGCCCGGTGGGATGGCTAGTTGTTTCATCGGGTCTTGCGCCCCTACTGCGCACGGATCCAATTCTTCCATTCGTCGAACAGCTTCTCATCGCGCGCCGCGATCACCGAACGCTGCCAGATATCGCCTCGGGCGAAATCATCGTTCTCGATGCAGCAGGCATGACCGCCCGATTCCCACAAGATCAATGTGCCCGCAGCATAATCCCACAACTTCTGTCCGCCATGCAGATACACGTCGAAACGCCCTGCGGCGGTGTAGCACCAATCCAATGCACTCGCGCCAAAATTGCGCTGCGAGCAATATGGCGGAGCGGTAGCCAATTGCGCAACCAGTTTATTGCTTAAACGTTTCAAATCCACGTTGGCGAGGGCAAGTTCAAGGCTGCCGGCAGCCTCGCGCCCGATCAGTTTCTCGCCATTCAGGAACGCGCCCCTGCCCTGCTCGGCGGCAAACGCTTCATCCGCCGCCGGATCGTACACCACCGCCAGCACGCTCTTGCCTTCGCGCAACAGCGCGACGGATACCGCAAAATAAGGCAGACCGCGCACGAAGTTGGACGTGCCATCGATCGGGTCTATGCACCACAGGCCCGCATCGCCGGACTGCCAGATCGCATGCTGCTCTTCGGCCGTCATTTCTTCGCCCAGCACCGGCACGTTGAGGATGGCTTGCAGCTTCTTGGTCAGCGCGTTTTGCGCGGCGACATCCGCCTCGGTACACAGGCTGCCGTCGCTCTTGCGTTGATGCGACACCTTGAGATAGCGCGGCATGATCTCTTCCGCCGCCACCAGCTTGACGGCCGCGACCACTGCCTTGAGCATCGCACTCATGTTGCGGGTACCGGTTCGCGTCATGCCGCATCCTTCCATTTGATCGAGCAGCCCATGCTGGCGACCTGCTCGCGCGGCCCCTGCCCGGTCTGCGCCACTTGCAGCATCGCATCGAACAGATCGCGCGGCGCATCGGCCACGGCCTCCTTGCGCGAAGCGTCCAGTCGGCCGCGATATTGCAATTCCAGATTCGCGTTGAAACCGAAGAAATCCGGCGTGCAGACCGCGCCATAATCTTTGGCGATCTGCTGCGTCTCGTCCCACACGTATGGGAAGGGATAGGCATATTGCTGCGCGACGAGCTTCATGTTGTCAAACGAGTCTTCCGCATAGTCGGCGGGATCGTTCGACATGATCGCGATCGTGTTGATGCCGTGCTGCTGCAACTCGCGCGTGTCGCGCACGATGCGGTCGCGGATGGATTTCACATAAGGGCAGTGATTGCAGATGAACATCACCAGCAGGCCGTTCCTGCCGCGCGCATTGGCAAGGTTATAGCGCTTGCCGTCCACGCCAAGCAAGTCGAAATCGCGTGCTTTCCAGCCGAAATCGCACAGCGGCGGTTGCAGACTGACCATGACAAACTCCTGACAACATTTTTAGAGGCGTTATATTATCACGCTGACATAGCCAACTCTTATCTCCAACCATGCCGCGTTTCTATTGCCCGCCGCCGCTGCCATTGAGCGGCTCATTCGACCTGCCGCCCGATGCGGCGCACCATGCC
>JAVHQS010000041.1:15388-17794 GCA_036171255.1 Gallionella sp.
GCCGAACGCGCCGCGAAACGCACCGAGCATTGGCAACAGGTCGCGATCTCTGCCTGCGAACAATGCGGACGCAATGTGTTGCCCCGGATTCATGCGCCGTTGGACATCATGGTATGGCTGCAACAGCAACGCGAATCGGACAACAGCCGCTTCATCCTGCTGCCGCAAGGCGCCACCTCGTTGCACAGCCAGCCCACACCGCAAGGCAAGGTGGCCTTGCTGATCGGCGCGGAAGGCGGCTTCAGCCAAGCGGAGAACGACACCGCGCTGCTGTGCGGCTTCACGCCGGTACGGATGGGCGCGCGCGTGCTGCGCACCGAGACCGCCGCAGTCGCCGGATTGGCTGCGTTACAAACACTGTGGGGAGATTTCAACTAACTTCTAGAAGGAAATGCCATGCCTTACGTCAACATCCGCATCGCCGGTACGCTGAGCCGCGAACAGAAAGCGCGCATCGCCGAGGAGATCACCGACACGCTGGAACGCATCGCGCTCAAGCCGAAGTCGTATACCTATATCGCCTTCGATGAACTACCGGATGAAAACTGGGCGATCGCCGGAAAGTTGCTAGATGAGTCGTAGCGCGGCATGATGCGCGCATTCCACTGGGGAGCTGCAAATGCCGATCACCACCACTTCCGCTGATTTCGTCACCTGGTTCCGTTCCGTCGCGCCGTATATCAATGCCTTCCGCGGCAAGACCTTCGTCATCGCGTTCGGCGGCGAGGTGGTCGCGGACGGCAAGTTCGTCGAACTGGCGCAAGACTTCAACCTGCTCGCCGCGCTCGGCATCCGGCTGGTGCTGGTGCATGGCGCCCGCCCGCAGATCGAGCAGCATCTGGCCAAGAACAACCTCGAGGATACTTACCACCAGGGCATCCGCATGACCGACGCCGAGACCATGCAATGCGTGAAGGAAGCGGTCGGCCGGGTGCGCGTCGAGATCGAGGCGCTGCTGTCGATGGGGCTGGCGAATTCGCCGATGGCCAATGCCGACATCCGTGTGGCGGGCGGCAACTTCATCACCGCACAGCCGATCGGCGTGATCAACGGCGTTGATTTGCAGCATACCGGCAGCGTGCGCAAGGTGGATGTCGCCGCGCTGAACGACCGCATGGAATTCGGCGAGGTGGTACTGCTGTCGCCGCTCGGCTATTCGCCCACCGGCGAGGTATTCAACGTCACGCTGGAGGACATCGCTACCACCACCGCGATCGCGCTGGATGCCGACAAGCTGGTGTTCCTGATGGACACCGACGGCGTGCAGGGCAAGAAGGGCGAGCTGCTCAAGGAGCTCACCGTCGCCCAGGCGCAAGCGGCGCTGTCCGGCAAACGCAAGCTGCCCGCAGACGCGGGATTGTTCCTGCCGTGCGCGATACGCGCCTGCGAAGCCGGCGTGGCACGCACCCATCTGATCAGCCGCCACACCGACGGCGCGGTGCTGCAGGAACTGTTCAGCGACGATGGCATCGGCACGATGGTCGTGGAGAGCACGCTCAACACGCTGCGCGATGCCAGCATCGAGGACGTCGGCGGCATCCTGCAACTGCTGCGCCCGCTGGAAGAACAGGGCGTCCTGGTGCGGCGCTCGCGCGAGTTGCTGGAGCGCGAGATCGAGCGTTTCGTGGTGCTGGAACACGACCATCGCATCGTCGGCTGCGCCGCGCTGTACCCGTTCCCCAACGAGGCCGCCGCCGAACTGGCCTGCCTCGCGGTGGAGGCGCAATCGCGCGACCGCGGCTACGGCGAAGCCATCCTCAACCACATGGCCGACCTCGCCAAATCGCAGGGACTGAAGAAACTGTTCGTGCTCACCACGCGCACCGCGCACTGGTTCATCGAGCGCGGCTTCAAAGAGGCCGATGTCGCCGAACTGCCCGCGCAGAAGAAGTCGCTGTACAACTTCCAGCGCAAGTCGAAGGTATTCGTCAGGAAGATTTGACGCTACCCCGAAGCGCGCTGTGGTTCACTCCACGGCGCGACCTTCAACAGCAGCAGTACCCCCGGCACCGCTGACAAAAATCGGCTTGCAGCGGGCGCAATGTATCGCTAAAGTGTGGCACACATGTAACCACATAATCGAGATACAAAAATGACTACAGTTTCGTTACGCCTTCCCGACGATCTGCTGAAAGAGGCTGAGTATCACGCCAAGATTTTGCACTTGCCGCGCGCCGAATATATCCGCCGCGCCATCGCGGCGATGAATGATGAAGTGCTTACCCAAACGCGGCGCGAGCATTTAATGAAGGTGTCGCGGCGCATCGCTGCCGGGAGCATGAAGGTGAATGCCGAGTTCGACGCGATAGAGGATGCGCCGCGTGCGTAACGGGGAAATTTGGCTTGCCAACCTGAACGCCGGCAAAGGAAGCGAACCGAGCAAGTGCGCCCGGTGCTGATAGTGCA
>JAVHQS010000042.1:0-4006 GCA_036171255.1 Gallionella sp.
ATCGCGCCCTCAATTTTTTGGTAGAAGGTAGTTTGTCCATGACAACCGTACGTGTTAAAGAGAATGAGCCGTTTGAAGTTGCAATGCGCCGTTTTAAGCGCTCCGTGGAAAAGACCGGTCTGCTGACCGATCTGCGCGCTCGCGAATTTTACGAAAAGCCAACCGCCGAGCGTAAGCGCAAGCTGGCCGCTGCCGTCAAGCGTCACTACAAGCGTCTGCGTAGCCAAACTCTCCCGCCCAAGCTGTACTGATCGGCAGTGCCCGGTTCGGGTGTCTCCGATATGAGTCTGAAGCAACAAATCAGCGATGACATGAAAGCCGCGATGCGCGCCAGGGAAACGGCGCGTCTCGGGGCCATTCGTCTTTTGCTCGCCGCGATCAAACAGCGCGAGGTGGACGAGCGCATCGAGCTGACGGATGCGGACGTGGTCGCCATCATCGAGAAGATGAACAAGCAGCGGCGCGATTCGATCAGTCAATACGAGGCGGCAGGCCGCCAGGATCTGGCGGATGTCGAGAAGTTCGAGATGACCGTGCTGGCAACCTATATGCCGCAACAACTCGGCGAAGCGGAAATCGCCACGGCAGTCGCCGAGGCGATCACCGCGACAGGAGCGACCGGCCCGCAAGACATGGGCAAGGTGATGGGCGTGCTCAAAGCCAAATTGGCCGGTCGCGCCGACATGGGCAAAGTCTCTGCACTGATAAAGGTGCGGCTATCTAAATAGTTTCACGGTTAAACCACGCTGCGCGACGTTCCATTGAGTGTCGATCTTGTTGAAAGGGCGGTGCTGGCTTGATTCCAAAAAGTTTCATTCAGGATTTGCTAAACCGCCTCGATATCGTGGATGTGGTCGAGCGCTATGTGCCGCTCAAAAAGGCCGGCGCGAACTTCGTCGCCTGCTGTCCGTTCCACAACGAAAAATCCCCCTCGTTTACCGTCAGCCAGTCCAAGCAGTTCTACCATTGCTTCGGTTGCGGCGCGCATGGCACGGCGATCGGCTTCGTCATGGAACACGCCGGGCTGGGCTATGTCGATGCGATCGAAGAACTGGCACGCAATGTCGGTCTGGAAGTGCCGCATGAGCGCTCTCCAGCAGGCGATGCCCAGAGAGAATTTGCCCAGAATGTCGCGCCGGATCTGTATGAGGTGATGCAAACCGCCACGCGCTATTACCGCGAGCAACTCAAGCTTTCGCAGCGCGCGATCGATTACCTCAAGCAGCGCGGACTGAGCGGCGAGATCGCCGCGCGATTCGGCATCGGCTATGCGCCGGACGGCTGGCAGAATCTCGCTGCCGCGTTCCCGGATTACCAGAGCGGCACGCTGAGCGAGACCGGGCTGGTGATCGTTAACGAGGAAGATCACAAGCGCTACGACCGGTTCCGCGACCGCATCATGTTCCCTATCGTCAATGTGCGCGGACAGGTCATCGGCTTCGGCGGGCGCGTGCTGGACCGGGGCGAACCAAAATATCTCAATTCGCCGGAAACGCCGCTGTTCGAGAAAGGCCGCGAACTGTATGGCCTGTTCCAGGCGCAAAAAGCCATCCGTGCCGGTCAGCAAGTGCTGGTGGTGGAGGGTTACATGGATGTGGTGGCGCTGGCGCAACACGGCGTGGAATATGCCGTCGCAACGCTGGGCACGGCGACCACGCCGTACCATGTGCAGAAATTATTGCGCCTGACCGAGCACATCGTGTTCAGCTTCGATGGCGACAAGGCCGGGCAGAAAGCCGCCTGGCGCGCACTGGAAAATGCGTTGCCCTACTTGCAGGACGGCAAGCGCATCAGTTTTCTGTTCTTGCCCGTCGAGCACGACCCCGACAGTTTTATCCGCGAATTCGGCAAGGCGGCTTTCGAGCAGCGCGTGCAGGAAGCCATGCCGCTGTCTTCCTATCTGTTGCGCGAAGTCAGTGCGGGACTCGACCTGCGCAGCCAGGAAGGCAAGAACCAATTGTTGCAGCGCGCCAAACCGTTGCTGACGGCGATTGTCGCACCCGCTACAGCGTTGCTGTTGCGCAAGGAGGTGGCGGCGCTTTCCGGCGTGAGCCAGGCGGAGCTTGAAGCGCTGTATGAGATCAAACCGGTCGTGCGCGCGCCGCGCCCGTCCTTTCAAAAAGCCGGGCGCGCGCCACCTTCGGCGCAGCGGATATTGTTGCAATGCCTGATCGCCAAGCCCGCGCTTGGCGCGCAAATGCCGACCGGTTGGCATGGCGAAGGAGCCGAAGCCGAGGCTGTAGCGGCGGTGCTGTCAGTGTTGCGCGAAGCCGATTTTGCGCTGAGCAGCCAGACCCTTACGCAGTGGTTTCAGGGTACGGCACAAGCAAAGACGCTGGCGGCGGCCGAGGCGGATATGTTGAATTGGGGCGAGAACTTTGACGTGGCTGCCGAGTTTTCCGGCCTGATCGGCAAGCTTAATGAAGGGCAGCGCCGTCAGCAATTCCAGACCTTGCAGGACAAATTGGCGCAGGGTGGTTTGGCCAGCCTGAGCGATGCAGAGCGCGAGCAATACTTGCAGCTGGTACGGCCGGGCACTATCCAGGCCGAATGAATGCTACCCGCTTGCCGTTTTTTGCACCCCGGAGGGTGTAAAGCCAAGCATCTAACGAGGTTAGGAAAAAGTCTGGCGAGGTTAGGAAAAGCCCGGCCGAATCGGGTATAATCCGCCGCTTTTCTGCGGCATCACGCGGTACACGCAATTAGGGATCTGAGATATGGCTAAGCCTAAAGAGACGAAAAAATCCAGCAAGAAGTTGGTAGCTGCACCGGTATTGACGCTGGTCGACCAGCAACAGGACATCGAAGCGCGCCGCACGCGCCTGAAAGCCCTGATCGTGCTGGGCAAGGAGCGCGGCTACCTGACTTACGCGGAGATCAACGATCACTTGCCGGATATGCTCGAAGTCGAGCAGATCGAAGGCGTGGTGAGCATGATCAACGACATGGGTATCTCGGTGTGCGACGTGGCGCCTGATGTTGAAACGCTGATCATGACAGATGCCGCACCTGCGGTGGCCGACGAAGATGCCGCCGAAGAAGCCGAAGCTGCGCTGTCCACGGTGGATTCCGAGTTTGGCCGCACTACCGACCCGGTGCGTATGTATATGCGCGAAATGGGTACGGTCGAGTTGCTTACCCGCGAAAAAGAGATCGAGATCGCCAAGCGCATCGAAGAAGGCCTGAAGCACATGATCCAGGCAATCTCCGCCTGCCCGGCGACGATCGCCGAAATCCTGATGCTGGCCGCGAAGATCGAAAACAACCAGATGCGCGTCGATGAGCTGATCGATGGTTTCGTGGACGGCGAGGACGGAGCCGTCATCGGTGCCGGCGAGAGCGACGAAGAGATTGAAGAAGAGGCCGCGGACGCAGTCGACGAGGAAGAAGACGAAGAAGCCACAGCCGCCGCCGCCGCCGCCAATCTGGCGCAGCTGAAGGAAGATGCGCTGGCGCGTTTTGCCGTGATCGCCGACCTGTTCACCAAGATGGGCAAGGCCTACGAAAAGTACGGCTATCGCAGCAAACAGTACGACAAGTTCCAGTCCGGCATCTCCGACCAATTGATGGGTTTCCGCTTCTCCGCGAAACAGGTGGATGCGCTGTGCGACACCATGCGCGGCCTGGTTGAGGAAGTGCGCCGCAGCGAGCGCAGCATTCAGGATATGTGCGTGAACAAGGCCAGGATGCCGCGTCCGCATTTCATCAAGACGTTCCCCGGCAACGAAGAGAATTTGCAGTGGGTGGCGCAGGAGATCAAGGGGAAGAGGCCTTATGGCGAGACACTGGAACGCTATCAGCACGCTATCGTCGAACAACAGCAACGTCTGCTGAATCTGGAACAGCGCGTCGGTATCCCGATCAAGGATCTGAAAGAGATCAACAAGCAGATGACCAACGGCGAAGCCAAGGCACGCCGCGCCAAGCGCGACATGATCGAGGCCAACCTGCGTCTGGTGATCTCCATCGCCAAGAAATATACCAACCGCGGCCTGCAATTCCTCGA
>JAVHQS010000043.1:0-3902 GCA_036171255.1 Gallionella sp.
AGTGCGTACACCCGCCGCACCAAACTAATCGCAAGGAAAGAAAATGAAAGCAGACATCCACCCGAATTACCAGGAACTGACCGTGACTTGCAGCTGCGGCAACAGCTTCAAGACCAAGTCCGTGATCGGCAAACCATCTTTGAACGTCGAAGTCTGTTCGGAATGCCACCCGTTCTACACCGGCACACAGAAGATCATGGATACCGCCGGCCGCATCGACAAGTTCCGTCAGAAATACGGCACCAAGGCTGCGGCGTAACAACAGAAGTTCCAGCAGGGAACTTCGCGCAGTCTCTCCGTCAAAAGGCAGCGTTTGCTGCCTTTTTCATTTGCGGCGACAATCCCCTTTGACTTGATGAATAGGAATTGCCATGCGTCTTCTGATCATTAGCCTTGTTCTGCTGGCTCTCGCCGGCTGCGCGCAGAATCCGGTGTCCGGACAGAACGATTTCGTGATGATGTCGGAAGGCCAGGAGTTGGCCATCGGCCGCCAGGCTGACGAGCAAGTCAAGAAGCAATACAAGGTCTACGAATCGAAAGCCTTGCAGGACTACGTGAACAGCGTCGGCCAGAAGATCGCGAAAAAGAGCCATCGCCCCAACCTGCAATACCACTTCACCGTGCTGGACACCGCGGACATCAACGCCTTCGCGCTGCCCGGCGGCTATGTCTACATCACGCGCGGCATCATGGCCTATCTCAACAGCGAGGCCGAACTGGCCGCCGTATTGGGGCACGAGATCGGCCACGTCACGGCACGCCACGGCGTGCGCCAGCAGAGCGCCGCACAGGCCGCCAACATCGGGCTGACCATCGCCTCCATCTTTGTTCCGGAGATCAATACCGCAGGCGCGCAGAATCTGTCCAACATCATCGGCGGCGCATTGCTGTCCGGCTACGGACGCGAACACGAGCTGGAAGCCGATCACCTCGGCGCGATCTATCTGGCGCGCACCGATTACGATCCGCAAGCCATCATCAGGGTCATCGGCGTACTGAAGAATCAGGAACTGGCGGATGCGGAACTGGCCAGGCAGGAAGGCCGCGAACCGCGCCGTTATCACGGCTTGTTCGCCTCGCATCCGGACAACGACACGCGCCTGAAACAGGCCGTGGGCGACGCGGACCAACTGACCTCCACCGTTCATTTCGAAGGCCGTCACGAATTCCTGAAAGCCACCGATGGCCTGGTATTCAACGACAACAGCGAACAGGGCGTGGTGCGCAGCAATCGCTTCTATCACGGCGAGTTAGGCATGGCCGTGCAATTCCCGCGTGACTGGCAAGTGCATAATCTGCCGGATTCGCTGATTGCGCTCAGCCCGCAAGGCGAGGCAAAGCTGCAAATGAAACTGGACGAGAAGCCCGGCGGCACGCCGGTTGAATACGCGCAGCGGCGGGCGGGCTATGGCGTACCAGTCGAAGCGCTGTCCGTCAACGGCCTGCCCGCCGCGCTGCTGGAATTGCCTGGCAGCATCGTCGGCGTGATCTACCTGAACAGACAGGCGTTCATCCTGCAAGGCCAAGGCAAGAGCCGTGAAGCGCTGGCGGCACATCGCGACGAGATCGTCGGCACGGTGCGCAGCTTCCATGCCCTCACCGCCGAGGAACGCAGGCAGGTCAAGCCGCTCAGCCTCCACATCATCACCGCGCGGTCGGGCGACAGTTACGCCGGGTTGGCGCGGAATTCCCCGCTCGGCAAATCGGCGGAAAGCTATCTGCGTCTGATCAACGCCAGCTATCCGACCGGCGAACCGCAAGCCGGACAACTCGTCAAAGTCGTCGAATAACGCACGCATGTATTTCATCAAGCCGACCGACCCTTACCCCATCACCCCCGCCAAAGCGGTGCTACTCGGGTTGCTGTGCCTGATCTGGCTGGGCACGGGGCTGGTCGGCCACGACCCGTGGAAACCGGATGATGCCTACAGCTTCGGGCTGGTGTATTCGATGCTGCACAACGGCGATTGGCCCAACGCTTGGTTAGTCCCCACTCTTGCGGGCGAGCCATATATGGACAAGCCGCCGCTGTTCTATTGGACTGCCGCACTGTTCGCCAAACTGTTCGCGCCGCTGCTGCCGCTGCATGACGGCGCGCGCCTCGCCAGCGGTTTCTACAGCGTGCTGACCCTGCTGTTCCTCGGCCTCGCCGGCCGCAAACTGTATGGCGAGAACCGCGGCTGGGCCGCCGCCGTCATCCTGATCGGCTGTATCGGCATGCTGGTGCGCGCGCACCAGATGATCACCGACCTCGCGCTGCTCGCCGGTTGCGCGATGGTGCTGTACGGTTTGGCGCACAGTCAGGAGCGCGTCCTTCGCGCCGGCGTCTGGATCGGCACCGGCATGGGCATCGGTTTCATGGCCAAAGGTTTCATCTCGCCTATCTTGTTCATCTTCATCGCCGCGCTGCTGCCCGCGCTGTTCCAGAATTGGCGCGAGCGCAATTATTTTTTCAGCCTCGGCATCGCCGCATTGTTCGCATTGCCGTGGCTGACCGTCTGGCCGCTGCTGCTCTACCGGCATTCGCCGCAATTGTTCGCCGACTGGGCCTGGTCGCACAACATCGGCAACTGGCTGGATTACGCCAAAGGCGGCCCGCGCGCCGATTCGCTCTATTACCTGAAGAATCTGCCGTGGCTGGCCTGGCCGGCCTGGCCGCTGGCGTTCTGGGTGGTGTGGAAGTCGCGCAAACGCCTGGCGCAACGCGACGATCTGCAATTGCCGCTGGTCGCTTTTGGCGTGATGCTGGTCGCGCTCAGTCTGGTGCCGAACATCAAGGAAGTGTTCGCGTTGCCGATGCTGCTGCCGATCGCGCTGCTCGCGACCGCCTCGCTGTCCACGCTGAAACGCGGCGCGGCCAATGCGCTGGACTGGTTCGGCATCATGGTGTTCGGCTTCATCGCGATATTGATGTGGTGGGGATGGGCGGGCCTGCTGCTGGACAATCACGCCAAAATCACGCAATGGCTGAAGGACTACCAGCCCGGCTTCGAACCCTCGTTGCAGACCGTTCCGTTCGCCGTCGCGCTGATCGCCACGGTGCTGTGGGTGCTGCTGGTGTGGCGCGTGGGACGTTCGATGCGCCGCGCGACCACCAATTGGGCGGCCGGCATGACGCTGATCTGGATACTCGCGATGACGCTGTGGCTGCCGTGGCTGGACAGCGGCAAGAGCTATCGCAACATGGTCGCGTCGCTGCGACAGTCCTTGCCGGAACAGTACCGCTGCATCAAACGCACGCGTCTGGGCGACGGGCAACGCGCCATGCTGCATTACTTCGGCGACATCACCACCCGGCGCGACCGCGAACACCGCTGCGATTTGCTGTTGATACAGGGGGAACGCGACTCGCGCGCGCTCGGCGAAGGGCAATGGGAAAAGATCTGGGAAGGCAGCCGCAAGGGCGACAAGAGCGAACACTATCGCCTGTACCGGCGTGTGGGAAATTAACGCCATTCTCCGGCGGCTTACGCCCAATGCCGGTTTTATCCCGGATAATCCATTGGCCTGTAGGAGCTCGATTTATCGAGCGATTGTTGACGATGATCGCGCAATAAATTGCGCTCCTACACGGGATATTGGTTCTAACGAATTATCCGGTTTTATTCCTTCAACTGCTTGATAACAATATTGCGTAACTGCGCCGCCTGCTGCGCCGCTTCCTGCAAGCCATCGTCCAGCGCAGCATCGTGTTCGCCTGCATCGGGGAAACGGGCCAATACCTTATCGGCGACTTCGCGGATCACGGGTAACTGTTCGCCGTCAGACGATGGCCGTGCAGTCTGGAAATACAACATCCCGTTGCGCTGCGTCACGGCGAGCAGGTAGAAGTCCCTGCCGTGCGCGGTGACCTGTTTGTCGTGCACCGCAAAACATTGCGTCGCACTGCTGTGAGTTGCGTC
>JAVHQS010000044.1:0-3876 GCA_036171255.1 Gallionella sp.
CTGGCTATTGTTCGAGCATGGCTACGATCAGGCCGAACGGGTGCGTGCGTTGCTGCATCAGGCAGGGTTCAGTGCGGTGTTCTCGGCACGCGATCTGGCCGGTATCGAACGGGTGACCGGCGGATGTGCCGATGGAAATCGGGCTTGACGCGACCACTGCTGCGCCACTAAAATTCCCGACCATTTAATTCGGGTAATGACCATGACCACAGGAATCCAACAACGTATTCGCGAACAAGTCACCACGCATCCGGTGGTGCTGTACATGAAAGGCAACCCGCAATTCCCGCAGTGCGGATTTTCCGCCAACGCGGTGCGCATCCTGAACGCGCTGGGCGTGAAAGAATTGTTCACAGTAGATGTGCTGCAAGATGCGGAAATTCGCCAGGGCATCAAGGATTACGCGAACTGGCCGACCATCCCGCAGCTCTATATCAAGGGCGAATTCGTCGGCGGTTCGGACATCATGACCGAGATGTACCAGAGCGGGGAGCTCAAACAGTTGTTGGCTGGCTAGTTCCGGTGACTAGGCCGAAATATATAGATAATTCGGCATATATGAATTGCGGGAGAGAGCGGATATAGTCCGCGTCGAGTGTTGAGGTTCGTAGTTGTTAACCAACTCGACTTTGCTTACTCTCCTCCTATTTGGGCGATCTGCTGGTCGCCCATTTTTTTGCGCGGAACTAGATGCTGAGGCTGGCGCGGGCGCGGGCGATCGCTGCGGCGACCTGATCCGGCGCGGTGCCGCCGATGTGGTTGCGGCTGGCGAGCGAGCCTTCCAGCGACAACACCTGGTACACATCCTCGCCGATCAGTGCGGAGAATTGCTGCAACTCGGTCAGGCCGATGTCGCCCAGGTCGCAGCCGCGCTGTTCGGCGAAACGCACCGCGAGCGCCACGGCCTCGTGGGCATCGCGGAACGGCACGCCCTTCTTCACCAGATAGTCGGCCAGATCGGTGGCGGTGGCATAGCCCTGCAAAGCCGCGCTGCGCATGGCTTCCGGCTTGACCTTGATGCCGGTGATCATGTCGGCGTAGATGCGCAAGGTCTGCGTCAGCGTTTCCACCGTATCGAACAGCGGCTCCTTGTCTTCCTGATTGTCCTTGTTATAGGCCAGCGGCTGGCCCTTCATCAGTGTCAGCAACGCGACCAGATGGCCGTTCACCCGTCCGGTCTTGCCGCGCACCAGTTCCGGCACATCGGGGTTCTTCTTCTGCGGCATGATGCTCGAACCGGTGCAGAAGCGGTCGGCGATGTCGATGAAGCCGACGCGCGGACTCATCCACAGGATCAACTCCTCGGAGAAGCGCGACAGGTGTGTCATGATCAGCGCGGCAGCAGCGGTGAATTCGATGGCGAAGTCGCGATCCGACACCGCATCCAGCGAGTTCTCGCATACGCCCTCGAAGCCCAGCAGTTCGGCGACCATCTCGCGCCTGATCGGATAGCTGGTTCCGGCCAGCGCGGCCGCGCCGAGCGGCAAGCGGTTCACGCGGCGGCGGCAATCCTGCAAACGCTCCGCATCGCGCTTGAGCATCTCGAAATACGCCATCAGGTGATGCGCGAAACTGATCGGCTGCGCGACCTGCAGATGCGTGAAACCGGGCATGATGGTGAGGGTGTGCTGCGCTGCAAGATCGAGCAACGCGCTTTGCAGCGCCTTGATCAGCCCGAGCAGATCATCTATCGAGTGGCGCAGATACAGACGCACGTCGGTCGCCACCTGATCGTTGCGCGAACGGCCGGTGTGCAGGCGTTTGCCGGCATCGCCGACCAGCGTGGTGAGCCGTTTCTCGATGTTGAGATGCACGTCTTCCAGATCCAGCGACCAGACGAATTCGCCGCCGATGATCTCGTTCTCGATCTGCGCGAGTCCGCGCTGGATGTCGCTGAAGTCCTGCCCGGCGATGATGCCGCACGCGGCCAGCATCTGCGCGTGCGCCAGCGAGCCCTGAATGTCGAACAGCGCGAGCTTGTGGTCGAAACCGACCGACGCGGTGTAGCGCTTCACCAATTCGGCCACTGGTTCCGCGAATCGGCCCGACCAGGTATCTTTATCTTGCATCACAGTCCCCACTTGTCCCAGAATAAAGCGTGAAAGATTCGAGGTTTCACCGCCATGAATAAGTCGCGCAGTATAAAACAAAACGCACTGCCCGATGCGTTGCCCAACTTCCGCAACCTCGGCGTCACATTGCGCATCCTGTTGTTCAGCAACGGCTTGGCCTTGCTGCAATCGTTGCTGCTGGCGACCGGCTGGATGGAGGTTCCGCAGTACATGATGCAGATCGCCGCGCTGCTGACGCCGATCCTGCTGAGCAGTTTGCTGCTGCTGTGGATCGCGCAACCTTGGCTGGAACGGCTTTCCTACTGGCGCGGCGTGCTGGTGGTGAACGCGCTGGTGGCGGCGTTGACGCTGGGTACCTATTATTTCGGCGGCGAGCTGTATAGCCCGCCGGGCGGCGACGCCGGTTATTTCGATGAAATACGTTACGTGTTGCTCGGCGTGCTGGTGTGTGGCATGTTGCTGAGGTATTTCCGGCTGCGCTCCCAGGTGCTATCGCGCGCCTTGCATGCAGCGCGTCTGCAAGTGTTGCGCGCACGTATCCGGCCGCACTTCCTGTTTAATACCATCAACGCCGTGCTCGGCATCGTGCGCGCCCAGCCCAGGCAAGCGGAGCGCGCGCTGGAAGACATGGCGGATCTGTTCCGCATGGCGATGTCGGATGCGCAGCACCTGGTATCGCTGGGCCGGGAGATACAATTGAGCAAGCAATATCTGGCGCTCGAACAGTTGCGCATGGGGGAGCGGCTGCGCGTGGATTGGCAGCTGCAGGATGTCCCGGAGGATGCGCTGGTTCCGCCGCTGCTGTTGCAGCCGTTGCTGGAGAACGCCGTGTATCATGGCATCGAGCTGTTGCCGCAAGGGGGTTGCATCCGGATCGCGTTGCGCCGCAGCGGCGATGAATTGCAACTCAAGGTGGAGAACCCTTGCGTGCCTCGTGACGAAGAGCCACCCAGGGAAGCCAACTCTTTAAGCGCATACCTGCATAAGAAGTTCCTGCCGCAACCATCATCGCCGCCACATGCCGGCAACAAGATGGCATTGCAGAATATCCGCGAGCGGCTGGAACTGCTGTTCGATGTCGAGGCGAGTTATCGGGTCGAGACCGGCAAGGACTTTTATCGTGTGGAGATCGCCATGCCCTACATGAAGGAGAGAACGACATGACTACCGTCGAACTGGCGTTGCGCGTCTTCATCGTGGACGACGAACCCCCGGCGCGCAATCGCCTGCGCGACCTGCTGAACGATTGCAGCGAACAATTGGCGCTGGAAGTGGTGGGCGAGGCGGGCAACGGCCAGGAGGCGCTGGACAAGCTGATGGAAACGCGCGCCGATGTGGTGTTGCTGGATATCCGCATGCCGCAGATGGACGGCATCGAACTGGCGCAACACCTGCACAAGCTGCCCAAGCCGCCGGTGATCGTCTTCACCACGGCTTACGATGTTTACGCGATCAAGGCGTTCGAGTTGCACGCCATCGACTACCTGCTCAAGCCGATCCGGCTGGGTCGGCTGTTCGACGCGCTGACCCGCGCACGCCATGCCGTGCCGGTACAGAGCGAGGTGTTGCGCGACCTGCTGCCCGAACCGCGCAAAAACCTGTCCATTCACGAACGCGGCAAGATCCATCTGGTGCCTGTCGAGCAAGTGCTGTTCCTGCGCGCCGAGTTGAAATACATCACGGTGCGCACCGCCGAACGCGAATACCTGATCGAAGAATCGCTGAATGCTTTGGAAAAAGAATTTGCCGCGCGCTTCGTGCGCATCCACCGCAACTGCCTGGTGGCGAAAGAAGCGATAGAAGG
>JAVHQS010000045.1:0-2701 GCA_036171255.1 Gallionella sp.
CGTCCACGGTGACCTTGCCGCCGTTCGCCAGCTTGCCGAACAGCAGTTCGTCGGCCAACGCGGAGCGGATGGTATCCTGGATCAACCGTGCCATCGGGCGGGCGCCCATCTTCGGGTCGAAGCCGTGTTCCGCCAGATAGTCCTTGAGCGCATCGGTGAACACCACGTCCACCTTCTTCTCGTGCAACTGCTCTTCCAGTTGCATGAGGAACTTGTCCACCACGCGCAGGATGACTTCGTGATCCAGCGGCGCGAACGAGATGATGCCGTCCAGACGGTTACGGAATTCCGGCGTGAAGGTGCGTTTGATGTCGGCCATCTCGTCGCCGCTCGCGCTGCTTTGCGTGAAGCCCATGTTGCTCTTGTTCAACGCTTCTGCACCCGCGTTGGTGGTCATCACGATCACCACGTTGCGGAAATCGGCCTTGCGTCCGTTGTTGTCGGTGAGCGTGCCGTGATCCATCACCTGCAACAGGATGTTGAAGATGTCCGGGTGCGCTTTCTCGATCTCGTCCAGCAGCAGCACCGCGTGCGGCTGTTTGCTGATCGCTTCGGTGAGCAGGCCGCCCTGGTCGAAGCCGACATAGCCGGGCGGCGCGCCGATCAGGCGCGATACCGCGTGGCGTTCCATGTATTCGGACATGTCGAAACGGTGCAGCGGCATGCCCATCGCGTAAGCCAGCTGGCGCGCCACTTCGGTCTTGCCGACACCGGTCGGGCCGGAGAACAGGAAGCTGCCGATGGGCTTCTGCGGATTGCCGAGGCCGCTGCGCGACATCTTGATCGCGGTGGCCAGCGCGTCGATCGCCTTGTTCTGGCCGAACACCACCGCTTTCAGATCGCGATCCAGTGTCTTCAGTGCGTTGCGGTCATCCGAGGAGACCGTGCGCGGCGGGATGCGCGCGATCTTGGAAATGATCTCCTCGATCTCGTGTTTGCCGATGACTTTCTTCTGCTTCGATTTCGGCAGGATGCGTTGCGCCGCGCCGGCTTCGTCCAGCACGTCAATGGCCTTGTCGGGCAGGTGACGGTCGTTGATGAAGCGCGCGGAAAGCTCGGCCGCACTGGTGAGTGCGGCCGCGCTGTATTTGACACTGTGATGTTCTTCGAAGCGCGTCTTCAGGCCGCGCAAAATAGCGATGGTCTGTTCGACGGAAGGTTCCGGCACATCGACTTTCTGGAAGCGGCGCGCCAGCGCATGATCTTTTTCGAAGATGCCGCGATATTCCTGATAGGTGGTCGCGCCGATGCACTTCAGTTGCCCGTTCGATAACGCGGGTTTGAGCAGATTGGAAGCATCCATCGTGCCGCCGGAGGCCGCACCCGCGCCGATCAGCGTATGGATCTCGTCGATGAACAGGATCGCGCCGGTCGTATCGGCGAGTTCCTTCAACACCGCCTTCAGGCGTTGCTCGAAGTCGCCGCGATATTTGGTGCCCGCCAGCAGCGCGCCCATGTCCAGCGAATAGACGCGCGCATCCTTGAGGATGTCCGGGACGTTATCCTCCACGATGCGGCGCGCCAGACCTTCGGCGATCGCCGTCTTGCCCACGCCGGCCTCGCCGACCAGCAGCGGATTGTTCTTGCGGCGGCGGCACAGCGTCTGGATGACGCGTTCCAGTTCCAGTTCCCGCCCGATCAGCGGGTCGATCTTGCCGGCCAGCGCCTGCGCGTTGAGATCCAGCGTGTAATTCTTCAGCACACCCTCATCGGCGGTACGTTGATCCGCTTCGGTCTCGCCCGGTGTGGATGTCGTCGTGCCGGGTTGGCTGTCTTTGTTGATGCCGTGCACGATCTGGTTCACCACATCGATGCGGTTGACGCCGCGCTCGGTGAGAAAGTGCACCGCATGAGAATCCTTCTCGCCGAACAGCGCGGCGAGGATATTCGCGCCGGAGACTTCTTTTTTATTGGTGGATTGCACATGCAGGATGGCGCGCTGGATGACGCGCTGAAAACCGACGGTGGGTTGCGTATCCACTTCACTGTCGCCTGGTACGACAGGCGTATGGGCGTTGATGAATTCCGTGACGGCATGGCGCAGTTCTTCGATGTCAACTTTGCAGGCGCGCATCACCTGTGCTGCGGAGGAATTGTCCAGCATGGCGAGCAGCAGATGTTCCACCGTGATGAACTCGTGACGATTCTGGCGGGCCTCGACGAACGCCAGGTGCAAACTGACTTCCAATTCTTGCGCAATCATTTCAGTTCTCCTCCATGCCGCATCGTAGCGGATGCCCGTGCTGTTTTGCAAACTCGACCACTTGACCGACCTTGGTTTCGGCGACATCGCGCGAATAAACGCCGCATGTCGCCGAACCCTCGTTATGTATTTTGAGCATGATTTGCAGCGCGCGTTCACGATTCATTGCGAAAAAACGCTCCAGCACCTCAATCACAAACTCCATCGTGGTGTAATCGTCATTGAACAGGATCACCTTGTACATGCGCGGTGGTTTTGTTTTTGCGCGTTCCGGCGCAAGTACGGAGCTGCTGTGTGGTTTGTTTGCCATAATATTTAACGGGTATTTTGACACTTTATTCAAGCGACATGCTTGACGATTAGGCGGGTCTTTTCAAGTCTAATCGAAAAAATATTTTACAAACCTCTTGACGATGTCAACTAAACCGGAGTAAAAAGCGCGCAGGTGTTTGATTCAAAGTATCTGCAGTACTGGTCTTGCCGTGTGCGATCTTAGAT
>JAVHQS010000045.1:2711-3857 GCA_036171255.1 Gallionella sp.
GTTTTTTTAGTAAGGAAGTAATCACATGGCAACTGGTACAGTTAAATGGTTCAACGACGCAAAGGGTTTCGGTTTCATTACTCCCGATGATGGCAGCGAAGATCTGTTTGCGCACTTTTCCGCGATCAACATGAGCGGCTTCAAGTCTCTCAAAGAAGGCCAGAAGGTCACCTTTGAAGTAGTTCAGGGTCCCAAGGGCAAACAAGCTTCCAACATCCAGGCTCCTTAACCGGTTCTTGAGTTGGCAAAAAAACCCGGCACGCAAGTGCCGGGTTTTTTGTTTGCGGATTACGAAATGTAACCGGCTCGTTGCCCGTGACATCCGCTATTTTTCTATCTCCTGGGTGGCCGTATTGTCCACATCGTATTGCTGCCGCTGCGCCCAGCGCACCACTAGGAACAATATCCCCAACAGCAATGCGGCGCCAACCCATAACAGCACTTCCTGCAAGGAGGGGGCGACTTCCAGCACGGGCAAAGTGATGACCTTGCGCAGGACCACCACCATTGAAACTTCAATGAAGGTGTCCACCCCCAGCTTGCCGCCTTCGAGATAACGTATCTCCGCCACAATCAACGCCGACACGGTCCACAACAACATCAATGTCCCCAGCGAACGCAGGAAACCGTGCACCAGGTTATTCGCGTTGATCGCCTGTTCCATGTCGATGAAAAACAGCCAGGTGAACATCAGCACCGACACCGCCAGGGCCAGGCCGATGATGATGTGGGCAATCCCGTTCAACCACAGCATCGCCGAGATTGTCAGGCGGTTGATGACATGCAGTTGTCTGGGAAAATTGTCCTGGCTCATGCGATGCTCCGTTAACGAAACCGTAACTGAATCGGAAGTTCCTTAAATCGTTTCCAGTGCGGCATTGAACGTTGCGCTCGGGCGCATTGCCTGCGAGGCCTTGGCGAAATCCGCATGGTAGTAACCGCCCATGTCCACGGGCTTGCCCTGCGCCGCGATCAATTCGGCATTGATCCTGGCCTCATTGTCCGCGAGTGTCCTGGCCAGCGGCGCGAATCGAGTTTGAATGGCCTTGTCCCCGCTCTGTGCGGCCAGCGCCTGCGCCCAGTACAGCGCGAGGTAGAAATGGCTGCCCCGGTTGTCGATCTCGCCGACCTTGCGTGCGGGGGTGC
>JAVHQS010000046.1:0-16865 GCA_036171255.1 Gallionella sp.
CAATCGCGCAATAAATTGCGCTCCCACAGAGGTGTTGAGACAAAAGGCAGTGTTGGGGCGAAAGGCGTTCGCGCTCGCGGCGCTGCTCGGCCTGTCCGCTGCGACATTCGCCGCCACACCGCCAAACACCGCGATCAGCAACACCGCCAGCGCCAGCTACAGCATCGGCGCAAATAATCTCACCATCGCCAGCACGGCGGCGGTGAGCACTGCCGCCTGTATCGATACCGGCCTCAAGATCGAACTGCTGCAATACATCCCGCCCGCCCGCGCCGCACAAGCGCCCGCCGGCACCAAGACCGAAACGGTGCCGCCAGCCGGCTATGCGCCATCCGGTTTGGTCACCGGGCCGTTCACCCCGGCGGCCAATCCGACCTTGCTCGGAACCGCCGCCCCCGCTGCGCTGCCTGCGCCGTTACTGCTCGCGCCGATGAGCGATGCGGCAGGCAAACCGATCGCCTCGTATGCGCACAACGAACCGATCTTCATCCGCGTGGTGAGCTACGACGCGAACATCAATCCCGCCGCAGCCGATCAGGTCGTGGTCACTCTGTCCAGCAATAACGGCGACAGCGAAGTGCTGCAACTGACCGAGACCGGCCCGTCCACCGGCGTGTTCGTCGGAGCGGTGCCATCGCTGATGCTCGCAATCGGTGCCGCGCCGACGCTCAATGACGGCAAGATCACGGTCTCGATGTTCAATGAAAGCATCACTGCGAAATACAGTCATGCCGTTTGTGGCGGTGTCGCCGGACAAACCATCTCCAGTGTCAGCAGTGGTCTGTTCGACCCGTACGGTATCGTGTTCGACTCCAGGACCGGCGCAGCCGTCAACGGGGCAACGGTCACCCTGATCAATACGCTGACCAACCTGCCGGCCACGGCGTATTGCGACGACGGTGTGACCGTGATGCAGCAACCCGTGACCAGCGGCACCCCGACGATCTGCGATACCGCCATACCGGCGGGTGGCTTCCGCTTCCCGCTGGTGGCGGCAGGCAGCTATAAACTGGTGGTCACGCCACCGCCGGGCCATACTTTCCCTTCCGCCGTCGCGCTCGCCGCTCTGCCCGCCACGATCGGCACACCGGGCGCCGCGCCGGTGATCCTCGGCGCGCCCGGCCTGGCCCCGGGCGGTTCTTATGGCGGGGTATTCAGTGTACTCGGCACGGCAGTGAAGGTGGATATTCCGGTCGATCCCGGCAGCGCTTCGTTGACCATCCAGAAGACCGCCGGCAAAACCGTGGCCGGCACCGGCGAGTTCGTGCCCTACACGCTGACCGTCACCAACAACAGCGCCACCGTGCCGGTGGCAGGCGCGTTGATCGCCGACCATCTGCCGCCCGGCTTCCGCTACCAGAAAGGCTCGGCGAAGCTGAACGGCATCGCGATGCCCGACCCGCTGGTCTCGGCCGATGGCGCCACCGTGACGTTCAACGTCGCGGCCATCGCCGCAGCAGGAAACGCAACCGTCAAATACGTGCTGCTGGTCACGCCAGGAGCGCATACCGGCCCGGCGGAAAACACCGCCGCCGCGGCCGGCGGCATCACCTCCAACACCGCGCGCGCCAGCGTGCTGGTGCGCGAAGACTTGTTCCGCAACAAAACCATCCTGATCGGGCGCGTGATCGACGGCGCGTGCGGCGACCAGGCGGACAACGACGCCAAGGGGCTGGCGAATGCGCGCGTGCTGTTGCAGGATGGCTCGTATGTGCTGACCGACAAGGAAGGCCGCTGGCACATCGACAACCTGCGCGCCGGAACTCATGTCGTGCAACTGGACATGGATTCCCTGCCCAGGGATTACGAAGTGGCCGCCTGCGAACAGAACAGCCGCTTTGCCGGACGCCTGTATTCGCAATTCGTCAACCTGCGCGGCGGCAGCATCTGGCGTGCCGATTTCCACGTGCGAAAGAAAGCGTCCATCGCGCCGCGCCTGACGCAGACCCTGAGCGCAAAACCGGACGGGGGCAAGACGACGGTGGCGCTGGCGCTGGTCAGCGGCACCGAGGTGACCGGCTATTCGGCCACCGTGATGTTGCCGGAAGCGGCCAAATTCGTACCCGGCAGCGCCAAGCTGAACGGTGCGCCAATAGGCGATCCGGATAGCGCGGACAGCGCGCTGATCTTCCGCAGCCAGGCGCGCCCGGCCCACTGGCAAGATCAATATCTGTTCGAAGTGACCGATGCCGCACAAGGCGCGTCAATCAGATCGCTGGTGCGCTTCACGCCGCCGGATCGCGCCGCGCAAAACGTGCCCGCCGCGTCCGTCATGCTGGGCAGCGAATCCGCCAGCGCCGGAAGCTCTGCCGACGTATTGGTGGAAGCCGCCGCAACCAGGCCCGCCAAGACGCCCCAGGATGACGATCCGACCCGTCTGGTGGAAAGATTGCCCTACGATGAGGTATGGCTGTCCGCCGCTCAGCCCGGCAACGAATGGCTGCATCCGCAGGAAAGTTTCCATCCCAATTTGCCGGTGATCAAGGTGGCGGTAAAGCACGATCCCCAACACAAGCTGGCATTGAGCGTGAACGGCGCAGCGGTGAACCCGCTGCTGTTCGACGGCAGGCAAATGAATGCCGCGCGCAGCGTGTCGCTCAGCATCTGGAGTGCCGTGCCGGTCAAGGAAGGCGACAACCAGGTCGAACTGGTGATCAGCGATGCGCAGGGCAAGGAAGTCAGCCGCACGGTGCGCAACATCCATTACGCGGCGACCCCGGATCACGTCGAATTCGTGCCGCAACAATCGCGCATGATCGCCGACGGCAAGACCCGCCCGGTGATTGCGGTGCGCTTCCTCGACAAGAGCGGCGCTCCGGTGCGGCGCGGACTCAACGGCGAATTCCAGTTGAACGAACCGTACCGTTCCTACGACCGCCGCGAAGGCATCGACCGCGACCCGCTGTCCGGACAGGCCGGAGGCAAGCCGCGCTTCGAGGTCAAGAGCGACGGCCTCGCGATGATCGAGCTCGAACCGACCACGCAGTCCGGCGATGCGATCCTGAATTTCCAATTCAACGACCAGCGCATCCAGGAAGTGCGCGCCTGGCTGGAAGCCGGACAGCGCGACTGGGTGCTGGTCGGCTTTGCCGAAGGTACCGCAGGACACAAGACGCTGTCCGGCAACCTCCAGGCGCTCCAGGCTGCGGACACCGAAAAACAATTGTTCGACGGCAACAAGCTGGCGTTCTATGCCAAGGGCAGCATCCGCGGCGACTTCCTGTTGACTGCGGCGTACGACACCGCGAAGCAAACCGGCACCAAGCAGCTCAAGCAAGCCGTCGACCCGACCCAGTATTACACGCTGTATGCCGACGCGGCCCAGGCGGGCTTCGACGCCGCCTCCGCCGCACGCCTGTATGTGAAGCTGGAACGCAAGCAGTTCTACGCGATGTTCGGCGACTACGACACCGGCCTGAGCGTCACCGAGTTGTCGCGCTACAGCCGCACCATGAACGGCGTGAAGAGCGAGTACAAGGGCGAGAAGGCCGGCTACAACGCGTTCGCCAGCGTCACCGCGCAGGCCTACGTGAAGGACGAGATCCCCGGCAACGGCACTTCCGGCGTGTATAAGATGTCGCGCGGCAATCTGGTGATCAACTCCGACAAGATCCGCGTGGAGACCCGCGACCGCTTCCAGTCGCAGAACATCGTCGCGACGCAAAACATGACGCGCTATCTGGATTACGACATCGACTACGCGCTGGGCACGCTGACTTTCCACAACCCGATCCAGACGCGCGACAGCAATTTCAATCCGACTTACATCGTCGCGGAATACGAATCGGCCGATCCCGCCGACAAGGCGGCCACCTTCGGCGGACGCGGCAGCTTCAAGCCGGTCAAGGGAGCAGAGATCGGCGCGACGCTGGTACACGAGGGCACCGTGGGCGCGACCGGCAACCTGAAAGGCATGGATGCCGCCTACCAGCTGGACGACAAGACCAAGCTGCGCGCCGAAGCGGCCAGCAGCAACGGCAACCGCGCCGGTGTCGCCTCCAGCGGCAGCGCATGGCTGACCGAAGTGACGCACCGCGAAGAGCAGTGGGACGGCAAAGCCTATCTGCGCGAACAGGCCGGCGGTTTCGGCATGGGCCAGCAGTCCAATTCGCAGATCGCCACGCGCAAGATGGGTATGGATGGCCGCCTGAAACTGTCCGACACGCTGAGACTGCAAGGCCAGGCTTACCGGCAGGAGAACCTGTCCACCAACGCGAACAACAGCGTGCTGGAAGGACGCGCGGACCAGAAACTGAGCGAAGATCTCAACGCCTATTACGGCGCGCGCACCGCGCAGGACAAGAGTGCCGCCGGCAACACCCAGAGCAACCAGCTCATCGCCGGCGCGTCCTATACCCTGCTGGACAAGAAACTCGCATTGCGCGGCGCAGCCGAGATCGGCTCCGGCACGGCGGGCAGCGTCATCATGCCGAACCGGCTGATCCTCGGCACCGACTACAAGGTGACCGAACAGACCAAGCTGTTCGCCGAACAGGAATTCGCGCGCGGCGAAAAGATCGCCGCCAACACCACCCGCGCCGGTGTGCGCACCCAACCGTGGAGCGGCGGCGAAGTGTCGGCCTCGGTGGGCGACACCATGAACAACGATGCCGAGCGCCTGTATACCAACCTCGGTCTGGTGCAACGCTGGCAGATCAACGAGCGCTGGCAGACCGACTTCAGCGTCGACCGCAGCCAGACCCTGCGCAACACCGCTGCGCCGCTCAACGTCAACACCCCGCTGCCCTCCGGCACGATGCCGGTCATCCCCGGAATATCCGGCGACTACACCGCCGCCGCGGCCGGTGCGGCTTACCATAACAGCGTGTGGAGCGGCAACGGCCGCATCGAGATCCGCAATGCCAGCCTCGACCAGCAGAAGAATTTGAAATTCGGCTTCCAGCGCAACCTCGACGAAGGCCGCGCGCTGGCCGCCGGTTTCACGCTACGCAATGCCAATAATGCCCTGACCGGCAGCACCAACAGCAGCGACCTGCGTTTGTCATATGCGCACCGCCCGAACGACAGCCAATGGGTATGGTTCGACCGTGCCGATTACATCACCCAGTCCAGCCAGACGGTCGGCTCGACGCTCAAGGGCGATAAGCTGGTGAACAACCTGAACGCCAATTACATGCCGAACCGCCGTACCCAGATCGCGTTCCAATACGGCGCGAAATACGTGCTGGACAGCATCGACGGCACCGATTACAAGGGCTACACCGACCTGTTCGGCGCGGAAGTCCGCTACGATCTGACGCGGGACTGGGACATCGGCATGTTCGGTTCGATGATGCGCTCGGTGAGCGCCGGGGTGCGCGACTACGGCATGGGCGCATCGGTCGGCTACAACGTGATGGACAACACCTGGCTGTCGGTCGGCTACAACGTGCGCGGCCTGAACGACCGCGACTTCGCCGCCGCCGCCTACCGCGCGCGCGGCCTGTTCGTCACGCTGCGCATGAAGGTGGACCAGGACACATTCGGTTTGAACAAGGGTGGTCAAATCATCCGTCCCATGAGACCTGAGTAATTAACCTATGAACCCAGATTATTCTTTAGGATCGAAACGCCGTTGCAGGAACACAGCTTGCTGCGCGACAGTCAAACATCGCCCGATAAATCGTGCTCCTACGCCGAAGGACCATTCATGGTTCGACAAGCTCACCACGAACGGCCTTTTGCGCAAGAATTCGTCTAATGGACAAGCTGCGATGAGCACCACACAAAAAACCCTGCGAACCGTTTTTGCTTTGGCGCTGGCGCTGCTGTTTGGCGCACAGGTTGCGCACGCCGACAGCGTGGGCCAGGTGCAGACCACCAAATACTTCGCGCCGGAAACGGTGGCGCTGATCAAGCAGCGCGTGCAGGACGTGGCGAACCACGTGCCGGGCGCGACGCTGGGTTTCAAGGTCGGCGATACCGTCAGCTACATCATCCAGTTCACGCCCATTGACAACGGCGCGACGATAGGCGCGGGCGGTTACATCACCGACTACATCCCGGCCAATACGGAGGTAGTCAACGCGCAGTTCGTGCAGCCCGACGGTTCGGGCGGCTTTTATCAGACTGCGCCGCCCGCGCCCGCCACCATGCCCGATGGTTGGGGTAACCGCGGCGTTACCGCGACGGCATTCAATGCCGGTTGGACCGGCGACCCGTTCACTCTGAATGCCTGTAACGCGGCATTAAAAACGCTGGCGAACTGCGCGGGACGGATGACGGAATTGGTGGCCGATACCGGCATCTTCTATTCGACCGACCCGCGCACGGCGGTTTTCTATGATCCGAGCACAGATGGCCGGGTACGGCAATGGCGCGCGCCAACCGGTAACGGCTACAACGCGACCCCCTCCTCCGGTGCGGGATTGATCACCCTGATGGGGGGGCCGGCCGGTTCCGCTTCTACGCACAACTATTGGGATGCGGCGATGACCAATGCGTTCGGCTCCACTGCTGCCGCCGTGGCGGCTTTGCCCGCGCCACAGGCGGGTAATCCGTCCCTGGTGACTTCCGGTAAAGGCCCGGCCCCGTTCAATGGCGGCTCGCCTGTGGCCGGCCCCGATTCCGGCTATCAACTGGATTACACCGGCAATGTCGGCCCCTGGCAACGTGTCAGTTATCCCGGCTCGATGAAAGGTTCCAACGGCACTGGGCCTGCACTGGCAATCGGCGCGCCAACAGTAACCGCCACGCCGACTTCTGCGGGTGCAGGTTTCCCTTTGCCTGTTGCGACGAATGCGGTGCGCTGGTCGGCGGGGCGGCTGGTGGTGGGCACGCAGAACTATGTCAAGATCAGCCTGCGGCTGACCTCTTCGCCGCCATCCGACGGTCTGGTCAATAACTCCGAAGTGTTCGGCGGCGACGCCAGCGCGGATAACGGCGCGGGTAAAGGTAAAGACAACCCTTGGGCATACGCGGTGATGAGCGTGGCGAGCAACGTCTCCACCTTGTATACCCTCAAGGAAGTGGTGTGTGTCTATGACGCAACGGGCACTTGTGTGGCGAACAACGGTGCCAATCTGCCCACCACCGGCACGCCGGGGCCGGGGCCCAAGGTGCGCTACCGCATCTCCTACATCAACACCAACAACGGTACGCAGCACAATGTGACGATTTGCGACCAGTTGCCCAACACGGCGACGCCAGTCAATTTCGCCACCGGCGTCACCCAGATCAGTGCGAATCCGAACATTGGTGTGCCCACCAGCCCGGCGATCGCAGCCTGCGGTTTTGCGGCAGGTGGAACCACGTTCAATTACCCGACTATTCCGGTGATCGCAGGCGGTGGAGCGGGCATCCTCGAATTCGACGTGCAACTTCCCGTTCTCACGGCGGGCACCACCATCGCGAATACGGCAAAGGCCGTCAGCACCGAAATACCGGCCGGTGTGACTTCATATACCCCGTCCAATGTGGTCGCCTCGATGGCAGCGAATCTGCTCATCAGCAAAAATGTGACGCCTACTACACCCAATAAAGGCGAAACGGTGACTTACACCGTCAACATTGCCAATACCGGCAGCACGGCAGCCAGCCTGACCACGCTGGTCGATACCTTGCCGGGGGCGGCGACCGCCGTGGTGGCGAGCCAGGTGTCGAGCCGCTTCAACTATGTGGCGACCAGCACCATCACGGTGAACGGATCGCCGCTGTCCGGCGTACCGGTCGCGGTCACGCCGCCAGCCGCACCGCAAACCACCAACAGCGAGACTGTCACCTGGACTTTCCCGTCCGGCACAACCATCCCGGCCGGCGGGCAACTGAACTTGACCTTCACCGCGACAGCGGGCGATGCCACTGCCAACAACCTCATGGTGTATGGCACGGCATACAGCAACACGGCCGCCATCAACTGTTCTGTGGCCTGTGTCGTCACGCCGGTTGCACCGAACACCGCCACCTCCAAGACCACCGGCGTGACCGCAGCCGTAACCCTGACCGCGCCCGCCTTGCAGTTGACCAAGACCATCGACTGCATCTTCTCCGGCGCGGTCTGCACGCCCGGCTCGTACGTGGCGGGCAGCGGCATCCCGGTCAATGCCAAACTGCGCTACAAGATCGTCTATACCAACCCGCAGGCCTACGCGCAGACCGTCACGCTGAGCGACACGCTGCCCGCCTCGACCACCGCAGCGGGCAACCTGTATGTGGAGAGCGGGCCGGAGATCCGGCCCAGCACTCCGGTGATGTCAGTGAACCCGGCTGCTACGGGCGCTCCGCGCGGGACTGATGCGGCACTGACCGCGACAGGCGGCACTTTGAAAACTTTCACGGCGACCAGCTTACCAGGCGGCAGTTCCGGCACGCTGTATCTGGACGTGCAGACCAACGCGGCGGCGGCGGCCGTGGTGACCAACACCGCCTCGATCAACAGCGCCGAGCGCACGGCGGCGGGCGGCGCGGCCATCACCAGCGCGGCGAGCGCGACCGCGACCACGTTGACCATCACCAAATCGTCGAACGTTTCCACGGTCGCGCCGGGCGGCAACGTGATCTACACCATCACGGTGACCAACCCTTCGGCTGCGGCAGTAGCCATCACGCAGATAGCGGACACCTTGCCCAAACCCCTGCCCAATCTGGCAGGGCGCACGATACAGTGCGGCACGACCGCGCCGACTTGTCTGGCGACCACGACGGTATTGAACAATGGCGTGGCGACCGCCGCACCTACTCTGGCGCAAACCGCAGCCACGGCAACGGTCGGGCAGATCAATACCTGGACGCTTCCTGCGGCAACCAGCATCGCGGCCGGAACCAGCCTGACCCTGACCTTCACCGCGACCTATAGCGCGACGGTGTTGAACGGCAACACTTACCTGAATTCCGCCACCGCGACTTTCACCGGCGGCACGGCGACCGTGGCCAACCAGGCGCCGGTGACCGTGCCCTACAACACCATCAGCGTGGGCAAGGCGGTGGTCGCGCCCAATCCGGCAAACATTGCACCTAACAGCCCCGTCACCTACGCGATCACCGTGACCAACACCGGCAGCACGGCGGCGCCGGTCACCAGCGTGGTGGATACGCTGCCCGCCGCTCCGGTGGGGACAGGAACGATCGCCTATACCTCAACCAGTTCGGTGCTGGTGAATGGGGTAGCGCAGACGGGAGTGGCCGGTGCGCCTGCTGCCGGGCAATATACCAATCCCGCACCTGCGGCTGCGGTGGCCGGTACACAGCAGGTCGTCACATGGACGTTACCCGCCGCAGGTACGAGTATTCCTGCGGGTGGCACGATGGTGATCACTTTCGTGACTCAGTTCGGAGCGATTCCCACCAATGCGACGCACTTCAACGATGTGCGGGTCAACTACACGGGCGGCCAGACGACCAATGTCGTGGGGCAGAATCTGGCGCCGGTGAATGTGCCGGCCATCTCGAAGATCACCAAGACCATCGACTGCGTCTATAACCCGACCTGTACCCCGGGCAGTTATGTGGACGGTACGCCGATCCCGGTGAACGCCAAGCTGGGCTACAAGATCGTCTATGAAAACCTGTCCGCCTCGCCGGCCAGCGGCATCGCCATCACCGACACCCTGCCGACGCAGACGGCCGCCAACTCGATCAGCAACCTGATCGTGAACGGAGTGGCGACGGCTGCACCGGCATCCGCTGCGGGCGGCGCGACGGTGACCTTGCTGAGCGCCGGCACGCTGCCCGCTTACAGCCCGCCCGCCTCGACCGGCGCCCTCACCTTCGATGTCCAAACCACGGCGACTGCGGGCGCGGGCGTCAGCAACACCGGCAAGATGACCACCACCCAAGATCCCGTGGGCGCGACCAGTTCCGCGACGGCGCAAGCGGCCGGGGGCAACCTGTCGGTGAGCAAGGCGGTGACGAACGGCACCCCTTCCACCGTGGCGCAGGGCGGCATCGCGTCCTACACCCTCTCCGTGAGCAATACCGGATCGGCGGACGCCACGCTGACCTCGCTGGTGGACACTTTGCCCGGCACGCCGGCCGCCGCGCCCGGCACGACCAGCCGCTTCACCTATACCGCGACCGGCGCGATCACCCTCAACGGCGCGGCCATTGCCCCGGCCTATACGCCGACCGTCACGCCCCCCGCCGCCCCGGCCACGGCCAACAACGAGTCGGTGACCTGGACGTTCACCGGCGGCGTGGTGATTCCCGCCGGACAAAGCCTGACGCTCACGTTCACCGCAACGGTCGGCACGACGGTATCCAAGGGCGCGGCTGCACCCGGCGCGACGTACTATAACAATATGACCGCGAATTACACCGGCGGCGCCTATCCCAGCGCGTCGGCGAACAGCCAGGCGCCGGTGCTGGTGCCGTTCAATACCCTGACGATGAGCAAGAGCATCGACTGCGTGTACGACGCCACGCTGACGACCTGCCAGCCCTACACGTCGGGCGCGCCGATCCCGCCGAACGCCAGACTGCGCTACCTGTTGTCCTACGGCAACCTGTCTTCCCTGGCGCAGACGGTCACGGTGAAGGACACCCTGCCCGCCTCGGCCACCGCAGCCGGTAACCTGTATGTGGCTAGCGGACCGGAAGTGCGGCCCAGTGCGCCGGTATTGTCGGTGAACGCGGCGGCGGCGGGTGCGGCGCGCGGGCCGGACGTGGCGCTCACGGCAGTCGCGGCCGGCACGGTGGCGGCGATGACGGCGGCGAGCCTGCCCGGCAACAGCTCGGGCAGCCTGTACCTCGACGTGCAGACCAATGCGGCGGCGGGCGGCTCGGTAGCCAACTGCGCCATCGTCACCACCGCGCCGGCGGACACCTGCGCCGCGCCGGGGGTGGGGGTGACCAGCACCAGCACGGTGAGTGTGCAGAACGTGGCGGTGCTGAACATCGGCAAATCCACCGGCACGCCGAATGTCGTGCCGGGCGGCACGGCGACCTACACCATCACCATCACCAACAACGGTACGGCCGCCACAACATCGCTCAAGGTGTATGACTTCCTGCCCTACAGCGGTTCGGCGGTGAACGCGGCCAAGCGGCTGAATTATTCGGCGACCACGGCCTATACCGTGAACGGCGTGACAACGGCGCTGACGCCCGCGATCACCACCTCGATCGCGCCGACCATCCCGCCCTACGCCAGCAATCTCAACCAGCAGCAGGTGTCGTGGGACTTCGGCGCCTACGCGCTGGCGCCCGGCGCGACCCTGACCATCGCCTTCAATGCCACGGTTGGCGCGAATATGCCGAACGTGAGCTACTACAACAGCGTGCGCGACGAATATGCCAGCGGTGGCATTTCGTTCAACGCCAACGTAAATGGCCAGGCGCTGATCACGGTGAGCAATCCGCAACCGTCATTGACGTTCCTCAAAACGGTCGCGGTGTATTCCGACCCGGTCAACGGCGTCACCAATCCTAAATTCATCCCGGGCGCGCTGGCGGTCTATACCCTGACCGTGACCAATTCGGGAACCGGGCCGGTGGATAACAATTCACTGGCCATCACCGACCCGCTTCCCGCCAACACGGCGCTGTTCGTGAACGACCTCGGTGTCGCGGGTTCCGGGCCGGTGTCGTTCGCGCAGGGCGCAACCAGCAGCACGCTCACTTACACCTTCACTGCGCTGAACAGCCCGACGGACGACGTCGATTTCTCGATTGACAACGGTGCCACCTGGACTGCCATACCGGCGGCTGGCGCCGACGGTTGCGACCCGGCCATCAATCGCATCCGCATCAATCCCAAGGGCACGTTCGTCGGCAACCCCGCAGCGCCCAGCCCGAGTTTCAGCTTGAATTTCCGCGTGTGTGTGAAATGACGATCCATCGAGGTATCCACCATGAACCCAAATAATCCATCAACCCGCCATTCCGGGCTTGACCCGGAATCCAGCAGAAACAACATCGGCGCGCTTTGCGCGCCACTGGATACCCGCCTTCGCGGGTATGACGTGAAACGCTATAGATGCCGGATCAACAACTGGATTCCGGCCTGCGCCGGAATGACGAAGTTTGTTGTTAATGGATTATCTGTGATGAATAAGTTCACCCTCTCGCTCCTGTTCGCTGCCCTGCTCGGCATCCTTGCTCCGGCGCAAGCCGCCGGGGAACCGCTGCCGGAACGCTTGCAGCAGATCGCGGATCTGCAACGCCGCGCCGACAAGCTGGCGTTCGGCGGGGTCGGCTCGGACAACTACCATCTCGCCAAGGCGCGCACCTGGCTGGATCTGGCGCTCGGCGAATACCACCAGCAGGACAGCAGCGGGATGATGGATGCCGCCATCGCGCAAGCCCAGACCCTGTTGGATGCGCTCGACAACAAACAGAGCGGCATCGGCATGGACACGCCGAAGCAGCTGCCGGGCAGCGAAGCGGTGCGCCCCGATCTGTGGGACAGGATCGCCGCGCTGAAAGGCAATGCAAAATTTTCCTGCGGGCAGCGCCAGATCGCCGAGGCCGAGGTACAACTGGTCTGGACCGGGCACGAAAAAGCCGAGTCCGGCTGGAGCCATGCGCAGTCCTACGCGCGCGGCGTTGAAAACCTGATCTACGAAGCGCAGGTGGCGATCGTCAACTGCGGCGGACAGGTCGATGTCGCCGGCGCGGCGGCGCAAGGCGGCAATGCGCCAGCGGCTGTCGTCGAAAGACAGGTGCTGTCCACCGACGCATTGTTCGCGTTCGACAGCGCCGAACTGCTAGCCGGCGCGGCGGCGCGTCTCGACCGGCTCGCCGGCACCATCAAGGGCTGGAGCACCACCGAATCCGTCACGCTGCTCGGCCACACCGACCGTTATGGCTCGGCGGCGCACAATCAAAGACTTTCCGAACAGCGCGCCGAACGTATCCGGCAATACTTGATCAGCAAGGGTGTCGCGGCAGACAAGATCAAGGCCGGCGGCGCGGGGGCGACACAGCCGCTGTCAATCTGCCCGGCCAGCCTGCCGAAACCGGAACAGGTCAGTTGTTTGCAACCGAACCGGCGCGTGGAGATCACTTTGCGCGGAACCAGGCAGTAACGACGTTCCCGTTGCGATCAGGGAAAAAGGACATCCTTGCGATGTCCTTTGTTTAGGGAGCTCGGATTAAACCATCCGTTCGCCCTGACCCTTCGACCCCGTTCGTCCTGTGCCTGGTGTAACTACTAGCCATCCGACTAGGCTGCCAAAATTCGCCAGCCAAGTCGTTGGTTATGTCGAAGGACTCAAAGATTTCTGCTCTTCTTGATCGCATCGTAGGCCAGTTGAATCTCTTTCGCCTGCTCGGTCGCCATCGCGATCATGTCTTCCGGCATGCCTTGTCCGATCAACTTGTCCGGATGGTATTGGCTGATCAGTTTGCGCCAGGCGCGCTTGACCTCGGCATCGGTGCTGTCCTTGGTCACGCCCAGCGCCTTGTAGGCATCGTCCAATGCTGCGGCTGTGGTGACCTGCCCACCGCCGAAGTGAGACTGGTTCAACACCATGTCCAGCATCTGTTTGAATGCGGCCTGGTCGTAACCGAGACGCGCGGCGATGTCATAGAGCAACGCTTCTTCAGCCGGATGGAAATGCCCGTCCGCCAGCGCCATCACGATCAGATAGGCCAGCAACACCTCCTTCAGATTTTTCGTGTTGCCGCAGATCGCCATGAAGCGTTGGTAGGCCGGCGCGATGTCGAATGCCGGATCGGCGCCTTGCTTGAACAACGCGATGGCCTGTGATCGGTGTCCCTCGGTCATGCCCAGCTTCTGCATGAATTGCTCGACGTGGTCGATCTCGTCCTGCGAGACATGCCCATCCGCCTTGGCCAGCTTTCCCATCGAGATGAACACCGTCTCGAGGAACGCCGACTGGCGCAGCGCGTTATGCAGCGGGTTCACCCCGCCCGTACCGTACACCCTGACGCGATCGAAGAACGACCCGATGAACCACCCGAACAGCGCACCCCAGAATCCAAAAAAGTAATAACCCGCAACGACGCCGATGAGCTTGAACAAGGCAACTCCAGAGAAATGAATTTAAGCGGAAACCAACTGCAATCAAGGCGCGCATTATACCTTCGGCAATCCGCACCGCCGTCTCCGTCATTCCCCGCCACGCCAATTGACGCGCCTGCATCACGGTGTTACCTTAGTGTCACTTTTACAAGGAGACCGTCATGGCAGCCACCACCACACTGAAGCTACCCGAAGAATTGAAAGCGCGTATTGCATCCGCCGCGCAAGCAACAGGCAGAACACCGCATGGTTTTATGGTCGAGGCATTGGAAGCCCAAGCCCGCCTCGCCGAAATGCGGCAGTCATTCGTCAATGATGCCATCGCCTCTGCCGCAGAAGTGGATGCAGGTGGCGCACTCTACGCAATGGAAGATGTGCAGGCATACATTCTTGAGCGCACTGCCGGCAAGGCCGTGAAACGCCCCAAACCAATCGCTCGCTCTGACACCAAACGCAAGACCGGCTCGACCAAACGTACCGCGCGGTGATCAACATGCCAAAAGTGCATTTCACTGAACACGCGCTGGCTGATCTCGAACGGATATTCGAATTCCTCGAACAAGAGGCTCCGGACTTCGCCGACACGGTTGGCGAAAAGATCGTCGATGCCACCTCGGTATTGCAGCGCCACCCATTGATCGGACGCACCGCTCCGCACAACCTGCGTGAACTGATCATCTCGGAAGGTCGCACAGGCTATGTCGCCCTGTATCGCTTCCTGCCCGCAAAAGATCGCATCGACATCCTCGCCATCCGCCATCAGCGCGCGAGCGGCTTCGTGGATTGAACGCCGCCTTGCATCATTATTGACAACCCCAGAACAACTCTCCTACAGTTCGCCCTACTTGCAACTCCGCCGCACGCACATCGCACCGCACGCACGGTGCCGGACAACCGGTGGAATTCCCAGAACAGGAGCTGGCGCAAGAACGATTCCCGCACCGCCGGGAGCATCGCCAGCAGCATGACTTGTTCAACAGGGGAAGCACCATGCAAATCGATTTCCACCACGCCACCACCTACGTCGTCGCCCGCGAGGCCGGATTCAGCCACGGCGATGCCGACATCGTCGCTTACGCCGCCCAGTATGTGGACGATGCCACCAGTTCCGGCACGGTCTATTTCGATAATCGCGCCGTTTACAACCGCATCAGTTCCGCCCACAAGATGCTGGACCTACGCAACACCGAAGAGCTGGCCAACCATTGCGTCTGGATGCCCTTCCACTTCCTGCCCGGCAACGGCGGCCTGCCTGCAGATCAGAACCCGAACGGCGGCTTCATCGAAAAGATCATTTGCAAACCCAACAGTCCGGTGGCGCAAGAGATGGTGCGCGATGCGATCCTGGAAAAGGATCGCGCCTACGGACTGCACCGGCTCGGCGTGACCATGCACGTCTATGCCGACACGTGGGCTCATCAGGGATTTGCCGGGGTGCTGCATGAGGTGAACGAAGTCGAAGACGCTGAAGAAACCGATAACTCAGGCGTGTTTTCGAATGGACTTGCCGGTATTTTGCGGAGGGTGCTCGATGACACCATTCCGCCGCTGGGGCATGGTCGTGCGCAGACCTTTCCCGATATGCCCTTCCTCAAATGGAAATACCGGAACGGGATGGGCGCCACGATCACGCGGGACAACACCGGTGATTTTCTCGAAGCAGCCGAGCAGATGTGCATCGCCATGCGGCGCTTCATCAAAGGCGATCCGAATGCGCCGGCACAGGGACTCACCAGTAACACCCGCAAACAGATTGAAAATATGTTCCTCACCACCACCCTCGAAGACGGCGACGCGCGTCATCAAAAATGGCTGGAGGCGATCCGCAGCGGTGTATTCACGATCTGTGGCGCAGTAGACATAGACGACTATTTCGCCCGTGGTAACGATTCATGGAAGGCAGACGCCCTCGGCAGCAGCTTCGACCTTCCGGTGTATCACTACAAAGATGGTTTCCTGAAGAGCCCGTGGAAACTCTTTCACGATGCGATCCAGGCGCACCGTTTCAATGTGGTTTACAACATCCTGCCCAAGTACGGTATCTGCGCAGCCTGAAATAACAACCGTCATCCGCAAGCAAGGGAGAGATCAATGGGAACGACAACATGGGAAGACCTCATGCATCCCGGCGATGCAGCAGATTTTTTCGCGCGTAACACATTCCCGCCGTTCGCCCCTGATGCCGGCGGATACAGCCGCAGCAACGCGCTGTGGCTCGCGGAGTTAAGCCGGCTGATGTATCGGCACGACACGGAAGAAAATATCCCGCCTCCGCAACCGACCCGGACCAGCTTCCTCGCGAATGCCGGATTCAGGCAACGGCAATTCTTCCTGTCGCGGGAAACGGATACTCAAGCCATGCTGGCCGAGTTCGCGGGAACATCGCCATTCGCCGTTCTGGTATTTCGCGGCACAGAGCAGGTGCTCAAAGACTTCATCACCGATCTTGAAATCGGACAACTCGCATTGGCCGGAAACAAAAAGGATGTGCACGAAGGCTTCCGTGAAGCGCTTGATTCGGTATGGAGCGAAATCGCCAGTGCGCTTGCCCGGCTCACCTGCCCCGTCTTCTACACCGGACACAGCCTCGGTGCGGCACTTGCCACGTTGGCCGCAACCAGACTTGCGCCCAAAGCGGTCTACACCTTCGGCTCGCCGCGAGTCGGCAACCAGGCGTTTGCCGACTCGCTGGTCAATGCCCCGCTCTACCGCGTGGTTGACGATGAAGATGTCGTTACGACTGTCCCGCCCGAATCGCTTGGATTCCGGCATGCCGGCACAGAATACCGGCTCATTGCTCCCGATAGCGAATTCCTGCTCAGGCATCTCTTCGATCCGCCCAAACCGTTGGCCGACCACGCCCCGATCAACTACGTGGACAGGTTATGAAACGATCACTGACACACCGTGAATTTTATTGAACCAGACCGGAAGCCAGTTATGC
>JAVHQS010000047.1:0-16759 GCA_036171255.1 Gallionella sp.
GCGCGAATGTTATAACGCATGACGTGAAATAACAAGAATGAGCCTCTCTTGGATGCAATGTCGACAACAGGCTCCCCACATTTTTTGATATTCCGGAAATTTAGTTGGCGGATGGCATGAAATCGAGTGTCCAGAAGGGACAGACGGCGGAACTGGCAATCAGTAGGGGGTGAATCGCCCGCCTGCAGATTTACGCGGTTTATTGGCTGACGGATATGTTGATACAGAAATCGGACAGTTGATCCAGCACGCGTTGCAGCGCCCGATTGGCTGCGATGACGCCGCCGTATGCATCGTCGCTGGCGGCATTCTCGGTCTCGTCGAACAGCTTCACGGCGATCACCTTTTTACCAGCCACATCGACTAATTGCGCACGCAGTGTGAGTTGTATCCGGCTGGGTTGTGTCGCGAAGTCCTGTTGCAGGCGGATCAGTTCGGTATCGAGCCTGATATCGGACGGAACCAGCCCCGGCGCTTGCACGACGGCGCGGAAACTCCCGGTCTGCTCCAATGCCTGCGCCAGCAACGGCCCCAGCATGCGCGACGGGGTATCTGTCCACCGGTTGGTCACGAAATAGTTCAGCTCGTGGGGCTGCCGCAGGTAAGCCATCTGCGGCGTGTCGAAACCAGCGCGCGCGCGCGGCATGCCGACTGCCAATACCAGATTCCGTTTTACTTGCGTTGCCTTGATGGCCGGTCGTGCATCGAGCACATACAGGTGAGTGCTATCGACTTGCGGAGCGCGCAAGCCGGTACAGCCACTGAGCAGCATGGCGGATGCCAGCGTCAGAAATATCCGGTAGGGAATATGTTTTGGTCTATTCATGTTCATCGCTCAATGGTCTGTCTGCAAGAGAGAAGGACTCATTCGCCCGGGCCGCGCTTTGCTGTGGGTTTGCCGTACAGTAACGCGCCCGGGTTCTGTTCCAGCTCACCGCTGACGCGCTGCAATGAACCGGTCAGACTGCGCAATTCTATAACTAGTTGGTGTACTTCCGGCAGCGTCTCGCTGGTAAATTGTTGGGTGCCGTCAAGCGCGCTGCTTGCGCTTGCTCCTGTGCGGGCGAGCTCGTCGGCCATGCGATCGAAGGCATCCGCACTGCGTTGAATGCGCTGCGCGAGTTGCGGCAGATCATTGCTAAGGCGTGCGGTGTTTTCCATTGTGCGTGCCGCGTTGGTCAGGCTGGCATCGATCGTCGCCGAGCGTGCCGCAAGGGTGCGCGACAATAGCTCGATGTCCTTCAGGGTGTTCCTGACCGCGCGCCGGTTATCTTCGTCCATCAAGGCATTGAAATTCTCGCTGGCCCGGTTGAGGTTGGTGAGCAGGGAGGTCACCGCAGAATCGAGTCGCGTCATCAGCGAAGGGCCGGTCTTGATCACCGGGTATTTCTCATCCGCCATTGCTTTCAGTGCTGGCGAATCGCGGCTGCCCCCAGTCAACTCGACAAAGGCGAGTCCGGTCAATCCCTGTGTCTGGAGTACGGCCAGCGTGTCCACCTTGATCGGGGTGCCGTGCTCGATGTTGAGCGTCAATTGCACCTGTTCGACATTGCCCGGCGCCAGCGCGATTTTTTGCACGCGACCGACCTCGACACCGCGATAGCGCACCGGCGCATTGAGATTCAGGCCCGCTACCGATTCCTTCATGTAAGTCCGGTAGATATCGTAGACCGTGCGATAGGATTTTCCGCTGCTGAACCACAGCACGCCGCCGATGAACCCCGCGCTCAACACCAGCACGAAGATTCCAACCACGGCAAAATTTACTTTCTCTTCCATGCCTGTTCCCGCGCGGCGCGTCCGCGCGGCCCATAAAAATATTCCCTGATGATCGGATGATCGGATTCGGAGAGTTCCGTCATGGTGCCGACACCTAAAATATGACCCTCCCCCAGCACTGCGACGCGATCCGCCGAACGCCACAGCAGGTCGAGGTCGTGTGTCACCATCATAATGGTCAATCCGAGCGCATCGCGCAAGCTCCGCACCAACTCGTCGATGCCGCTTGCGCTGAGCGGATCGAGACCCGCAGTTGGTTCGTCGAGGAACAGCAGTTCAGGATCGAGCGCGATGGCGCGTGCCAACGCAGCGCGTTTGCGCATTCCGCCGCTCAATTCGCTCGGGTACTTGGAGCCTGCATCAGCCGGTAATCCGGTGAGCGCGATTTTCACGGCGGCGACCTCGTCGATCAATTCTGCGCTGAGCCGGGTATGCTCGCGCAGCACCATGCTGACGTTCTCCTTCACTGTAATGGAGCTGAACAATGCGCCGCGCTCGAACATCACGCCCCAACGACGCCGCAACGGCAACGCTTCCTCGTCGTTCAATCCGAGCACTTCGCGACCGAACACGCGAATCGAACCGGATACCGGTTGCTGCAGCAGGATGATGGTGCGCAGCATCGTCGATTTGCCGCAGCCGCTGCTGCCCACCAGCGCGAAGATCTCGCCCGGGTGCACCGTCAGGCTGACATTGTCGTGTACCACGTTGTTGCCGAAGCGCGAGTTCAGGCCGCGGATGTCAAGCACGGCATCGGTATTCTGTGCTTGTCCTATCGCGGCGCTCATATCTTCAGCCAGTTAAACACTACGGAAAACAGCGCGTCGGCCAGAATCACCAGAAAGATGGACTGCACTACACTCACCGTCGTCTGCCGTCCGACGCTGTCGGCACTGCCGGTCACCTGGAAGCCCTGATAGCATCCGACCAGCGCGATGATCGCGGCGAATACCGGCGCTTTGCCGATGCCGGTCAGAAATGAGGATAGGCTGACCGCGTCGCCGAGGCGGTCGAGGAAAACGGCGAAGCTGACATCGAGCTTGGAACTCGCCATCAGCATGCCACCGAACACCCCGGCCACATCGGCATAAAGTGTGAGCAGTGGTAACGCGATGATCAGCGCCAGCATCTTGGGCAGCACCAATAATTCTGTCGGTCCGACACCGATGGTGCGCAACGCGTCGATCTCCTCGGTGACCTTCATGGTGCCAATCTGCGCCGCATAGGCGGAGCCTGATCGCCCCGCGACGATGATGGCGGTCAGCAAGGGTGAAAGTTCGCGCAACATCGAGAGTCCCACCAGATCGGCGATGAATATGTTCGCGCCGAAGCGCTGCAGCTGATCCGCGCCCTGATATGAGATCACGATTCCCATCAGGAACGACAGCAGGCCGACGATCGGCAGCGCCTCGAACCCGGCCGTCTGCAGATTGTGCAGGATGGGACGCCAGCGGATGCGGCGCGGCTGAATGAGCGAGCGCAGCAGGATCAGCGCGCATTCCCCGACGAATGAAAGCATGCCGTACCCCCCGAGCATGCCGCTCCAGGATTTTTGTCCGATGATCGTCAACAGATTGGGCGTGGCGGGGGGAGGGGGTTCCGGTACCATCGTGCAGGATGCGATCAATTGCAGCAAGGCGCCGAACTCCGGTCGTAATCCGTTTATCACGACATTTTGCCCGCGCTGCTCCAGCTCGCGGATGATCCGATGCAGCAACCATGCACCCGAGGTATCCAGCGCGGTTATCCCGGTGCCGTCGATCACCAGATCTTTTTCGGTCAGCCAGGAAATTGCTTCCAGACGATGTTCGAGTTGGGCGATGCGCTGCACGATCCATGCTCCCGTGCAGCGGACTTTGGCAATCGCCGGAGTGGATGACGTATCCGTCTCGATCGTCAGATAAGCGATTTGTTCGTCTGTCATCGTCTCGGCACGCGTTCCATCAGGAGTTGGCTGGTTGTCACGACATGAACGGGTAATCCGTATAGCCCTTTTCGTCACCGCCATAGAAAGTGGCGGGATCCGGTTCATTCAACGGCGCATTCTTCGCGAACCGTTCCGGCAGATCGGGATTGGCCAGGAATGGAATCCCGAAAGCCACCAGGTCAGCCTGACCCTCCGCCAGCACCGCAGTCGCACGCGCTTTGTCATAGCCGCCGTTGGCGATATATGTTCCATCGAACGCCGCACGCAACTTCCTGAAATCGAAATCCGGCTTTGGATACTTGCTCTCACCGATGGCACTTTCCATCACGTGCAGATAGGCCAGATCCAATTGGCTTAATGATTTCGCCACTGTTTCAAAGGTGTGCTGCGGACTGAAGTCATGCATGTCGTTGAACGGGTTGAGCGGAGAGATACGCACGCCGACACGGTCTGCACCCCATACATCGGCTACGGCATCAGCCACCTCCAGCAACAGGCGACAGCGGTTTTCTGCGCTGCCGCCATATTGGTCGGTGCGCTGATTCGAACCATCGCGAATGAACTGATCCAGTAGATAGCCATTGGCGGCATGGATCTCCACACCATCGAATCCGGCTTTCAATGCGTTCATTGCCGCATGACGATATTCATTCGCGATCCCCGATAGTTCGGAGGTCTCCAGTGCGCGCGGCATGACGAACGGCATCAGCCCCTGATAGGTGAAAGCATTGCCCTCCGGCTGAATGGCAGAGGGTGCGACAGGGAATGCACCGCCGGGCAGCAGGGAAGGGTGCGACACGCGTCCGCAATGCCAGAGTTGCATGAATATCCGCCCGCCACGACCGTGAACCGCCTCGGTGACCTGCTGCCATCCTGCGATTTGCGCGGCACTGTGAATGCCTGGCGTGGCCGGGTAGCCGACTGCGCTCGGTGAAATCTGCGAACCCTCGGTGATGATCAGTCCTGCTGTGCCACGCTGGCGGTAATACTTCACGCTCATCGCTTGTGGCACATTACCTTCCCCCGCGCGGTTGCGAGTCATGGGCGCCATCACGAAACGGTTTTGCAATTTATACGGGCCTAATTGATAGGACATGAATAGATCGGCATGCATAGTGTGGGTCTCTCCAAACGATTCGGAATACGCACGCGAATGATAGCGGTATGCGGCCCGCATTTCAGCAAATATTTAGGGATGGCTCAAGCGCGTCCTGATATAGTCATGCCAACAATCAGCCAGCCATCCACCATGACCAAGCATACGACTCCCGATCACGCACGACTCAACCGTGTTGTCGCCGAAGCACGTCGGCAGCGGGATGAGCGCGAGGCGAATTATCGCGAGCGAGCGCTCAAATTATTTCCGTGGATTTGCGGGCGATGCGGTCGTGAGTTTTCCGGTGTGCGCCTGCGCGAGCTGACGGTGCATCACAAAGATCACAATCACGACAACAACCCGGCGGATGGCAGCAACTGGGAATTGCTTTGCCTGTATTGCCACGACAATGAACACTCGCGCGTTCTGGATGAGGTGTCAAGGGGTAGGAGAGCAGGTGAACAAACAGTGGCGACGCATAATCCTTTCGCCGATCTGCAAGCACTGTTGAAACGGAAGGATTGACAACAAGGCCGGTGTCGACCGAAGGCAGGGGGAATGGATGTTTACTTCAGACACCGGCTCTCGTGGAGAGCCGGTGCTTGCAGCGAATGATTTACTTCTTCACGCCGTTGACTGTTGCTTTCAACGTGGCGCCCGCTTTGAATGCCGGAACCTTGGAAGCTTTGATCTTCAGCTCTGCGCCGGTCTTTGGATTGCGACCGGTGCGTGCAGCACGCTTGCGTACTTCGAAAGTGCCGAAGCCAACCAAAGCGACATTGTCACCCTTTTTCAGTGTGCTGCTGACGATTTCGATCAGCGCGGTGATGTTGCGATCAGCATCCGCTTTGGTGCTGCCTGTCTTGACGGCCAATGCATCTATGAGTTCTTTTCTGTTCATGATTTATCCCTTTTTATCCCTTAAGTGAATTACTGCGTCATGCAGTGCTTGGCAGTTTAGCATCCATCTTCTGGAAACGGCAAAGGAAGAAAAAGTTTCATATTCCCTCATGACGGCCTATCATTTGAGCGCGTTGTGTTTTCCATAATCTCGGAAGGACTCAACTGCAGGGCAACATCTTTGACAGAACCACCTTGGTTGGCGCATGTTTCAGCATGCCGACCCTATGAGGAGAACGATCATGGCTAAAGGACAGCAACGTAAAACCAAAGAAGCGAAAAAGCCCAAGAAGCAACCGCCGCCAGTCGCTGTGACTGGCGCGTTCATCACGCATCGCTAACCAAACCAGCCTCTCGGAATCAGTTCCTGGCTCCGGTTATGCGTTTCAAATCCAGCACCGAAGTGATGCCCCTGTTTTGCAGTGGTGTGTCTGCCCACGCCCCACACTGCACCGACTTCGATTTGCGCGAACAGCACATCCAACTCGTGTGGTGACAGCGCATTGAAGTCACACACGCCGGCATAGTGTGGTTGCTTCTTGGCGACGTGGTTGGCGAGCTTCGCCAATGTCTTGCTCGGCGCGATGCCGATGCACACCGGGATGCCCACGCATTGCCTTCCGGTTTTGGCTGGAACAGGCGTTCGCAAGAGACGTAAAAGTTGTTGCAGTCTACCAACGCGATGGTACGCATGACTAGAGTTTCCCTAGACTTTATGTATGTTCCAGCGCACTACACCCCAGATGGAAAAATCCTGCTCCGCTTTGATCGGCATGTCGGCATAGTCCGGGTGTGCTGCGCGCAACACTTGTCCTTTTGGGGTGTGCAGCAATTGCTTGACGGTGAACTCACCATCGACTACCGCAATCACCACGCAACCGTGCGGCGCAGGCAAGGCACGATCCACCACCAGCAGATCGCCGTCGAAGATGCCGAGTCCGCGCATAGATTCCCCGGCCACGCGCATGAAGAAAGTGGATTCGCGGTGCTGGATCAGGTGTTCGTCAAGACTGATGCGCTGTTCCACATCATCATCGGCGGGAGAGGGAAAGCCGGCCGGTACTGCACCGCGCAACAAGGCACGCTGCCGATAGAACAATTCCTTGTTTGGATGGGTCAGCGATAACAGACCGCGCGAGGCACGTTGTGCCTGCCGATCTGCGCAGGGATGAATGGTGGTTTGCATGAGGCTATTTCCGATACTTGCGGATCAAGCCGACCAGCACCCCGAAGATCTCCAGCGTGCCGTGCGGACGGATGACGGGATAGGCCTGATTGGCGGGACGCAGGATGAAGTGACCGCGCTCCTTATCCAGTATCTTCAGGGTGAACTCGTTGTCCACGATGGCCACCACGATGTCGCCGACGTTGGCGGACAGACGTTTCTCCACCACGGCGACATCCCCGTCATGGATACCTGCTTCGATCATCGAATCGCCTTTGACCGGAATCAGCGTGGTCTTGGATGGTGTCTCGATCAGCATCTCGTCGATGATGAAGAACTCGCCCTGGGTGGCCGTTACGGAAACCGGCATGCCCGCCTGAACCGAAGACTCGGACAAGGGGCGGGCGAAGAACGAGCGAGTCGGTACCCAGACCCCATCCGGTGTGCGTTCGATGAAGTCTGCCTCATTCAAGCGGGTCAGGATGGCTTTGACCCAGGACTTGGAGGCAATGCCGAATACTTCGCACAGTTTGGCGTAGGAGGGGATGCTTTTCCAGTTGGCATAGTAGTCCTGGAGCTTGGCAAGATACTCGGCGTCTTTGGGGTTGGAGTCGGATGTGGTGTAGTCAGTCATGGCAATATCCATACAGAACGAACGTGCTGCACACTGTAAAGAACGAACGTTCTGTTGTCAATAGCAGGAGGATGTCTTTGCCGGATGGCATGCCAACACCGGTTTTCCTCCATGAACTTCAGAATCCAACGGATTGGCATCCATCAGAGTGGGGGGATTCGGTAAATTTGGTATCGTTCGCTTCCGGCAATGTGTGTGTTTCATTGCGGTGTGGCGGTCAAGTGGCTGCATGTCAGCGCATCTTGGTCATTTGACTCGTTAAGCAAAGTCGTATTTCTAACTTAAATCTGCCCTTTCTATGAAGTTGTTGAAACGCCTGTCTGTCGCCCTGCTTGCCTTGCTGATGGTGGTAATGGTGGCGATCTATCTGACACCGCTGGATGTGTATGTCCCGGAGCTGGAGCAGGTCTTGAGCACACAGTTGCATGAGCCGGTCGGTATTCAGCATCTTCGTCTTGCAGCCGTGCCTTTGCCGCATCTTGAATTGCAAGGCGTGACCCTGGCCGGTCAGCAAGGGATCGTCGCGCAGTCGGTCGAAGTGGAGTTGGATCTGCCGAGTTTGCTGTTCGGCAAGAAGGTGATACAGCGCATCACCGTGAAGGACGGGACAGCGTCCTATGCGCAGCTAAACAAGCTGTTTGCCTGGTTCAACAGTTCACCGGCTCCGGTGCGCCGCGTGGAAGTGCGCGAGTTGCAATTATCGGGAATGAGTTTACTGACTCCGGATATAAAACTGGGGCCGATCGAGGGAAAGTTGGAGTTTGCCCATGACGGAAAGCTCGAGCGCGCATGGTTTGCGATGGACGAACAAAAAGCGACGGCGATATTGTCGCCGCTGGCCGACCAGCATTTTTCCGTGAAGATGCAGGCGCGCGCATGGGCTCCGCCGCGATTCCAGCAAATGGTGCTGGATGATCTGCAGGTGGAGGGTGTGCTGGGCGAACAGGATTTCGTTGTGCAGAAATGCGCTGTCGCGCTACGCGGCATGCATGTGGCCGGTTCCGGCAAGGTGGAATTTTCTGGTTGGCATGTTCAGGGCAAGCTGACTCAGGTGGATGCACCGCTCGAGCAAGTGATGGCCTTGTTGGGAAGTCCGTTCGAGCTAACCGGAAATCTGCTTGCGGAAGGGCGGATCAGCAGCAATGGAAACGGATTAAGCGAATTGAAAAATAATGTCCAATTTTCGGGGCATGTGACCATCAGTCATGCGATGCTGCGTATTGCAGCGAATTCTCAGCATCCTTTGGCAGTCGATGAGATCAAGGTACGCGTTGCGGCTCAGCCGGAACGTCTTGAGTTGAGCGCGCTGGAAGCCAGGCTGTATGGCGGCAAGCTGTCCGGATCGGCAACCGTCACGCGCAAGGACGTTTTGCTGACGGCGGATGCGTCGGTCAGCGACATCGCCATGCAGCCCCTGGTAGAGGCGTTGACTAACGAGGTGTTGTTCAGCGGCAGCATGAACGGCGCGGCAAAACTTTCCATGCGTCTGGATGCCTTCAAGCGCTTCCCGGAAAACGTGTATCTGGATGGCAATTTTCATCTGCGCAATGGCGCGGTCAGCAAAGTGGATCTGGTTCAGGCGGCCAGCAATCCCGGCAAGGCTGCAGGCAATAATGGCGCAACGCGCTTTGATGATTTGACGGGCTTGCTTAAGGTGGACGCGAGTGGCTATCATTTCGGAAAAATAAAAATGGCCTCCGGATCGCTCAATGCCGACGGCAAGATCGACATCAGCCCCACATCGCAACTCAGCGGGATGCTGGATGCCGATGTCAAAGGCACGATCGGTCTGGTGAGTATGCCGATGGTGATTTCCGGCACCTTGAATAATCCGGTCGTCAGGCCCAGCGGATCGGCTTGGGCGGGAGCCGCAGTGGGTACAGCGCTGCTCGGGCCCGGATTGGGCACTGCGGTAGGGATCAAGATCGGCGGTTTCCTGAATAAATTGTTCGGCAGGAATGACGAAAAAAATGCCGCTAACCAGAACGTACCCGGCACCCCCGCAAAAAAGTAGTTTTCAATCGAAACATGGGGCTGCTATCAGTTAGAATGCGACATGGACAGTAAAACAATTTTTATCAGAACCGGCACGGGCGAAGATGAGATACGCAGCAAGACTGGGCGTCTTGACGGCGATATTAAACGCGCTTTGCTGATGGTCGACGGAACTGCCACGTTTGGCGAGATCAGCAAGCGCGCCGCACCCAGCCTGCGCAGCATGCTCGACGAACTGTTCAAAGAATTGGAGAAGGGCGGCTTCATCCAGGACAAGGCCAAAGTGGGCAACATACCGAGAATGGCCGTTCCGCCCAAGATGTCCGTGCCGCTTAAGAAGCCGGCTGATCAAGGTTCCAGCGAATTGGATTTTACTTCTGCTTTCCGTGCGCCCACTGCGGAGATGATGGTTGCCGAAGCAGTCAAGGCACAAGCGGATAAGTTGAAGGCTGAAGCCGAAAGCAAGGCAAGAGCCGAGGCGGAGATGAAAGCCCGGCAGGAAAACGAAGCCGCCAAATTAAAAGCACAACAGGAAGCAGAAACGGCCCGGCATAAAGCCGAGCAAGAAGCAGCGCGCGCGCGTGCCGAACTGGAAGCGGCCAAAGCAGAAGCAGAGGCGAAAGCTCGTGCCCTTGCAGAAGCCAAAGCAGCACAGGAAGCCGAAGCCGCCAGATTGAAAGCTCAACAGGAAGCGGAAGCCAAAGCCAGACAGGAACTTGAGGCAGCCAGATTAAAGGCGCAGCACGAAGCCGAGGCGGCCCGACTCAAAGCCGAACAGGAAGCGGCCAAGGCACGAAAAGAAGCCGAGCGCGCGAAGCAACAAGCGGCAGCCGAAGCACAAGCACGCGCAGAGGCGGCGCGCCGTGCGAAAGAAGAGGCGGAAGCCGTCAGGTTGAAGGCAGTCCAGGAAGCGGAGGCGGCGCGACTCAAAGCAGAAGCAGAACGTGCAAAACAACAGGCGCTAGCCGAAGCACAAGCACGCGAAGAGGCGGTGCGGCGTGCCAAGGAAGAGGCGGAAGCCGCACGGGTTAAGGCCGAGCAGGAAGCAGCTCAAGCGCGCGCTGAACTGGAAGCGGCCAAAGCCAAAGCAGAGGCGGAAGAGAAGGCCAGGCAAGCAGCCGAAACGGCAATCTTAAAGGCACAACAGGAAGCAGAGCTTGCCAAACAACAGGCGCATGCAGAAGCAGAACGCCTTGCCAAGGAAGAGGCGGAAGCTGCACGAGTGAAGGCCGAACAACAGGCGGCCAAGGCACGTGAAGAAGCGGAGCAACGCGCCAGGCAGGAAGCCGAGACGGCAAGTTTGAAAGCGCAACAGGAAGCCGTGCTGTTGCACAGTGCGCAAGTTGCCGCGCAAGCACGTGTTGCAGCCGAACCGGTCAAAGCAAGAGCGGACAGCAGAGCGAAAGCACGTACCACCAGCGCGACAGTGCTGTTCTTCGATGTGGTCGGTTATACCAAACAACCGGTCAACAAGCAGATCGAAGTCAAAAAACAATTCAATCAGTTGGTGTCGGACTGTCTGAAGGTGTATGAAGACAGCGACCTCATCATCCTGGATACCGGCGATGGCGCGGCGATCGGTTTTATGCAGCATCCCGAGGATGCGCTGGAAGTGGCGATGCAGTTCCGCAAGACGGTGATGGCCAATGAGCATATGGATTTCCCGGATCTGAAAGTGCGCATCGGTATCCATCTCGGACCGATCAATGTCGTCAAGGACATGAATGGCCGTGGCAACATGGTCGGTGACGGCATCAATGATGCGCAACGCGTGATGAGCTTTGCCGGCACCGATCAGATCTATATTTCCCGCTCCTATTACGATTTCGTTTCGCGTCTCAGCGACGAATACGCCGAACTGTTCAAATATCGCGGTGCGCAAAAAGACAAGCATGGGCGCGAGCATCCGGTCTATGAATTGGTCGATGCGGTCGCGCCGGTTGTTGAAGCCGTCCAGCCGCAGACCACACAAGCCGGACCGGCGATGAAGCTCGAACCGTTCAATTTTGGTGCGTTGGGCGTCGCGACACCTGCCGCACCGGCTGTGGTGCATGAAGAGCACGAGGGCGAGCCGGATCATAAAGATATCGCTACACAACTGTTGCGCGACACGGTAGGGATCGAGCCGGCAGAAGTTGTTCCGCCGGTCGCAGAAAAACCGCAGCAGCCGGCGGCAACGGCGACAGCCACCAGCAAGCCCCCTGAAAGCAAGCCGGAAAAAGAACAGGCCAAACCCGCTGCGGAAGCGCGCGTACCTTCAGAAGCAGAAGCGAAAAAACTTGCCGACACTCAGGCGAAGGCTTGGGCAGAAGCTGAACAGCGCGCCGTTGAAGCGGCCAAGGCTAATGCCGAGCGGGCCGCTCAGCAAGCTGCACAGCCTCGCGCAGAGACTTCTCGTGTCGCCAAAGAAAAGACGGCTGAACGAGCCAGCCGCAAGCCGATCCCCTGGGGCATGGCCGGTGCGGGATTGTTTGCGGTGGTGCTGGTCGCGTTGTTTGCCGTTCCCTATGTGCTGCCGATGCAGGGTTATGCACCGAAGATCGCACAGGTGCTCGGCAGCAATTTGAAACAGCCGGTGCAGGTCGGGCATGTGGCCGGGCGTTTGCTGCCTACGCCCAGGCTGGAATTGACTGACGTGTCAGTGGGTGAACTGAAGCAGATACAGGCGCAGCATGCGCAGGTGAATTTTGCTTTTTCAGCTTTATTTTCCTCGACCAAAGCGATCAACAGCCTCGAACTGGACGGCGTACAGGTCAATGGTGCGGCGCTACAGCAGGTGTCCGCATGGATGCAACAAGTCGCCGCCGACACCGGCTATCCGGTTGCGCATATCAAGTTGAGCCAAGGCAAGCTGGAAGCGGACGGCATCAGCATCACGGGTGTTTCCGGAGAGCTGAGTTACGGTCAGGCGGGTAAATTCACCCAAGCCAAACTGCAGGCCGACGGAGGCAAGTTTGCGCTGGACCTCAATGCCACGCCGGAAAACAAGCTGCAGGTGGCTATCACGGTGCGCGGCACGGCATTGCCGTTGTTGCCGGACTGGCCGTTCGACGAACTGAATGCAAAGGGCGAGTTGAGCGGCGACGAGCTGGCCATCACCGATATCGATAGCCGGATCATGGGCGGTATGCTGCTGGGCGATGCCCGTATCAACTGGCGTTCCGGTTGGAGTGCCCAAGGTTCGCTGGTGGCCAAGACCATCACCATGCAAAACGTGAACAAGCTGATCGCCGGTGACATGGATGGCTCCGCACACTTCCAGATGCAGGCGGCAAGTTTGGCCAAACTGACCGACGCGGCAGTGATGGATGGTAGCTTCGTCATCAAGAAGGGCATCATCAACGGGATGGATATCGTCGAAACCGCCCGTCTGCGCAGCCGGGAAAATCTGCCGGGCGGCAGGACGCACTTTGACGAACTGAACGGCGAACTGTCTTATGCCAACAATGCCTATCACTTCAGGCAGATGAAGATGAGTGCCGGTGTGCTGAACGCCACCGGGACGCTGGATGTCGCCAAGCAGCAGCTGTCGGGCAAAGTTTCGGCTGATCTGTCGATGCGTACCGCGATGGGTATCGTCGCGCTGCAAGTCGGTGGAAACACCGACAGTCCGACTTTGCGGGTCGGGCGCTAATCCCCTGGGCTTGTCAGACAGTTCAACAGTTTTCCCGCGCTTCTTCGGAGATTCCAGATGCCGCCGACATTAACGTCGGCGGTTTGCATTGAGCGTTACGCGATCAAGCCAGTGCTTTCGCTATACGCTCAAGCGCTGCCTTGAGGTTGTCCATCGAGGTGGCGAAGGACAGGCGGATATAACCTTCGGAGCCGAACGCCGAGCCGGGCACCACGGCCACGCCGGCTTGCACCAGCAGGTATTCGGACAGCGCGATGTCGGTTGCTTCTTTGATAGTGCCCTTTTTATGCAAGGTGGTGATGGCCTTGCGCGCATCGGGGAAGGCGTAGAACGCGCCGCCCGCCATGATGCAACTCAGCCCCGGTATCTTGTTCAGCTCGTTCACCACGAACACATGGCGTTCGCGGAACGCTTTCAGCATCGGCGCGATGCAGCCCTGGTCGCCGTTCAGCGCGGCTTCCGCCGCCACTTGCGAGATCGATGTCGGGTTGGAAGTGCTTTGCGACTGCACGTTTTCCATCGCGGTGATGATGTTCTCCGGCCCCGCTGCATAGCCGATGCGCCAGCCGGTCATCGCGTAGGCCTTGGACACGCCGTTCAGCACCATGGTGCGCGGATACAGATCGGGACACGCATTCAGGATGTTGACGAACTTGGCATCGGTCAGCGCGATATGCTCGTACATGTCGTCGGTGGCGATCAGGATATTCGGATGTTTGCGCAACACCGCGCCGAGCGCCTGCAGATCTTCCAGCGTGTATACCGCGCCGGACGGGTTGCTCGGGCTGTTGATCACCATCATTTTGGTCTTGGGGGTGATTGCCGCTTCCAGCTGTGCGGGCGTCATCTTGAAGCCCTGCTCGATGCCCGCCTGCACGATCACGGGCTTGCCTTCCGCGATGATGACGATGTCGGGATACGACACCCAGTACGGTGCGGGAACGATCACCTCATCGCCGGGGTTGATCACCGCCAGCGCGAGGTTGAAGAAACTCTGCTTGCCGCCGCACGACACCAGGATCTGCTTCGCGGTGTAGTCCAGTCCGTTGTCGCGCTTGAGCTTGGCGATGACCGCCGCCTTGAGCGAGGGCGTGCCGCCGACGGCGGTATATTTGGTGAAACCCTTGTTGATTGCGCCGATCGCCGCATCCTTGATGTGCTGCGGCGTATCGAAATCCGGTTCGCCCGCGCCCAGCCCGATGATGTCATTACCCTCCGCCTTAAGTTTGGCGGCACGTGCCGTCACGGCGAGAGTAGGGGAAGGCTTGATCGCTTGTACGCGTTTGGAGAGTTCCAAGATGGTTTCCTTTGGTTTGGGTCGGTTGGGTTAGGCTCGCGTGCTAAAATTCGCCGCTGAATTTTCGCCGATTATACCCGTGATCAAGACCTTCCCCAACAGTCCCTACATTCTGCACCAGCCGTTCGAGCCGGCGGGCGACCAGCCCGCGGCAATCGCGCAACTGGTCGAGGGGGTACGCGACGGACTGTCGTTCCAGACCTTGCTCGGGGTGACCGGCTCGGGCAAGACTTACACGATGGCCAACGTCATCGCGCAACTCGGTCGTCCGGCGATGATCATGGCACCGAACAAGACGCTGGCGGCGCAGTTGTATTCCGAGATGCGCGAGTTCTTCCCCGAGAACGCGGTCGAGTATTTCGTCTCCTATTACGACTACTACCAGCCCGAGGCCTATGTGCCGTCGCGCGACGTGTATATCGAGAAGGACTCCAGCATCAACGAGCAGATCGAGCAGATGCGCCTGTCTGCGACCAAGGCGCTATTGGAGCGCGAAGACAGCATCATCGTCGCGACCGTCTCGGCGATCTACGGCATCGGCGACCCGGTGGATTATCACGGCATGATCCTGCACCTGCGCCACAACGAGAAGATGCACCAGCGCGACGTGATCAAGCGCCTGATCGAGATGCAATACGAGCGCAACGAGCTGGACTTTTCGCGCGGCAAGTTCCGCGTGCGCGGCGATGTGATCGACATCTTTCCGGCAGAAAGCAGCGACTTCGCGTTGCGCGTGACGCTGTTCGACGACGAGGTGGAAACGCTGTCGCTGTTCGACCCGCTCACCGGCCACATCCTGCAAAAAGTGCCGCGCTACACCGTGTATCCGTCCAGCCACTACGTCACGCCGCGCAGTACCGTGCTGGATGCGATCGAGACCATCAAGGTCGAACTGGCCGAGCGCATCGCATTCTTCCAGCGCGAGAACAAGCTGGTCGAGGCGCAGCGCATCGAGCAGCGCACCCGCCACGATCTGGAGATGCTCAACGAGATCGGCTTCACCAAAGGCATCGAGAACTATTCGCGCCATCTGTCGGGACGCAAGGCGGGCGAGCCGCCGCCGACGCTGCTGGATTATCTGCCGCCCAACGCGCTGATGTTCCTCGATGAAAGCCACGTGATGATTCCGCAGGTGGGCGGCATGTACAAGGGTGATCGCGCGCGCAAGGAGAATCTGGTCAACTACGGTTTCCGTCTGCCGTCCGCGATGGATAACCGTCCGCTGCGCTTCGACGAATTCGAACGCATCATGCGCCAGAGCGTGTTCGTGTCCGCTACGCCTTCCGTATACGAGGCCGAACACGCCGGGCAGGTGGTGGAGCAACTGGTGCGTCCCACCGGGCTGATCGATCCGGTCATCGAAGTGCGTCCCGCCACGCATCAGGTGGACGACCTGATGTCCGAAGTGAATCTGCGGGTAAAGGCGGGCGAGCGCGTGCTGGTCACCACGCTGACCAAGCGCATGGCGGAAGACCTTACCGAATATTTCACCGAGCACGGCATCAAGGTGCGCTACCTGCACTCCGACATTGAAACGGTCGAGCGCGTCGAGATCATCCGCGACCTGCGCCTCGGCATGTTCGACGTGCTGGTCGGCATCAACCTGCTGCGCGAGGGCCTGGATATTCCCGAGGTGTCGCTGGTCGCGATCCTCGATGCCGACAAGGAAGGCTTCCTGCGCTCCGAGCGCTCGCTGATCCAGACCATCGGCCGCGCCGCGCGTCATATCAACGGCAAGGCGATCCTGTACGGCGACCGGATCACCAACTCGATGCGTCTGGCGATCGGCGAGACCGAACGCCGCCGCATCAAGCAAGTGGCCTACAACTTCGCGCACAACATCACCCCGCAAGGTGTGCAGAAGCGCATCAAGGACATCATCGAAGGCATCTACGAACCCGATGCGGCACGCAGCCAGCTCAAGGCCGCGCAAGTGCAGGCAAAATATCTGGCGATGAGCGAGAAGGAAGTCTCCAGAGAGATCGCCCGGCTGGAAAAAGAAATGCTGCAAGCCGCGAAAAATCTGGAGTTCGAGAAGGCAGCGCAACTGCGCGACCAGTTGAAAAAGTTGCGCGTGAGTGTGTTTATTTCACCGATGTAGCAGGAGGCGATATCGCTTCTATATTAACCCGGCTTTAGAGCGCCGTTTCAGATTTGAAGTGCTCGCTTAACCGCAAGTGCGCTAAAATAGCAATCCCCGAAATATTTACCCCGGTCCGGCGGATCGCATTCGAGCATTCGAGCGCCGGGATTGGGCAAAATCACCACAAAGGATGCTGACATGAAAAGCCCGGAACCCTGCACGCTGGTTTTCTTCGGTGCGGGCGGCAAT
>JAVHQS010000048.1:0-16703 GCA_036171255.1 Gallionella sp.
GTAGTTCATCCGGGGTGAGAGCCGTTGCTACAATAAAGATGAAGCCGAAAGGCTGAATCTGTATCCGAAAGCCCAGCGGCGAACCCGCTGGGCTTTCTTATTGCCTTTACGGCAGCAAGGATACGACCCCTTGAGTGCGCCGACAATGTTTGTGCCTATATTGCTTGCCAGCTTGGGGAATCTCTATGAATCCCGATTTTGTCATTACCTGCGAAAGCCGGAATCCGGTTAATTCAAATAGCTGGATGCCGGATCAAGTCCGGCATGACGAATTTTTGGAGGCGCCCTTTGGTTTATATGCAAGCTTGGGCGGTTTGGTCGTTTGCGCAGATGCTAAACTCGCCGCCATGAAAATCGTCCATCTGGTTATCACCGATCTATTCCTGCCGGAAGATTTTGCTGCCGGGGTTTGCGCGGATCTGCACTTGCCCGCGCTGGAAAAGATGCTGGCGCGTGGTGCTTCGACAGGCTCAGCACGAACGGGGGAGGGTGCTTCGACAGCGCCCGCAAGGGGTACGCCGGTGGGTGTCCCGCCGCAGAGCGGCGACCCTTCCGCAGGCTCGGGGCGAACGGGTGGGATGGGGGCTTCCTTGGAAAATCATTTGTGCGAATTGTTTGGCGTGCCGTGCCAGCCGGGTGCGCCGATTGCGCCGCTGGCTGCGGCGTTCGACGGGCTGGGCGAGGGATGCTGGTTGCGTGCCGATCCGGCCCATCTGCGCTTGCAGCGCGAACAACTGGTGTTGCTGCCGAACCCGGAGGTCAGCGCGGACGAGGCGTTGCAGCTGTGCGCCAGCCTGAACGAACACTTTGCCGGACAGGGTATGGAGTTTTTTGCGCCGCACCCGCAGCGCTGGTATGTGCGGCTCGAGCGTGTGCCGTACATCGAGACCGTGCCGCTGTCGCAGGCTGCCGGACGCAACGTGCGTGGCTTGCTGCCCAGGGGGGTGGAGGCGATGCGCTGGCATCAACTGTTCAACGAGATCCAGATGCTGTTGTTCGCGCATCCGCTCAACGAGGCCCGCGAAGCGCGCGGCGCGTTGCCGGTCAACAGCGTGTGGCTGTGGGGCGGCGGCATAATTGCGCCGTTGCAGAAGACTTACGGCAGTGTCAGTTCCAATGAGGTGATCGTGGAGATGCTGGCCGATGCCGCAGGTATCCCGTTTACGGAGTGGCCGGAGCGCTGGCGTGACGATGCAGGCGATGGCCGGCAGTTGCTGGTGTGGACGGGGCTGCGTTCCGCGTTGCAGCGCGGCGATCTGGCTGCCTGGCGCGATGCCTTGCAGGATTTCGAGACCGGCTACGCACAACCGCTATGGCAGGCGTTGCGCGCCGGAAAAATCGCGCAGTTGCAGATAGATATTGTGGGTGGAGATAATGTCCGGCAGATGCTGCTGGCGCGCGCCGGTGCATGGGCGTTCTGGCGGCGAACCAGGCGCTTGGCCGACTATTCGTTGGTGTAGAATCCGGACATAAAAAGCTTAGGAGCGGTCATGGGTTTTTGGGATGCCGCCATTCGGTTTTCCTGGCGTGAGGAATCGTTGCCGGTGCTGGTCATGGCACTGGCCGTCGCGTTTTTGCTGTTCCATTTTCGCAAGGAAGAGCGCAAGAGCATTCTGAATACGCTGATTTTCTTTTTTGCCTGTCTGGGCTTGCAACTCATCAGCGGCCTGATCCACGCGTTGCAATTCACTTCCGCCGCTGCGGTATTCCACGAAGCCGCTGTGATCGGCGCGGGGATTGCAGTGATCCGGCTGTGGGGCTTGCTGCTGTTCCGCATCGTGCTGCCGCTCATTCGGCTGACCCCGCCGCGTATCGCGGAAGATATCTTCGTCATCATCGCGTATATCGCATGGGGCTTGGTGCGGCTGCGTTACGCCGGGCTGGATCTGGGCAGCATCGTCGCGACGTCGGCGATGATCACGGCGGTGGTGGCATTCGCGATGCAGGATACGCTGGGCAACATTCTCGGCGGCTTGGCGTTGCAGCTGGATAACTCCATCGAGATCGGCGACTGGATCAAAGTGGACGACGTGGTCGGGCGCGTGGTGGACATCCGCTGGCGCTCGACGCTGGTCGAGACACGCAACTGGGAAACCGTGGTGTTCCCCAACAGCCAGTTGATGAAGAACAAATTCCTGGTACTGGGACGGCGCACCGACCAGCCGGTGCAGTTGCGCCGCTGGATCTGGTTTGCCGTCAATCTGGACATCACGCCGACCCGCGTGGTCAGCGCGGTGGAAGACGCCATCCAGCAGGCGGAAGTCAACAACGTGGCGAAGAAACCCGTACCGAATTGCGTGCTGATGGAGATGGACAAGGGCTGCGCGCGCTACGCGCTGCGCTACTGGCTGACCGATCTGGCGGTAGACGATCCGACCGACGCGGCGGTGCGCTGGCATGTGTATACCGCGCTGGAGCGTGCCGGGATCAAACTCACCGTGGAAGAGCAGAACGTCCACTTCATCAAGGAAAACGAGAAATACGAAGAAGCGCTGCATCAGCGCGAATTGCTGCTGCGCATCAAGACGCTCAAGCGTGTCGAGTTGTTCGCGCAAATGACCCAGGACGAAATGCGCGCGCTGGCCGAGCGGTTGAAGTACTCGCCGTTTGCCAAAGGCAACATTATCTCCAGGCAGGGCGAGATCGCGCACTGGCTGTATATCATTATTAATGGCGATGCCGAGGTTTATGTTGAGGCCGCGAATAGCGAGAAGCTCGCTCTCAAGGTGTTGTCCAAGGGCAGTTTCTTCGGCGAGATGGGGATGATGACAGGTACGCCGCGCGCCGCCTCGGTGATCGCCAAAACCGATGTGGAATGTTACCGCCTCGACAAGGAAGCATTTGCCGAAATTATATTGGAACGTCCCGTCCTCGCCGACGAAATATCGCGCATCCTGGTCGAGCGCCGCGCCGAACTCGATAGTGTGCTGCACAATCTCGACGATGAAACCATGCACAAGGAAATGCACCACCAGCAGCATGAGGTGCTGGAGACTATCAAGCGGTTCTTCGGTTTGTAGTATCATCGCGCCGCATTTTGAGCCGCAACAGTAAGGATTAAACATGAAAGTATCATTTCTGGATTTTGAAAGTTCCATCGCCGAACTGGAAGACAAGATCGAGCAACTGCGCTATGTGCAGGACGATTCGGCGCTCGACATCGCGGACGAGATCTCGCGCCTGTCGAAGAAGAGCGAAGCGCTGACCAAGGACGTCTATGCCAAGCTCTCGTCGTGGCAGATATCGCAGGTGTCGCGCCATCCGCAACGCCCGTACACGCTCGATTACATCGAGCACCTGTTCACCGATTTCGAGGAGTTGCACGGCGACCGCTCGTTTGCCGACGACAAAGCCATCGTGGGTGGTCTGGCGCGTTTCAACGGACAGAGCGTGATGGTGATCGGCCATCAGAAGGGCCGCGACACCAAGGAAAAGATCGCGCGCAATTTCGGCATGCCGCGCCCGGAAGGCTACCGCAAGGCGATGCGCCTGATGCGCCTGGCGGAGAAGTTCGGTATCCCGATCATGACCTTCATCGATACGCCCGGCGCCTATCCCGGCGTGAACGCGGAAGAGCGCGGCCAGTCCGAGGCGATCGGACGCAACCTGTACGAGATGAGCGAGTTGCGCGTGCCGATCATCTGCACCGTGATCGGCGAGGGCGGCTCCGGCGGCGCGCTGGCGATCGCGGTGGGCGATGCGCTGCTGATGTTGCAATACAGCACCTACTCGGTGATCTCGCCGGAAGGCTGCGCTTCGATCCTGTGGAAGAGTGCGGAAAAAGCCCCGGATGCCGCCGAGACGCTGGGCATCACCGCCACGCGTCTGAAGGCGCTGGGCATGGTGGACAAGATCATCAGCGAGCCGCTGGGCGGCGCGCATCGCGACTATGCGGCGACCATGCAGAACGTGAAAAAGGCGTTGCAGGATGCGCTGAAAACGGCGCAGAACAAACCGACTGCCGATCTGATGCAGGATCGCTTCAACCGCCTGATGAGTTATGGCAAGTTCAAGGAAGTCGAACTTAGCTGATCTCGCTGAACGGGTCGCGGCGCAGATCGCGCCGTTGCTTCCCGCGCATAGCTCCATTCTGATCGGGTTGAGCGGCGGGGTGGACTCGGTGGTGTTGCTGCATCTGCTGCACAAACTTTCCGCGCGTTTCTCCTGGCAACTTTCCGCATTGCATGTCCATCACGGCATCAGTCCGAATGCCGATGCGTGGGCGGATTTCTGTGCCGAGTTGTGCGCACATCACCACATCACCTTGCATATCGAACACGTGGACATTGCCCCGCTGCGCGCGCATGGCATCGAGGCGGCGGCGCGCAAGCTGCGCCATGCGGCGTTCGCCAGACAGTCCTGCGATTTCGTGGCACTGGCACACCACGCCGACGATCAGGCGGAGACCCTGCTGCTGCAATTGTTGCGCGGCGCGGGTTTGCGCGGCGTGAGCGCGATGCCTCTGTTCTCCGAACGCACCGATCCGGTCTCGCTGGTCAGGCCGCTGCTGCACTGTTCCCGCCGGGAGATCCTCGACTATGCCGCCGCGCACCAACTGCAATGGATGGAGGATGAGAGCAACGCGGACGACAGCTACCCGCGCAACTTCCTGCGCCATCGCGTGCTGCCGTTGCTGGGCGAGCGGTTTCCTGCCTATCGCGACACGCTGGCGCGCAGCGCGCAGCATTTCGCCGAGGCGGGCGAACTGCTCGACGACCTCGCGCGGCTGGATGCGCCGGATTTATTCCCCTCTCCCGCAAGCGGGAGAGGGGCCAGGGGAGAGGGTGAAGAGTTCCATCTCGAAGTATCGCGCCTGCAATCCCTCTCCCAGCCCCGCGCCAAAAACCTGCTGCGCTGGTTCCTGCATCAGTGCGGTGCGCCGATGCCGCAAACCGTGCAGATCGACGACATGCTGCGGCAACTGTGCGGCGCGCGGGAGGATGCGGCAGTGTGCGTCGCCTACGGCGATTACGAAGTGCGCCGCTATCGGGGCAGGGTGTATGCGCTGCACGCGCTGGGCGAATTCGACCGCAGCCTGGTGTTGCCGTGGCACGGCGAAGCCGGACTGGATTGGCCCGCGCTGCATCGCCGCATCATCTTCCAGCGCGGCATCGGTCAGGGAATCAGCCTGGCGAAATTGCAGCGCGCGCCGGTGACGCTGCGCCTGCGCAGCGGCGGCGAAACGTTGCATCCCCAGCCGAATGCGGCGACGCGCACGCTGAAGAACCTGCTGCAGGAACACCACGCCCCCCCCTGGCAGCGCGACCGCCTGCCGCTGCTGTATTGCGGCGAAGAACTGGTGTGCGTGGCGGGCGTGGCGGTTGCGGCGGAGTATCGGGCAGAGGTCGAAGAAGATGCGGTGCAAGTTGAATTGCAGGGGCGAAGCTAGGTAAATCCTGATAGAATACCGCGCTGTTTTTTATTAACTTTTATCTGGAGAATGTAGCATGGCTGTTGAACGTACCCTGTCGATTATCAAACCCGATGCAGTTGCCAAGAATGTCATCGGTCAAATCTATAGCCGCTTTGAAAATGCCGGACTGAAGATCATTGCCGCACGCATGGTGCAATTGTCCCGTGCCGAAGCGGAAGGTTTTTACGCCGTGCACAAAGCCCGTCCGTTCTTCAACGATCTGGTCAGCTTCATGATCTCCGGTCCGGTGATGATCCAGGCGCTGGAAGGCGAGGGCGCGATCCTGAAGAACCGCGATCTGATGGGCGCGACCGATCCGAAGAAGGCCGACAAGGGCACCATCCGTGCCGATTTCGCCGACAGCATCGATGCGAACGCGGTGCACGGTTCCGATGCGGCTGAAACGGCGGCGGTCGAGATCGCGTATTTCTTCCCGGCACTGAACGTCTACTCGCGTTAATTCACGTCTAGCCAGATGAAGCAAAACCTCCTCGACTTTGATGCACAGTCACTGGCTGTCTATCTTACGGAAATGGGCGAAAAGCCGTTCCGTGCGCGGCAGTTGATGCGCTGGATATACAAAGAAGGGGAGTCCGATTTCGCTGCGATGACCGACATCGCAGCAACGTTGCGCGACAAGCTCGCGCAATGTGCCTGTATCACCGCGCCGACCATCGTGCGCGAAGAACTGTCCGACGACGGCACGCGCAAGTGGCTGCTGGACGTCGGCACCGGCAATGCCGTGGAAACGGTGTACATCCCCGAGGAGACGCGCGGCACGCTGTGCGTCTCCTCGCAGGCGGGCTGTGCGCTGGATTGCGCGTTCTGTTCGACCGGCAAGCAGGGCTTCAACCGCAACCTCGGCGTGGCGGAGATCATCGGCCAGTTGTGGTGGGCGAACCACCAGCTCGGCAAGGACGCCGACGGCAACTGGAAGATCAGCAACGTGGTGCTGATGGGCATGGGCGAACCGCTGCTGAATTTCGACAACACGGTGAGTGCGCTGCGCCTGATGCTGGACGATCACGCTTACGGGCTGTCGCGCCGCCGCGTGACGGTGTCCACCTCCGGTATCGTCCCAGCGATGGATCGCTTGCGCGACGAGTGTCCGGTGGCGCTGGCGGTATCGCTGCATGCGCCGAACGACAAGCTGCGCGACGTGCTGGTGCCGATCAACCAGAAGTATCCGCTCAGGGAACTGATGGCTGCCTGCCAGCGTTATCTGGAAAAAGCGCCGCGCGATTTCATCACCTTCGAATACGTGCTGCTGGACGGGGTGAACGATTCGGTGCAACAGGCGCATGAGCTGGTGCGTCTGGTGCGCGACGTGCCGTGCAAGTTCAACCTAATCCCGTTCAACCCGTTCCCGCAAACGCATTACCAGCGTTCCAGGCCGGATGCGATCCGGCGTTTTCGCGATGTGCTGATGCAGGCGGGCATCGTGACGACCACGCGCAAGACACGCGGCGACGACATCGCTGCGGCCTGCGGGCAGTTGGCCGGACAAGTGCAGGACAAGACCAAACGAACCATGCAACGCGCAGTTGCGGAACTACATCAATGAATAGCCGAGGTGCACTGATGAAAAAATCGACAGCAATGGGGTTGTTCCTGTTATTCGTGTTGGCAGGTTGCGGCACAGCGCCCGTTCGCGAAGGGAATACCTCCGAACAGGTCAGAAGAACCGTCAACGCGAGCGCCAAGATCCATACCGAATTGGCCGGTGCCTACTACGAGCGCGCGCAGATGGGTATCGCGCTGAGCGAGATCGATCTGGCCTTGCAGGCCGACCGGAATTACGCGCCCGCGTACAGTATGCGCGGTCTGATCCATATGGCACTGCACGAAGACAAGGAAGCCGAAGAGAATTTCCAGCAGAGCCTGCGTTTGGATAAGGCGGATTCCGAGGCGCATAACAACTACGGCTGGTTCCTGTGCCAGCGCGGCAGGGAGAAGGAGTCCATCGCGCATTTCATGGCTGCATTGAAGAATCCGCTGTACGAAACTCCGGAGCGAGCCTATCTGAATGCCGGTCTGTGTTCCAAAAAGGCCGGCAACGACAAGGATGCCGAGGGGTTCCTGCAGCAGGCGCTGCAGGTTCAGCCGGGTCTGCCGCAGGCTATGCTGGGGATGGCGGAACTGAGATTCGCCAATGGCGACTACCTCGCCGCAAAGAAATATTTCGCGGGCTTTTCCGAGAAGACCGACAGCCTGACTGCGGAGCAACTATGGCTGGCGGTGCGCATCGAACGCAAGGCCGGCGATCGTAATTCGGAAGCCAGCTACGCGCTGCAACTGCGCAAACGTTTCCCGGATGCAAGCGAAACCCGTTTGCTGAACGCCAATCACTAAGACGAACGGCCAACCGATGGAACAGCACGAAGCTAACGATACCCCGGCCGCCAGCTTGTCCGGCACCACGCCGGGACGCACCCTGCGCGAGGCGCGCGAACGGCTCGGTTTGAGCGTGGCGGATGTGGCGGGCCAGATCAAGTTTGCGCCGCGTCAAATCGAGGCGCTGGAAGCCGATGATTTTCAGCGTCTGCCGGAGATGACCTTTGTGCGCGGCTTCGTGCGCAGCTACGCCAAGATACTGCAACTGGATGCACAGCCATTGTTGGCCTTGTTGCCGGAAGCCAAAGCCGTGCCGGAGCAGAATATGCCTGCTTCCGTCGAAGTGCCTTTCCCGACTGCACAATCGGCACGCCAGCAGAACCTCATCTGGTTGGGTGCCGCGCTGCTGATCGCGCTGTTTGTGGCCGGGTTTGCGCTGTGGCATTTCAACACGCCGCAACCGGTCGCAGTGGAACCGGTCGCCAAGGTGTCGCCGGTTGAAACGCCGCTTCCGTTGCCCGATCATGTCGAAATAATCGCGGCATCGCCTGATCCCGACGCGATCGCCGCGTCAGCGGCCGCCGCCGCATCGCCAGCAAAATCAGCGGTTGCGGAAACGCAGCCTCTGCCCAAGCCAGTCAAACCATTGGTCCAGCCGGTACAGTCACCGGTTCCGGCTGCCAAGCCCCTGGTTCAGCCGCCGCAACCTCAGCCTGCATCGGCAAAGCCGGCGGTCGAAGCCGTTACAACATCGTCAGACACCGCACTGCGTCTGGTATTCGACGACGAGTCATGGACCGAGATCAAGGATAAGTCCGGCAAGACGCTGTCGTCGCAGGTCAACACGCGCGGCAGCGAGTTGCGCCTGGATGGCCGTGCGCCGTTCTCGCTGGTGATCGGGCATGCCGAAAAGGTGCGCGTGTACTACCGCGGCAAGCAGGTGGACTTGGCTGACTACATCAATTCTTCAAGCGAAGTGGCGCGCTTGACGGTGGAGTAACGGGCATGGCAAATAGAATTCTCCTGATAATGAAACCGGCCATGCCCGTTTCCCTGATGGAACTCCTAGCCATTCCACTAAGTTGTCAAAGAACGACAACCAAGTGGCTGGTTATCTCTCCTGGCTCTCTCCCGCAAGCGGGAGAGAGGGATGTGGTTTCGCTGCGCGAGTTCCCGTTACGATGAGCGAAGCCGTTATCAAACGCCGCCCGTCGCAACGGGTGCTGGTCGGCAAAGTGATGCTGGGCGGAGGCGCGCCGGTGGTGGTGCAGTCGATGACCAACACCGATACCGCCGATGCCGAGGCGACCACGCGGCAGGTGTTCGAACTGGCGCAGGCCGGCTCGGAACTGGTGCGCATCACCGTCAATACGCCCGAGGCTGCCGCGCAGGTCGCGCATATCCGCCGCCGTCTCGATGCGCTGGGTTGCGATGTGCCCTTGGTGGGCGACTTCCACTACAACGGCCATCGGCTGCTCACCGAGTTTCCCGATTGCGCGCAGGCTCTGGCGAAATACCGCATCAATCCGGGCAACGTCGGACGCAACCGTGCCGAAGATGATCCGTTCACCATCATGATTCAGACTGCGATCAAGTACGACAAGCCGGTACGCATCGGCGTGAACTGGGGCAGTCTGGACCAGAATCTGGTGGTGCGCATGATGGACGAGAATGCGCGTCTGCCTCGGCCGAAGGATGTGCGCGAAGTGACGCGTGCCGCGCTGATCGCTTCCGCATTGGAAAGCGCGCAGCGCGCCGAACAGTTGGGCATGGCGCATAACCGCATCGTGTTGTCCTGCAAGGTCAGCGAGGTGCAGGACCTGATCGCGGTGTATCGCGCGCTGACGCTGCAATGCGACTATGCGTTGCATCTCGGCCTGACCGAGGCGGGCATGGGTTCCAAGGGTATCGTGGCTTCCACGGCCGCGCTGGCGGTGCTGTTGCAGGAAGGTATCGGCGACACCATCCGTATTTCACTGACACCCGAACCGGGCGGCGATCGCACGCAGGAAGTGCTGGTCGCACAGGAGATCTTGCAGACCATGGGCTTGCGCGCGTTCGCGCCGATGGTGACGGCGTGCCCGGGTTGCGGACGCACCACCAGCAGCTTCTTCCAGGAATTGGCGCAAAGCATCCAGTCGCACCTGCGCAGCCAGATGCCGGTATGGCGCGAGCAGTATGACGGCGTGGAGAACATGACCGTGGCGGTGATGGGTTGCGTGGTGAACGGGCCGGGCGAGAGCAAGCTGGCGAACATCGGCATCAGCCTGCCGGGAACCGGCGAAAGCCCCGCCGCACCGGTGTATATCGACGGCGAGAAGGCGATGACCCTGCGCGGCGACAACATCGCGGCGGAATTCATCCGCATAGTGGACGAGTATGTCGCTAAAAAATATGTGAAACGTGAAAGGTGAAATGTGAAACGTACCCCTCCCGACAGGGAGGGTGGCGCGAGGCGCCGGGTGGGCATCACTTTTCACGTTTCACGAATTTGAAATCATGAGCAACGAAACACTACAAGCCGTAAAAGGCATGAACGACATCCTGCCGGACGAGGCGGAGTTGTGGTTATGGTTCGAGGAGGCGGTGCGCGACTGGCTGCACAGCTATGGCTATCGCAACATCCGCATGCCGCTGGTTGAGCCTACGGCATTGTTCAAAAGGGCGATCGGCGAAGTGACCGACATCGTCGAAAAAGAGATGTACAGCTTCGAGGATTCGCTGAACGGCGATCACCTGACGCTGCGTCCCGAGGGCACGGCATCCTGCGTGCGCGCGGCGTTGCAGCATAATTTGCTGTATAACGCGCCGCAGCGCTTGTATTACAGCGGTCAGATGTTCCGCCATGAGCGCCCGCAAAAGGGGCGCTACCGCCAGTTCCATCAGGTCGGCGTGGAAGCGCTGGGTTTTGCCGGGCCGGACATCGATGCCGAACAGATCATGATGTGCGCGCGGCTGTGGAAGAAACTGGGTCTGCGCGATGTCGCGCTGCAACTGAACACGCTCGGCGACGCGGCTTCGCGGCATCGCCATCGCGACAAGTTGATCGCCTATTTCGGGCAGCACCAAGAGTCGTTGGATGCCGATGCCACGCGCCGTTTGCACAGCAATCCGCTGCGCATCCTGGACAGCAAGAATCCTGCGATGCAGGAGTTGATCGCTGCCGCGCCGCAGCTGATGGACGAGCTGGAGGACGATGCGTTGCAGCATTTCGTGGCGGTGCAGGCGATACTCAAGCGGCACGGTGTGGCGTTCGAGATCAACCCGCGTCTGGTGCGCGGGCTGGATTATTACAACCGGACCGTGTTCGAGTGGGTGACCACGCGGCTCGGTGCGCAGGGTACCATCTGCGCCGGCGGCCGTTTCGACGGGCTGATCGAACAGATCGGCGGAAAGCCCGCTCCCGCGACCGGTTTCGCGATGGGTGTGGAGCGTTTGCTGGCGTTGTTGCAGGACGACGGCATGGCGCTGCCCAAAGCGGAACTGGAGGTGTATCTGGTGCATCAGGGCGAGTTGGCCGGCCGCTTGGCCAGCCATGTGGCGGAGCAATTGCGCGACGGCGATCTGCGCGTGCTGATGCATTGCGGTGGCGGCAGTTTCAAGTCGCAAATGAAGAAGGCCGATGCCAGCGGCGCGCGCGTGGCGGTGGTGATCGGCGATGACGAAGCGCGGGCGAACGAAGCCGGCGTGAAGCCGATGCGGGGCGGAGAACAAGTGCGGGTGGGCGTGAGCCAACTCGTTGCAACGATCAATAACATCATCAAGTAGAGACGAGGTAGAACATGGCAGCATTGGACTTGCAGGAACAGGAACAACTCGAGGCATTCAAGGCGTGGTGGAAGGATAGCGGCAACCTGATACTGGGTGCGGTGTTGGTCGTCGTCGTCGCGATGGGCGGCTGGCGCGGCTGGCAGTATTACCAGCACAAGCAGGCCGGCGAAGCCGCGACCTTGTATCAGCAGTTCATCGAGCAGATGTCCAGCAACGACGCCAGGCGGATCAACGACGCCGCCGCCGCCGTGATGGACAAATACGCTGCCACCGCCTATGCCTCGCGCGCCGCATTGCTGGCCGCGCAAGTGAACGAACAGGGCAAAGATGCGGCACGTGCCAAGACGCAATTGCAATGGGTCATCGCTCACGGCGGCGAAGACAGCCTGAAGGATGTGGCGCGGCTGCGTCTGGCCGCCGTGCTGCTGGACGAGAAGAATTATGCCGATGCGATGAAGCGGCTGGAAGCCAAGCACCCGGCATCGTTCGACGGTCTGTATGCCGACCTGAAAGGCGACGTGTTGAGCGCGCAGGGCAAGACAGAGGAGGCAAAAACGGCCTACAAGCTGGCTTACGAAAAGACCGATGCCAAGAGCGCGTACCGCAACCTGATCCAGATGAAGCTGGACGCGCTCGGAGCGGCAAAATGAGATCGGTCAATCTGCTCCTTCGACAAGGCTCAGGACAGGCTCTTCGACGTAGCTCAGGACAGGTGTTGTTGTTGGCACTGCTTGCGCTGGGCGGCTGCTCGGCGGTAGATACCATGCGAGGCTGGATGGGTAAGAAGGAGGGCGTGGAGCCTGCCAAACTGGTGGGGTTCAGCGAGACGGCCAAGTTCGACGTGCGTTGGCATGCCGATCTTGGCGGCTCGGAAGCGAACCTGTTGCAACCTGCGCTGACCCATGACGCGATCTACGGCGTGTCCGGCAAAGGCACGTTGACGCGGCTGGAACGCGCCACCGGCAAGCAGGTTTGGCGCGTGGAAAGCGACATCACGGTTTCCGGCGGGGTGGGCAGCGGAGAGGGTCTGGTGCTGATCGGCAGCGACAAGGGTTATGTGCTGGCTTATGACGAAGCCGGCAAGTTGCGCTGGAAGAGCAAAGTCTCCAGCGAAGTGCTGAGCGCGCCGCAAGCCGCAGAGGGTGTGGTGGTGGTGCGCAGCGGTGACGGGCGCATTGCCGGTTTGAACGCGACTGACGGCAAGCGTGTGTGGCTGTATGAGCGCAGTACACCGGCCCTGGTAGTGCGCAGCCATGCGGGTGTGACGTTGCAGCGCGGCGTGGCATTCGCCGGGTTCGCCGGCGGAAAGTTGGCAGCGATCAATATCAAGGACGGGGCATTGATATGGGAAACCTCGGTGTCCCAACCGCGCGGCAACACCGAACTGGAGCGCATCAGCGACATCACCAGCAACCCGGTAGCCGATGACGAGCAGGTCTGCGCCATCGCCTTTCAGGGGCGCGTGGCCTGTTATGACGCCGCGCAAGGCAGTCCGCTGTGGAACCGCGACATCTCCAGCGACAAGGGCATGGTGTTGTTGCGCAAATATCTCTACCTGAGCGATGCGGCCGGATCGGTCATCGCGCTGGACAAGACCAGCGGCAGCACGGTGTGGAAGAACGAACAGATGTTCATGCGCGACGCCGCTACGCCCTATGCTTCGGACAAATACGTCGTGGTCGGCGATTACGAAGGCTACCTGCACGGCTTGGGCCGCGAAGACGGCAGCTTCGCCGCTCGCATCAAACTGGACGGCAGCGCGATCCAGGCAACCCCGATCGGATTGGATGACGGGCTGCTGGTGCAGACGCGCGCCGGCGGACTGTATTCGCTGTCGATCAAATAAAAAGAAAGTATCCGAATGCTGCCTACATTGGTTTTAGTCGGCCGTCCGAATGTGGGCAAGTCCACCCTGTTCAACCGTCTCACGCGCAGTCGCGACGCACTGGTCGCCGATCAGCCCGGCCTCACCCGCGACCGCCATTACGGGCGGGGCCGGGTAGGGGACAGACCCTACCTGGTGGTGGATACCGGCGGGCTGGAGCCGGTCGCCAAGGACGGCATCATGTTCGAGATGGCCAAACAGAGCCGTCAGGCCGTGGACGAAGCCGATGCTGTGTTGTTCCTGGTGGACGGCCGTGCCGGATGCACGCCGCAGGACATGATCATCGCCGCGCAGTTGCGCAAGACCGGCAAGCCGATCCTGCTGCTGGTCAACAAAGCCGAAGGCATGCAGCGTGCCAAGGTGACTGCCGAGTTCTTCGAATTGGGGCTGGGCGAGCCGTTGCCGGTTTCCTCGGCGCATGGCGACAACGTGGCCGAGGTGGTGGAGATCGCGCTGGAGAATTTCCCGCTTGAGGTGGTGGAAGAAGAATCCGGTGTGGAGCATCCGCCGAAGATTGCCATCGTCGGACGTCCCAACGTCGGAAAATCCACATTGGTGAATGCTATCCTCGGCGAGCAGCGCGTGATCGCGTTTGACCAGCCGGGCACCACGCGCGACAGCATCTACATCGACTTCGAGCGCGACGGCAAGCAATACACCATCATCGACACCGCCGGGGTGCGCAGGCGCGGCAAGGTCGAAGAGGCGGTGGAGAAATTCTCCGTGATCAAGACCATGCAGGCGATCGAGGATGCCAACGTGGTGGTGCTGGTGGTGGATGCGCGCGACCAGATCACCGAACAGGACGCGCATGTCGCCGACTTCGTGTTGCAGGCCGGACGCGCCCTGGTGCTGGCGGTGAACAAATGGGACGGGCTGGACGAGCATCAGCGCGACATGGTGAAGAACGACATCGAGCGCAAGCTGCATTTTCTGAGTTTCGCCAAACGTCATTACATCTCGGCGCTGAACGGCAACGGCGTCGCGAACGTGTTGAAATCGGTGAACGAAGCCTATGCGGCGGCGATGGCGAAACTGTCCACGCCGAAGCTCACTCGCGCCCTGATCGGCGCGCTGGAAAAACAGGCGCCGCCGAAGGGCGGGCGTTTCACGCCCAAGATGCGTTACGCCCACCAGGGCGGCAGCAACCCGCCGCTGATCGTGATCCACGGCAGCGGTCTGGACGACGTGCCAGCCAGCTACTCGCGCTATCTGGAACGCATCTTCTGCGAGATCTTCAAGCTGCAAGGCACGCCGATGAGGATACAATATAACTCCAGCAAGAATCCGTTCGAGGGCAAGAAGCCGAGAGCGCTCACCGAGGCCGAACAGCGCAAGGCACATCGCGCCCGGATACGCGGCCGCAAGCTGTACGGCTGAGGTTCTCGATTCCCGATTACGCATGTAATTCTTTTGAGAGAGGTTTTGCGGCACCAATAACCTGGTAAGTGTTATGGTTCATAGTATTATGAAAACCTGATAGAACCATCGGCTACCATATCTGTCTATTTCAATAGTAAGTGGATTTCCAAGGGGAGAAGGGATGAAACGCCACGCTTCGCTGAATCGCGCCTATAGACTCATCTGGAATCAAATCTCCGGCACGTGGGTTGTGGTCGCGGAAAACGCCAAAGGGCGCGGCAAGTCGATGTCAGGACGCAAGCTGATCGCGGCAGTGCTTGCGCTGATGGCACCAATGGCATATGCATCCCCTACCGGCGGACAAGTGACGGCGGGCACGGGCAATGTTGCACAGGCAGGTGTCACCACCACCATCACCCAGCACACACAGAAACTCGCGATCGACTGGAACACCTTCTCCATCGCATCCAACGAAGCGGTCAGATTCAACCAGCCCAACGCATCGGCCATTGCCTTAAACCGCATCCTCGGACAAGACCCCAGCCGGATATTCGGTAGCCTGACTGCCAACGGGCAAGTCTTCATTCTCAACCCGAATGGCGTGCTGTTCGGCCAAGGCGCGCGAGTGGATGTGGGCGGCCTGGCCGCATCCACGCTTGGCTTGAACAATGCGGATTTTCTGGCGGGCAATTACCGCTTCAGCAATAACGGTAATCAGTCCGGCAGTGTCATCAACCAGGGTAGCCTGACCGCCGCGAACGGCGGCTATATCGCTTTGCTGGCTCCCGCAGTGCGCAACGAAGGGGTGATCACCGCCACCCTCGGTACAGCGCTACTTGCTGCGGGCGACAAAGTGACGCTCAATCTCGACAACGGCTCACTGCTCTCCTACAGCATCGACCAAGGCACACTCGATGCCTTGGCTGAGAACAAACAACTGATCCGGGCGGATGGCGGCCAAGTGATCATGACGGCCGGAGCCGCCAACACGCTGACCGGTTCGGTAGTCAACAACACCGGCATCGTCGAAGCGCGCACGGTCCGCAATCAGGGCGGGGTCATTCGCCTCGAAGGCGGAGAACAGGGTGTGGTCAGCGTCTCCGGTACCCTGGATGCATCCGGTCGCGACGCCGGGGAGAGCGGCGGCACGATCAAGCTGCTGGGCGATAAAGTTGGCCTGTTCGCCGGCGCGAAACTCGATGCTTCCGGCGATGCGGGCGGCGGTGTCGTGCTGGTCGGCGGCAACTTCCAGGGCAAAGGAACGGAGCAGAATGCAAGATTCGCGTACGTCGATCGGGACGCGCAACTCAGTGCCGATGCATTGACCTCGGGCAACGGCGGCAGGATCGTCGTCTGGGCAGACGGCGCGACGCGCTATTACGGCAGCATCGGCGCACGCGGTGGCGCAGCGGCAGGCAACGGTGGCTTCGTCGAGGTGTCCGGCAAGAACTATCTGGTATTTGATGGCAAGGTGGATGCCGGCGCGCCTTCCGGTGCAGGGGGTACGCTGCTCCTTGATCCGCTCAATATCACGCTGACCACGGTCGACGCCAACACCACAGGATTCACGCCGCCGGGAGATATCACCGAAGCGTTCACCGACGACCCCGGCCTGACCAGCACATTCAACGTCGGGGCGGGGGGCAGCTTTGCCGGTGTTACCGCTGGCAGCAATATCATCCTGCAGGCGGCCAACAACATCACCGTGTCGAGCGCATTCAATGCCGCCACCGCTACGGGTGCCGCAAATGTGAGCCTCACTCTCGCCGCGAACAACAACATCAACGTCAATGCGGCTGTCACCGTCAGCGGTAGCGGTGCGCTGTCGATGACCGCCGATGCCGACGGGAGCGGCGTCGGCACACTCGCCATCAAAGGCGCGCTGACCTCGCAACAAGGCGGAATTACCCTGTCCGGAGCGAGCGTCACCGGCACGGC
>JAVHQS010000049.1:0-30458 GCA_036171255.1 Gallionella sp.
GTTTCTTTCGCCATGTAGGCGTTCGCCACGTCCGCGATGTAATCGCCGCGATAGCCCGATTCCGGCCAGGACGGATCATCCGGCGAGATGCCCTTGCAGCGCAGTTGCACGGACAACGTGAGATTATCGATCTGCACCCCGGCATCGTTGTAATAAAACTCGCGCGTCACGTTCCAGCCCGCCGCATGCAGCACGTTGCACAGGCAATCGCCCACCGCCGCGCCGCGCCCGTGGCCGACATGCAGCGGCCCGGTCGGGTTGGCCGAGACAAATTCCACACCTACCTTGCGCCCCGCACCCAGATGAATATGGCCGTAGCCCGCACCCGCTTGCAACACACCCTGCACCACATTTTGCTTGGCAGCGGTGGTGATGAACACATTGATGAATCCGGCTCCTGCGATCTCCACCTTCTCGACGACTTCGGATTCCGGCAGCGCCGCGATCAGCGCATTCGCGATGTCGCGCGGCGATTTGCGCAGCGGCTTGGCCAGCTGCATCGCCAGATTGCACGCGTAATCGCCATGCGCTGCGATCTTGGGACGCTCGATGAGTATCTCGGTTTGCGCCGCCGCATCGGACGCTACCTCGCGCAACGCCTGTGCGAACAATTCGGACAAATGGGATTTGAAATTCAATACGACGGACATGAAGCAGCACCTTTAGGGAGGCGCGGATTATAGCATTTCGGGGCTATCGGATTTTTTATGGACTTGCTTTTAAATCGGAATTACACGGAATGAGCCATCGGATCCATCCGGCGCGAATACATCAAGATTGCTTTACAGTAACAAAAGCGTTAGCGTGCGCAAGAAATGAAAATCGAACACGCAGATAAACTTACGGTTGCATTGTTTGAATTTGCACCGTGTTCGAATACTTCACCAAATACCAATTGTGCAATTGTGTGAGCCGTATGTCCGTTGAATTACCCTACAGGCTGGGCAAGTACGAACTGACCAAACAGATCGGGACGGGCGCGACCGGGAAGGTCTATTACACCCTGGATACGTTTTCCGGACAGGAAGTGGCGGTGAAGCTTGTGGATCAGGTGATCCTGACCGACCCCAGGTTCGATCAGGAGTGCCGCAGGCAATTCATCAATGAAGCCTCGCTTGCAGGCCGGCTGGCCCATCCGCACATCGTCACAATCCTGGAAGCCTCAATGACCGAGGGCGCCGGGTACGTCGTCATGGAATATGTGCCGGGCGGCGATCTCGTGCGGCATACGAAACCCGATGGTCTGCTATCGGTAGGGAACGCGCTTCAGGTGATCTTCAAGTGCTGCGGAGCCCTCGATTACGCATTTCGCCAGGGCATCATCCATTGCGACATTAAACCGGCGAATATCATGGTCGCCTCGGGCACGGATGTGAAAATATCGGACTTCGGCTCCGCCGTGTTTTACCAGGCACAGGCTGAGAAATCGTTAGGCGTCGGAACGCCGCACTATATGTCCCCGGAGCAAATCAGACATGATCGCCTGACTTATCTCAGCGACATGTTCTCGCTCGGCATCGTGTCATACCAGCTTCTCACCGGCGCACGGCCGTTTCATGCCGAAACCATACCCGAGCTATTTGAAGCCATAGCGACAGAAAATCCGTTGCCGCCGAGCGCCCATCGATCCGACCTCCCTGCGGAGCTTGATGCGGTTGTCCTGAAAATGATCGCCAAGAACCCGGATGAGCGTTATTCAAACTGGGCGGATCTCGCGCTTGAACTTGCAGAAATAGGCCGATTCAGCGTATTTCAGGAAGGCATCGCCGATAGCGAAAAATTCACCATGCTGCGCGCAATGGAAGGGTTGCATGAGTTTTCCGAACCGGAAATATGGGAGCTTGTTCGGGCCAGCAATTGGAACAGGCTCCCCGCCCACACCGTCGTGTTGCGCGAAAACGAGCCCGGTCAGAGCATGTTCATCCTGGCATCCGGATCGCTGAAGGTCACCAAACAGGGATGCCTGCTCAACACCATAAGGGCCGGAGAATGCTTCGGCGAGATGGCTTACATCCAGCGCGGAACATCGCGTCATGCCACGCTGGAGTCCGTCTCGGACGTGGTTATTGCGGAATTTTCCTTCCAGGTGCTGGAAGGGCTCAGCAACAGTTGCAAATTTCATTTCGAGAGGGTATTGCTGCATTCCCTGACCGATCGGCTCGTGCTTGCAGGTGATCGTATCGTGCAGATGCATAGCTAGTGCATCATCGAGCAACATCCATAAACTGTTTCGCACTTTTGTGTCTGACGGCTGCTTTCAGGAAAACTATTCACTGACTGGTTTTGGCACGACGTTACCAGATAATCTTGTTATTACGCTGCCCAGCAGTGGAAGCTCCCGAATGGTAGTGGTGACTGGCACAAACTGGCTGTCCGCCGGAAACGCTATAGCCACAATCAATAGGCCAATTCCTCAGTCCGCCGCAGGTAAGCGAATCGTGTACTGCCCCGACTTCTCGTCACGCACCACCATAAGCAGCCTGTGTCGCTGTGCATCCTCGACCAGTTCCTTGAATGATCGGTAGCCGTAGGAAGACTCGGTGAAACCCGGCTTACGGCGCTGCATGGTGGTCTTGACCAGCGAACCCCAGATCTTTTCGTCCGAGCCGCGCTCGGCGATCAGTGCCTCGACGGTCTCGACAATGAAGTCGAGCGCTTCCTGGCGCTTGTCTTCATCACCCTTCGCCGCCTGCGGTTTGACCTTGCCCGCTGCTGCTTTCACCGGAGCTTTTTTCTCGGCGCGCTTTTGCTTCGCTTCCTGCGCGCGCACCAGGTCGTCGTAGAAGATGAACTCGTCGCAATTGGCGCTGAGCAGGTCCGAGGTCGAATCCTTCACGCCGATGCCGATCACGTATTTGTTGTTCTCGCGCAGCTTGGAGACCAGCGGCGAAAAATCCGAGTCGCCGCTGATGATGACGAAGGTATCGACGTGGGATTTGGTGTAGCAGAGGTCGAGCGCATCGACGACCATGCGGATGTCGGCTGAGTTCTTGCCGCTTTGCCGCACATGCGGAATCTCGATCAGCTCGAAGGCCGCTTCGTGCATGGTTGCCTTGAATTCCTTGTAGCGCTCCCAGTCGCAATAGGCCTTCTTGACCACGATGCTGCCCTTGAGCAGCAAGCGTTCCAGCACCTTCCTGATGTCGAACTGCGGATACTTGGCGTCGCGCACGCCCAGCGCCACGTTCTCGAAATCGCAGAACAATGCCATGTTGGTGATTTCCGGTTGTGCTGCCATGTGTGCCTCCGCTTCGCTAATTAACAGCCAACTACAGCCGCCCAGCCCTCATATTACCTTGCCCGGATTCATCAGTCCCTGCGGATCGAGGGTATGTTTGACGTTGCGCATCAGTTCCAGCTCCAGCGCACTCTTGTAGTGGGTGATCTCGTCGCGCTTGAGTTGCCCCAGGCCGTGTTCGGCGCTGATGCTACCATCGAGTCGCGCCACCATTTCATACACGATGCAGTTCACGTCGTGTTCATGCTGCTCGACGAGCGCTTTGTTTTGCACGGCATCCGGCATGGAAGCGTTGTAGTGGATGTTGCCGTCGCCCAAATGGCCGAAGGCGACGATGCGGATGCCGGGATAGGCGCTGCGCAATGCGGCACTGGCCTGTGCGATGAATTCGGCGACGAGACTGACCGGCACGGACACGTCATGCTTGATGCTGATGCCTTCGATCTTTTGCGCATCGCTGATGTTCTTGCGCAGCTTCCACCAACGCTCGGCGCGGTCCCGGTCGGCGGTGATCTCGAACTCGGTGATGCCGTCGCCAAACGATTGCAGCGCATCCCGCAAAACCGCATCCAGCGGGGCTTGCAGCACATCCGCCAATTGGGTGATGACGATCCACTCGTGCCTGGTTGAGAACGGTTCATGGGTATCGGCGATGTGTTTGAACACCAGATCGAGGCAGGAGCGCGAGATGATTTCGAAGCCGCTGATCTTGTCGCCGCAGGTGGCGCGCAGGTGCGCCAGAAGTGCCACGGCAACCGCCGGGTCGCGCACCGCGACGCAAGCGGTCGCCACCGACTTGGGACGAGGATAGAGTTTCAGCACGGCGGCGGTGATAATGCCGAGCGTGCCTTCCGCACCGATGAACAGGTGCTTCAAATCATAGCCTGTGTTGTCCTTGCGCAAGCTGCGCAGACCGTTCCAGATGCGCCCATCCGGCAGCACCACCTCCAGCCCCAGCGTCAGGTCGCGCGCACTGCCATAACGCAGCACACCGATGCCGCCCGCATTGGTGGAGAGGTTGCCGCCAATCTCGCAGTGCGGCGCGATGGCGGTGAGGCCGAGCGGGAACAAGCGATCCGCCTGCTCAGCCGCTTCATACAGCGAGGCCAGCTTGCAGCCCGCTTCGACGGTCATGGTGTAGTTGGCGGCATCCAGCGCGCGGATACGGTTCATGTGCGACAGGTTGATGACGATCTGCTGGTTGCCGTCCGCCAGCGGCACAGAAGCGCCGCACAGGCTGGTATTGCCGCCCTGCGGCACGATGGCGATCTGGTTCGCCATGCACAGCTTCACCACTGCGCCAACTTGCCGCGTATCAGTTGGAAACACAACTGCAATCGCCTTGCCCGAGTAGCGATTTCGCCAATCTGTGCAGTAAGGGATGGACTCCTTCCCAAGCAAAACACCGTCACCACCTGTGATGGCAACGATATCTCGCAGCAATTGATTTTCCATTGACATGGACGATAGTCTGCCTGCAAACCTACCTTAAAAAAGCCAACAATCGGTAGCAAAACCCAGCAAAGGCCGAAAGTAAAGCTCTAAGCGCCTGGGATCATGGCCTTCTCATCAAGTTTGAACTGCGATCCTCGCTGCCACCCAAACCTTAAAGTCATTCGGCCCCGTTTCTTTCATGATTGGCATTCTTCATGCCCCGAGGCAAGGGGGGTGCCGGCTCTGGTCTTACCGGATTGAATCTGTTCTTCTGAACTGTGTGGGGGTTGTGGCATTCCGTACATACCCACCAACGCCTCTTGCCCTCGTGCGAAGTCCAAGCGCCGACCCTTTTTCCATGCACCCCGGCTCTCCAATCTATATATTTCTCACCGTGGCATTCCCCGCATATTCTTTGGGGTTGATTGAAGCTTATTTCGCCCCCTCTGCGGTTAATCAATTTATTGCGGTTCGTCGCGCTATGACAATCGAGACACCATACAGCGCCGCGACCATGCTGTAACTCGAGAGAATTCGCGACGATGTCCTGATGCATGTTCAGCAGCCTTGGCTTCTTGTCCTTTGGATAGGGCACGGTTTTACCGTCATGGCAGGTTTTGCAACCATCGGGGCCCATATTGAAGTACATCAGATGCGGCTCTCTGGGTTTCACGACCGCATTTGCAAAATTGCCGTGCGTTGCATCTTTGATTTCCGGCATCTCCCCCATCGGTACCGTTCCTTCAAATGGATCGCCGTACCATAGAACAGCTCCCGTAGTCTTCGAGCATTTGATACTTGGAAAGCCATACTCGGGAACCGCGTTCTCGGTTCTGGAAACAGTTGTGTAATCTTCCCGGCTTTCATAGCAATCCGTTACCGGCTTGGCAGTCTGCGTTCCAGTATTTTCTCCTGCTGCATTGGCAATTTTATAAGCCCCCATCCCGGCAATGAGGAAACTGCTCAAGGCAAATACGACTATTTTTGATGGTTTATGCAGGTAAATCATTTATAACACTCCTCAATACTCCGTATATCCACAAGCCCCAATCAGGCATCAATCTCAAAATACCTACCACAACGATACCGGAGAAAGCTTGATCCTTTAACTCTGCTCTACCGTGTGGGATAGTGATTTGTGATATCTGACTTCGCCCGTCAATATGCCGATCGCACCTTTTACGATCAGTGTCAACCAGAGGAATGCCATGGCCCAGACAAACAGCACGTTGAAGAATTCGATTACAGTCACATGATATTCAGTATATTCACCGAGAGGTGAAGGGCTAAAAGCCGGAAACACAAGAACCATCGGTTTCTCAACCAGAACCCCAAAGAAAACCAGGAAACATACTATCGGGAGCCAGAAGTCATAACTCCGTCTAATCCTTGGAAAGAGCAGCGCAATAAAGCAACCAATAAGCGTACCGATAATCCCCCAAAACCAAGGAACATACATATTCAGCCCATTGCGACCGAACATGTTGTACTTCAGCGAGTCGGCATGCTCTGTGCTCGAATAAAGTACAGAAAACATCTCTGCCGCAAACACCAACATCAAAAGACCAAGACTCCATGCAATGATCGTGGTGAGCAAATCAATGACTGAGTCGGTAACTTCGAGCTTGGAATATTTCCTGGCCAAGAGGAAAATCACCACAATCAGTGACGGCCCTGATGCACCTGCCATCGACAGAAATCCAAATGGCAGTACTGCCGTTGCCCACGACTCCATTCGTGCATTACTGGCGAGCACGAACGCCGTAACAATATGGATCAAGGGACCCCATGCAATGGCCAGATAGACGATCGGTGTAAACCATCTTGCCAAATGCTTGGCATCAAATGTGCCGACATATTTGTTGTAAAGAATATACAAAACACCGAAAAGATTCAGGTACAGGTAGACGTTCAGAACGATGGTGTCATATACGAGCATCGAGTTGGGAAAGTTCATGAATCCAATGCCAGGTACCATATGTAACAACCTGTCCGGTCTTCCCATGTGGTACAAAATGAATGTGATCCCGGTAGCTACAAACACCATCGCGACGATCTCACCTATCACGGCAAGTTCCTTCATGTCTTTGCGATGATAGAAATATCCCGGGGCAACCACCAACACGGCCGCCGCCGCAACGTGCGCCGTAAAAACAAAGTTTGCAAAGAACATTTCCAAGGTTATCTGATCGGTTGCTCCAGTCAGGATAAGTCCCTCGGTAAACTGCCTGTAAGACGTGTATGAACCAACCAAAATGAAGAAAAATAAAAAGAGGATCCACGCATAGAAAATCGATCCGCCTTTTACGGCATACAAACTGGTGTCCTTTGCAAAAGACCATGCTTTTTTCATGTTGCGTCCTCAGCCTATGTAATAGAAGAATTTCGGGTAGGTACCGAATTCCTCCTTGAATCTAAAGACTCTCTTGGTTGCCAGCACTTTTCTGACATCGCTCTCGGGATCGAGCAAATTGCCGAATTTTCTGGCACCAACGGGACAAGCTTCCAGGCAGGCGGGACTCCGGCCTTCCCGTGTTCTTTGCACACAGAAAGTACATTTTTCCATTACCCCTCTCATACGCGGCCTGTTCCCGAAATAGTGAGTCTTGGGATTCATGTCTTCAGCAGGAAGATTGGGTTCACCCCAGTTAAAGCGCCTGGCTTGGTATGGGCAGGCTAGCTGGCACATCCGGCAACCTATGCACCAGTTGTAATCGATCAAAACCACGCCGGCATGATCCCTGAATGTTGCCCTCACAGGACAAGCCTTCACACAGGGAGGCTTTTCACACTGTTGGCACTGGACAGGCAGGTAGAAAAAGTCCTTGTCAGGAACCGTTTCATCCTGGTAATAGCTTTGTGCACCTTCAGTAGACAGTCCGGCAGGGTGATAGGCATTCCCGCCAACCTGCACGCCGTAATCACCAAATTTGCTTTTCTCGGGATAGCCTTTCTCCAATTCATCAGCCGAAAATGAAATGTTCCCTTTCGGTATTTTCATTACCTGTATCCATTGAATCACCGACCCCTCGCGTGATTGGTTGTTTTCTTCCACACACGCATGAACACATCGCCTGCAGCCTATGCATTTCGACATATCCAGGGCATAGCCAAAAAGCACACCATCCGGCGCCGCCACATCGGAAACTGTCGTTTTTTTCGCATATTTCGCGGTATATCTTTTTTCGAGTCGCGCGATGGCTTGTTTTTTTTCCTCATCGGACATCAGTACAAAATGCCCCTGGAAAAATTCGGCGACGGTCACATCGGCATCCGCAGAGTTTGCCGCTTCGACGACAGCACCTGACGATTCAGGTGCCACAACCAGCGCAGCGGCACTCGAAGTGCACACATATTTCAAAAATTCACGACGTCCTTCATTTAAATCTGCCGATTCTTCCATCTTCACATTTTTATCTTCTGACATTAGCGCCTCCAGCCACGGATGGTATGTAACAAATCCTACGAGAGTTCTTTGTAATGGCAATTCAACAATTCATCCAGCCGCTGTGTTTTTTCAGCGTCAGTCATAATGACCAATCGATTTCCCATCAAAGCCTTTTCCTGCTGCGTCGCATCATTTGCGTACTTCTCCCCAACCCCGGCAGTCGATGATTCTGCCCCGGAAATCAAAGTCTTCGCATAGCCTGCCGCCGCTACAACCCCCACTGCTGCCGCTACTTTTCCAAAAAAAGAACGTCTGGAATTTTCTTTATCCGTCATGGCTGCTCCTTTCACAAGAATTTTCCCTATCCAATTACATTACGGTCATTTATATATGCTAAGCGTCCATTTGCCTCGGCAGATGTGCGCGCAAACGGCACAGCGTGTCTGTCAATACCGCATATCTCTCAAAAAATTCCCTCGTAAGCCTCGAACCCTCTTCATCAGTGGTCTCCGCACTTCCAATGCCGCTCATTGCTGCACGCATGAGATCGGTCAATTGATTGTGAAACTGTGCAGCCTCCTCCTCGGAGGAAAATTCCAATGCTTTATTGTTGGGGTTGTATTTCATCGGGATAATTGTTCGACTGGATCGAACATGCCGCAATTTTTACGTACCTGGTGGCGCTCCTCGATCTGCGAGCCGTAGTTCACAGGCATACCCCACCAAGAGCTACCGTCTTCGCGTTCATTGCGCGGTGCGCTGCATTGAGAGAAGTTTGTTTAAGAGTCGTCATGGTCATCTAAAACGCAGAGAGTGGTTAGCATTGCGGGCAATTACTCCGCAGTTTGCTTGGCCTTGGGTGTGCGCAAGGGCATGATCCACATCTGGTACAGGGAGGTAAAGATCATTATGGTTGAAGCCAAACTGTAACCAAAACCGCCAATGATCACCAACCAGGCAAAGTTCGGATTCATCTTCGTCAGCCACCATGAAGCGATGTCTACGATGAGAAAACCAAACGGCGTGAAGATCAGGATGGCCTTGGTCATCGGCGAGAAACCGGTCGCGTAAGTGAATATCCAGCCTACGAAGAAAAAGATAAAGGAGATGCCAAATAGATGGATGTGAGAAACGCGGGTCAAAGCGGGGAATGTTACGCCCTCATCGCGCTTCGTCATCTGATTCATCACAGCTTTGTCGGTAATATTGGCCAGCCCCGGCAGATTGGCATGGCATGGCCCGCAAAATAAATCGACCTGTGGCTTGATTTTACTGTCCCACTCGCTTGCCGGAGCGCCAGCATCCACCCACTTCAGTAGCGCTAGGCGCACTTCGGGTGGGGCGTTGTCTTTCATCGAACCGTACAGCTTGGCTTCCAGCTTGGAAGAATTCGGTCCTTCATGATTGCCGTGATAGCTGTAAATGATGTCATCTACCGACAGACCGGGCTTGCCATCTGCCATACCGTGAGTCAGCATGATCTGCGCGCCCGCCATTAACAAACCCAAACCAATAGCCAACAGATACCCGGTAAATAGCGTCTTGGTGGGCAATGTCAAATCAGCTAAAGCGAGGTGCTGGATTTCTTTAATCACTTTTTCTTCCGCTCTCTAAAAAAAATCCGCTAATTGATTCTGCACATTATACCCCTCCGCATGGCAGTTATTTAATCCCCCTCTTGGGGGGTGCATCAAAACTCCAACGGGTCTATATCCAGCGAACAGCGCAATTTAGCCTGAGCGATTGCGTCCAGATCGGACTGCCATGCGCGCAGGAATTGCTGCATGGATTTGCGCGTGTTTGCCTGGATCAGCAACTGTACGCGAAAGTGATTGGCGCGGCGCGGCAGCGCGGCGGGTACCACGCCGAGGATTTCCACCTGAAGCTGCAACGCGACGGCAGCGGCGCGCGCGTCATTCAGATAACGGTATACCTCGTTTTCCACCTTTCCCTCGGCACGCAGCATCGCCTGATACATGAACGGCGGGAAACCCGCCATCTGCCGCTCGGCCAGTTGCGAAGCCGCCCATCCTTCGAAGTCGTGTCTCTGCAAAGCAAGAAATAACGGGTGATCCGGAAAGGCGGTCTGGATCAGCACCTCGCCGGGCTTGTCGGCGCGCCCGGCGCGTCCCGCCACCTGCACCAGTTGTGCGAACAGCTTTTCCGCCGCACGGAAATCGCTGCTGTATAGGGCGCTGTCGGGATTGAGCGCGCCGACCAAAGTCAGCTCGGGGAAATCGTGCCCTTTCGCGAGCATCTGCGTGCCGACCAGGATGTCGACTTCGTTCGCATGGATCTGCTCGCGCATCGTCTGCCAGGCGCGCTTGTTGCGCGTGCTGTCGCGATCCACACGCAGGATGCGCGACTCCGGAAAACGTTCCTGCAACACGCTCTCCACGCGCTGCGTGCCGCTGCCGACCGGAGTCAAGTCAGCGTTGCCGCAACTTGGGCAGGTGTGCGGTACGCGTACCTGATAACCGCAGTGATGACAGCGCAGCCGTTGCTCGTTGAGATGCAACACCATCTTGCCCGCGCAATGTTTGCAACCGGACAACCAGCCGCAGCCGGTACACATCAGCACCGGCGCGTAACCGCGGCGGTTGATGAATACCAGACTCTGCTCGCGGCGGTCGATACGCTGCCCGATCTCGCGCAGCAGGTTCTCGCTGATACCATGATGCATCACGGTCTGGTTGATGTTGACGCAGCGCACCTCAGGCAGGCGCGCTGTGGCAAGCGCGCGCCCGGTCAGCTTGAGCATCCGGTATCGCCCGCTTTGCGCGTTGTGATAGCTCTCCAGCGACGGCGTGGCGGAACCCAACACGACCGGTACGCCGCGCTGACTGGCACGGAAGATCGCCACGTCGCGTGCCGAATAGCGCAAGCCATCCTGCTGCTTGAACGAGCTGTCATGTTCCTCGTCCACGATGATCAGCGCCAGCCGGGGCAATTCCGCGAACACCGCCAGCCGCGTGCCGAGCACGATCTGCGCTGCACCAGCCTGCGCCTGCTGCCAGTTATGCAGCCGCTCACCCTCGGACAAGCCGCTGTGCAGGCTGATCAGGTTCACATCGGGGAAGCGGCTGCGGAAATAATTCTCCAGTTGCGGCGTGAGATTGATCTCGGGCACCAGCAACAACACCTGCCCGCCGCCCCTTCGACATTGCTCATAACCAGCGACTTGGCTATCGTTTTTTGATAGCCTAATCGAATGGCTAGTCGTTTTATCAGGACAGGGCTGCAACACATGGTGCATCAGATGCACGTAAACCTCGGTCTTGCCGCTGCCGGTAATGCCGTGCAGCAAAAAACAGGCATAACCCTGCGCCGCGTTGACCGCATCGACCGCCTGCTGCTGTTCGCCGGTCAGGGTGTGCGCGCCATGAAAAATATGGCCTTTCACGTTTGCCTGGCTTCGCCCCCCTCGCTGCGCTCTCCCCGCTTGCGGGGGAGGATTGAGGAGGGGGTCTCCAGAGCGTGCAACACTCTCAACCCACCCCTCCGCCACCAACGCCTTCAACTGCGCGCCCGCCGTCGCCGACAACGCTTTGAGCTGCGCCAGATTGCACGGCTGCTCCACCAGTTTCGCGAGAATGCGCCGCTGCACCATTTTGCGCTTCGGGAATTCATTCAGATTGAGCGCCGCGCCGCTGTCCGTCAATTTGAAGAGCAAGACAGCTTTGCTTGTGATCGGTTTATTGGAACGCATCCGCGCAGGCAATGCGGATAACACGGCCTGCCCGATCGGGTAGCGGTAATAATCGCTGCAAAAACGCAGCAGATCGAGCAACTCTGCCGACAGCGGTGCGCTGTCGTACAACACCTTCACCACCGGCTTGATACGCTCCGGCGACATTTCCGACGTTGCGGCGCATTCCATCACCACCCCGACCATCTGCCGCTTGCCGAACTGCACGACTACGCGCTGGCCAGTTGCAACCGCAACATCCTCAGCCACCGTGTAATCGAACAGGGTGGTCAGCGGAATATCCAGGGCGACGCGGACGATAGGCATAGGGCGATTGTCGCAGAAATGCAAAAACCGCAGGGGATGCCTGCGGCTTTGTTAATCTTCAAAACTCGTAGGAGCGGGCCCTGCCCGCGAACAGATTTATCACGGGCAGGACCGCTCTACCTCAATGGTATTTCCTGCTTAACTCATGCACCGCCTTGACCAATGCCGCCGCATGTTCCGGATCGGTGTGCTGCGAAATGCCGTGGCCCAGATTGAACACATGGCCGCTGCCGTAACCGTAGCTGCCGAGAATGCGTTCCACTTCAGTGTGGATCGCATCGGGCGAGGCGAACAACACCGCCGGATCCATGTTGCCTTGCAGCGCGACCTTGTGGCCGACCTTCTGGCGGGCAATGCCGATGTCCATGGTCCAGTCCAGGCCGATCGCGTCGCAACCGCTGTTGGCGATGCCCTCGATCCACAAGCCGCCGCCCTTGGTGAACACGATGGAGGGGATACGCACACCATCTTTTTCCTTGATCAGCCCTTCGACGATGCGCTGGGTGTAAGTCAGCGAAAATTCGTGGAACGCCGCGTGGGACAACACGCCGCCCCATGAGTCGAAGATCATCACGGCTTGCGCGCCGGCCTCGATCTGGGCGTTCAGGTAGGCGATCACCGCCTGCGTGGTCACTTCGAGGATGTGGTGCATCAGCTTCGGCTCGTTGTACATCAAGGTCTTCACCTTGGCGTAGTCGTCGCTGCTGCCGCCTTCGACCATATAGCAGGACAGGGTGAACGGGCTGCCGGAGAAACCGATCAACGGCACGCGCCCGTCCAGCGCACGGCGGATCTGTGTCACTGCATCGGTGACGTACTTCAGATCCTTGCCGATGTCCGGCACGCGCAGCGCCTTGATCGCCGCCTCATCGCGCAGCGGACGCTCGAACTTCGGGCCTTCGCCTTCGGAGAAATACAGCCCCAGCCCCATCGCATCCGGCACGGTGAGGATGTCGGAGAACAGGATCGCCGCATCCAGCGGGAAACGATCCAGCGGTTGCAGCGTGACTTCGGTGGCGTAGTCCGGGTTCTTGCACAAGCCGAGGAAACTGCCCGCCTGTTTGCGCGACTCGCGGTATTCCGGCAGGTAGCGGCCGGCCTGGCGCATCATCCACAACGGCGTGTATTCGGTAGGCTGGCGCAACAGTGCGCGCAGGAAGGTGTCGTTCTTTAGTTTGAAATTCATTTTGCTCTTTTCTTATCGGGGCAGAACGCTGCTGCCCATCAGATACTCATCCACCGCACGCGCCGCCTGACGGCCTTCACGGATGGCCCACACTACCAGCGATTGGCCGCGACGCATGTCGCCCGCCGCAAACACTTTCTTCACGCTGGTCTGGTAGCAACCCGCGCCTTCGGTGGTTGCTTTTGCATTTCCACGAGCGTCCTTCTCCACGCCGAACGCATCCAGCACCTGTTGCAACGGATGGGTGAAGCCCATCGCCAGCAACACGAGGTCGGCCTTGATCTCGAACTCGCTGCCCGGAATCTCGCTCAACTTGCCGTCCTTGAACTCGACGCGGACCGCGCGCAGTTTTTCCAGTTTACCTTTGCTGCCGACGAACTCCTTGGTGGCGATCGCCCAGTCGCGGTTGCAACCCTCGTCGTGCGAGCTGGAAGTGCGCAGCTTGAGCGGCCAGTTCGGCCAAACCAGCGGCTTGTTTTCTTTCTCGGGTGGACGCGGCATCACTTCGATCTGCGTCACCGATGCTGCACCGTGACGGTTGGACGTGCCGACACAATCGGAACCGGTATCGCCGCCGCCGATCACGACCACATGCTTGCCCTTGGCGTTGATCGGAGTGTTGCCATCGCCCGCGACCTGCCTGTTCTGCGGGATCAGGAATTCCAGCGCGTAATGCACGCCTTGCAATTCGCGTCCCGGCACCGGCAAATCGCGCGGCTGCTCGGAGCCGCCCGCCAGGATCACTGCATCGAATTTTTTGTGCAACTCGTCCGGCGAGATGGTCTTTTTCGCATCGTTGGCGACACCCTTGCCCGGCGCTTCCTTGCCGATGAAGGTGTTGGTCTTGAACTCGACGCCTTCGGCTTGCAGTTGTGCCATGCGCCAGTCGATCAGCCCCTTGTCCAGCTTGAAATCCGGGATGCCATACCGCATCAGTCCGCCGATACGGCTGTTCTTCTCGAACACGGTGACCGCATGCCCGGCGCGCGCCAGTTGTTGCGCCGCCGCCAATCCCGACGGGCCCGAACCGACCACCGCAACCTTTTTGCCGGTCTTCTTCGCGGCCGGTTGTGGCATCACCCAACCGTTCTCGCCGCCCTTGTCGATGATGGCGTGCTCGATGGATTTGATGCCCACCGCGTCATTATTGATGTTCAGCGTACAGGCCGCTTCGCACGGCGCCGGACAGATGCGGCCCGTCACTTCCGGAAAATTATTGGTGGAATGCAACACGTCCAGCGCCTCGCGCCAGTTGCCGCGATACACCAGATCGTTCCAGTCCGGGATGATGTTGTTGACCGGGCAGCCCGAAGTGCAGAACGGGATGCCGCAATCCATGCAGCGTGCGCCCTGCGTCCTGGCCTGTTCATCGTTCAGATGCAGCACGAACTCTTCGCAGCCCTTGAGCCGCCTGGCGACCGGCAAGCTCTCCTCGCTCAGACGCTTGAACTCCATGAATCCGGTTGGCTTACCCATTATGCGGTCTCCTTCTGTTGCGCCGCGATCTCCTGCAGCGCCCGGCGGTATTCCGTCGGCATGACTTTGACAAACTTGCTCCGGTACGCAGACCAGTTGTCCAGAATGCTTCGAGCGCGAGCGCTGCCGGTATGGTGCCAGTGGTTCTTGATGAACTCCCGCAATACCTGTTCGTCCGCGCGGTTGAGGTGATTGAAATGCACGCGGCCGTGACCTTCCGGCGTCACTTCACCCGTCTCCAGCACAACCACTTCACCGGGCACCGGCTCAAGCTCGACCATAGCCAGGTTGCAACGTTTCTCGAAGCCGCCGTCTTCGTCCAGCACGTAAGCCACGCCGCCGGACATGCCCGCCGCGAAGTTGCGCCCGGTCTGGCCGAGTACGATGACCATGCCGCCGGTCATGTATTCGCAACCGTGGTCGCCCAACCCTTCCACCACCGCGACGGCGCCGGAGTTGCGCACTGCAAAACGTTCTCCCGCCACGCCGCTGAAATAGCACTCGCCGGAAGTCGCACCGTATAGCACGGTGTTGCCGACGATGATGTTTTCGTGCGCGGCCAGCTTGGCATCGGCAGGAAGCATGATGGCGATGCGTCCACCGCACAGCCCCTTGCCGACATAGTCGTTGCCTTCGCCCTTCAGCTCGAACGAGATGCCGTGCGCGAGGAATGCACCAAAACTCTGCCCTGCCGTGCCGCTGAATCTCACCAGGACGGTGTCGTTCGGCAAGCCTGCCTGACCATAGCGTTTGGCGACCTCATGCGACAGCATGGTGCCGACCGTACGGTTGACGTTGCTGATCTTGCTGTCGATGACCACCGGTTTTTTATCGGTCAACGCGGACTGCGCCCGGGCAATCAGCGTGTTATCCAACGCCTTCTCCAGCTCATGATCCTGCTGCTCGGCATTGCGGCGCGCCACGCTCGCAGGCATATCCGGCTGATGGAACACCCTGGAAAAGTCCAGTCCTTGCGACTTCCAGTGCGCGATGCCGTGCTTCACATCGAGCAGGTCGCTGCGTCCGATCAGTTCGTCGAATTTGCGGATGCCCATCTGTGCCATCAGCTCGCGCACCTCTTCGGCGACGAAGAAGAAATAGTTCACCACATGTTCCGGCTGGCCGGTGAATTTCTTGCGCAGCTCGGGATCTTGTGTGGCGACGCCCACCGGACAGGTGTTCAAATGGCATTTGCGCATCATGATGCAACCCTCGACCACCAGCGGAGCCGTCGCAAAACCGAACTCATCCGCACCGAGTAACGCGCCGATCAACACGTCGCGCCCGGTCTTCAACTGGCCGTCGACCTGCAATGCGATGCGGCCGCGCAACTGGTTCAACACCAGCGTCTGCTGAGCTTCCGCCAGGCCCAGCTCCCAAGGCGTGCCGGCATGTTTGATTGAAGAGATCGGCGAAGCCCCGGTGCCGCCGTCGAAACCGGAGATGGTGATGTGATCGGCCTTGGCCTTGGACACGCCCGCCGCCACCGTGCCCACGCCCACTTCGGAAACCAGCTTCACCGAGATCGACGCGGACGGATTGGCGTTCTTCAGGTCGTGGATCAACTGCGCCAGGTCCTCGATGGAATAAATATCGTGATGCGGCGGCGGCGAGATCAGCCCCACGCCGGGCACCGAGAAACGCAGCCTGGCGATGTATTCCGATACCTTGCCGCCGGGCAATTGACCGCCTTCGCCCGGCTTCGCGCCTTGCGCCATCTTGATCTGGATCTGGTCGGCGCTGGCCAGATATTCCGCCGTCACGCCGAAACGACCGGATGCGACCTGCTTGATCCTGGATCGCAGCGAGTCGCCGGGCAGCATCTTCCTGTCCGCTTCGATGCGGCTCTTGCCGATGATCTCGGACAGCATCTCGCCACCCTTGAACGACTTGAATCGTGTAGCATCTTCACCGCCTTCGCCGGTATTGGACTTGCCGCCGATGCGGTTCATCGCGATCGCCAGCGTGGTGTGCGCCTCGGTCGAGATCGAGCCCAGCGACATCGCGCCGGTCACAAAACGCTTGACGATCTCCTTGGCGGATTCGACTTCGTCCAGCGGCACGGCTGCGCCGACCGGCTTGATCTCGAACAGGCCGCGCAGCGTCTTCAGCTTTGTGCTTTGCTCGTTGATCAGCTTGGCATATTCCTTGTAGGTCGCGGCATTATTGGTGCGTGTCGCATTCTGCAGTTTCGCGATGGAATCCGGCGTCCACATATGCTCTTCGCCGCGCACGCGCCAGGCGTATTCGCCGCCGGTTTCCAGCATGTTGGCCAGTACCGGATCGGTGCCGAACGCCTTGCGATGCGTACGCGCCGCTTCTTCGGCGACTTCCTGCAGGCCGATCCCTTCGATCTGGGTCGCGGTGCCGGTGAAATACCGCGCGACAAACCCCGCATTCAGGCCGATCGCTTCGAAGATCTGTGCGCCGCAATAGGACTGGTAAGTGGAGATGCCCATCTTGGACATCACCTTCATCAATCCCTTGTTGATCGCCTTGATGAAGCGTTTCTTGGCCTCCTTGGCTTCAATGTTCGCGGGAAGCTTCAGCGAGGAGATGGTCTCGTAAGCCAACCAGGGACAGACCGCCTCGGCGCCGTAGCCGGCCAGCAACGCAAAGTGATGCACTTCGCGCGCCGAACCGGTGTCCACCACCAAGCCGGTACTGGTACGCAAGCCGCCGCGAACGAGATGATGATGGACCTTGGAGCAGGCGACCAAAGCGGGTATCGCCACACGCTTGGCCGAGACTGCGCGGTCGGACAGAATCAGCACGTTGTAACCGTCAGCAACGGCTTGGTCAGCCGCTTTGCACAGTGCCTGAATCGCTTTCTCGCAACCTGCCGCATCCTTGCTTGCCGCGAAGGTGATATCAAGCACCAGCGAGCGGTAGCGTCCGCCGGTGAGCTTGTCGATGTTACGCAGCTTGGCGATGTCGTCATTGGACAGCACCGGTTGATGCACTTCCAGACGCAGCGGCGGATCGGTCTCATCGATGCCGAGCAAATTTGGCTTTGGGCCGATGAACGAGGTCAGCGACATCACGATCTCTTCGCGGATCGGGTCGATCGGCGGGTTGGTCACTTGCGCGAACAGTTGCTGGAAGTAGTCGTAGAACGAACGGTTCTTGTTGGACAACACCGCCAATGCGGCATCGGCCCCCATCGAGCCGGTCGGCTCCTCGCCGGCGTTGACCATCGGGGACAGGATGAATTTGAGGTCTTCCTGCGAGTAGCCGAACGCCTGCTGGGTATCCAGCAGCGATGCTTCAAGCCTGGTTTCACTCCTGGTAGCTGGCAGATCGCCGAGAAAATAACGCGACTGCTCGATCCACTGACGGTAAGGCTTGGCATTGGCGAGCTGGTTCTTTAACTCCACGTCGTCGATGATGCGCCCGGCCTGCATGTCGATCAGGAACATCTTGCCTGGCTGCAGGCGCCACTTTTTGACGATCTTGTGCTGAGGAATATCCAGCACACCCATTTCCGATGCCATCAGCACCATGTCGTCATCGGTGATCAGGTAGCGCGCCGGACGAAGTCCGTTACGATCCAGCGTCGCGCCGATCATGCGTCCATCGGTGAATGCCACCGCTGCGGGGCCGTCCCACGGCTCCATCAACGCGGCATGGTATTCGTAGAAGGCGCGGCGCTCTTCGTCCATCAGCGGATTGCCCGCCCATGCTTCGGGAATCAGCAGCATCATCGCGTGCGGCAGCGAATAGCCGCCTGCCACCAGCAACTCCAAAGCATTGTCAAAACAAGCCGAGTCGGACTGCCCTTCGGTGATCAACGGCCAGAGCTTTTCCAGGTCTTCACCCAGCAGTTTGGAAGACATCGCCGCGTGGCGCGCGGCCATCCAGTTCACGTTGCCGCGCACGGTGTTGATCTCGCCGTTGTGCGCGATCATGCGGAACGGATGAGCCAGATCCCAGGTCGGAAAGGTATTGGTCGAGAAGCGCTGGTGCACCAGCGCCAGCGCACTGATCACGCGATCATCCTGCAAATCGAGGTAATACTTGCCTACCTGATCGGCCAGCAGCATGCCCTTGTACACGATGGTGCGCGACGACATGGACGGGATGTAGAAACCTTTGCCTTGCCCATCGGGCAGCCCGCGCACCGCATGCTCCGCAGTCTTGCGGATCACGAACAGTTTGCGCTCGAACGCATCCGCATCGGCGCAGTTCGCGCCGCGCGCGATAAACACCTGGCGCACCACCGGCTCCGCCGCCTTGACGCTTGTCCCCAGTCCGCTGTTGTCCACCCTGACGTCGCGCCAACCGATCAGCGCCTGCCCCTCGGCAGCGATCCTGGACTCCACGGTCTTTTCACATTCTGCACGCGCCATTGCATCGCGCGGCAGGAACAGCATCCCGACGCCATATCCGCCTGCGGAAGGCAGGCGGATATTGCCCCAACCCATTTCATCCCGCAGAAACCGGTCGGGGATCTGGATCAGTATCCCGGCGCCATCACCCGCCAGCGGGTCTGCACCGACCGCACCGCGGTGGGTCAGATTTTCCAGAATCTGCAAACCCTGACGGATCATGTCATGGCTTTGTTTGCCCTTGATATGGGCGACGAAACCGACCCCACAGGCATCGCGCTCCTGGCGCGGATCATACAAACCTTGCTGCATCGGCAAAGAAGAGTTGCTCACTGAGTTCCCCAATTCAAAACAAAAGCCCAAATCATTGAAGCCAAAAATGGCGACACACGTCGCCACGTCAAATACAAAATAGAAAGGGCGGGAATCTTACCTTGTCTCAAGCCTGCAAGCAACCGCACCGACCGGCACGGCTTCAGAAGCCAATCGGGATCTCCTCCACCGCAAAGATACGGCGATGCTCGCGGATGGCGTAGCGGTCGGTCATGCCGGCGATGTAATCGGCAACCGCGCGTGCCCGGTCTTGTTCCGTCTGTTGCCCATGCGAGGGATTCACCGTTGCGACGCCGTCTTCACGCATCTGGAATTGCGTGGGCAACAAGCGGCTGTCCGCCATGAAGATGCCGAACAAGTCGCTGATGATGCGTTGCGCCTTGGCTGTCATGCGCATCACGCGGTAGTGACGGTACAAATGGGTACGTAGGAAGTTCTTCAACTCGCGCTGTTGCACATTCAGTTCCGCGCTGAAGGCGATCAGAGCTGGCGCGGCGCGCACATCATCCAGCGTGGCCGGTGCCTGCTTGCCGATATTGCGCTCGCTCTGTTGTATCAAATCGGACACCAGCGTGTTGATCATGCGCCGCACGGTCTCATGCACCACCCGCCGTTCAGTCAACTCGGGGTAAGCTTGACGCACCTCGTCCAGATGCCTCGCCACTAAAGGGATCGCAGCGAGTTGTTCCAGTGTGATCAGTCCGGAGCGCAGACCATCGTCCACATCGTGATTGTTGTAGGCGATCTCATCGGCAAGATTGGCGATCTGCGCTTCCAGCGAGGGACGGTGATCGCTCAGGAAGCGCTGTCCCAATACACCCAGTTGGGCGGCATTCTCAGCCGAGCAGTGCTTGAGGATACCTTCGCGTGTTTCGAAACACAGGTTCAACCCATCGAATGCCGCGTAACGCTCTTCCAGCAAGTCCACCACGCGCAGCGATTGCAGGTTGTGCTCAAAGCCACCGTAGGCTTTCATGCAGGCGTTCAACGCATCCTGCCCGGCATGACCGAACGGCGTGTGTCCCAGATCATGCGCAAGGGAAATCGCCTCGGCAAGGTCTTCGTTCAGACGCAGGCGACGTGCGATGGAACGGGCGATCTGTGCCACTTCGATGCTGTGGGTGAGACGGGTGCGGAACAGATCGCCTTCATGATTGACGAACACTTGCGTCTTGTATTCGAGACGGCGGAATGCGCCGGAATGGATGATGCGGTCTCGATCACGCTGGAATTCGCTACGCCCGCTCGGCGCGTCCTCGGCCATCTGGCGGCCATGCGAGTTGATTTCATTAACCGCATAAGACGCTAACTCAGCCATGTACGCATGCCTCCAGAGTCTGCCGCAACAAGTCTTGCGGCACATCGCCATACACAACTGCGCGCCCGATCTGCTTGAGCAGCACAAAGCGTATCTTGCCGCCTTCCACCTTCTTGTCCAACCCCATGAGATCGAGGTATTTGTCCGCGCCGATATCCGGCGCAACGACCGGCAGTCTGGCGCGCTCGAACAACTTGCGGATGCGCGCCACATCCTGCGCGCCGATCCACCCCAGACGTTGCGACAGATCCGCCGCCATGATGGTGCCGGCCGCCACGCCTTCGCCGTGCAGCCAGTTGCCGTAACCCATGCCTGACTCGATGGCATGCCCGAAGGTATGCCCCAGATTCAACAAAGCGCGCTCGCCGCTTTCGCGTTCGTCTGCAGCGACGACCTCGACCTTGTTTTGGCAACTGCGCGCAATCGCGTACTGCAACACAGCGGTATCGCGCGCCAGCAACTTCTCCATGTTCTGCTCAAGCCATTCCAGGAAAGGCAGGTCGCGGATCAAGCCATACTTGATAACCTCGGCTATTCCTGCCGCCAGCTCTTTGTCCGGCAATGTATTCAAGGTGTCCGTATCGGCCAGCACCAATTGCGGCTGATAGAACGCGCCGATCATGTTCTTGCCGAGCGGATGATTGATGCCGGTCTTGCCGCCCACCGAAGAATCCACTTGCGCGAGCAGCGTGGTCGGTATCTGGATGAACGGCACGCCGCGCAAATAGGTCGCCGCCGCATAGCCGGTCATATCGCCGATCACGCCGCCGCCCAATGCGATCAGCGGCGTAGTACGCTCGCAGCGGTGGGTCAACAGTGCGTCGTAGATCAGGTTCAGCGTGTCGGAATTTTTATACGCCTCGCCGTCCGGCAGGATGATGGACACGCTGCTGACACCGATCTGCTGCAAGGCATGCTGGAGCTTCTCCAGATATAACGGCGCAACCGTCGTATTGCTGACGATGGCCGCTCGCTTGCGCGGCAAATACGCCTGCAACACCTCCGGCCGCGCAAGCAATCCGCTGCCGATATGGATGGGATAGCTGCGCTCGCCCAAACCGACTGTCAATATATCCGTCATCGCTGCACCGCTTTACCCATGAGTTTTTCTGAACGCCTCGATTTCACCCACCAAATGCAACATCAGCGCATGCGCGCTTTGTTTGCCAGTATGAATCACAATATCCGCGACCTGCTGGTAGAGCGGATCCCGCTGAAGGAACAACTCGGTTAACTTGGCGTGTGGGTCACCATCCTGCAGCAGCGGTCGATTCCTGTCATGCCGGGTACGTTGCCAGAGATCATGCACGTTGGCTTTCAGATAGATGACAATACCGTTCTGGCGCAATACGGCCCGGTTTTGTTCCGCCAGCACTGCGCCACCGCCCGTTGCCAGAACCAGCTTGTCACGTTTGACCAAGTCTGCGATAGCCGCAGATTCACGCAAACGAAAACCCGCCTCGCCTTCCACATCGAATATATGAGGAATCGTCACCCCGGTACGCTGCTGGATTTCCTCATCGCTATCCACAAACACCTTCCCCAGATGTTTCGCCAAGGCGCGCCCCATGGTGGTTTTACCCGACCCCATCATGCCCACCAGAATCAGGTTGCCGGACTGATATTTACGATTGTTTGATTGGCTGCTCTGCATGCCGCGTATTGTAAACGATAAAAACAAAAGCACCCGCAAGGGGTACGCCCGCGGGTGCCCGGAGGCTTTGCCTCCACCCTTCAGCAGCCCGGACTAGGCCGGACCTTTGTTCGTCTGATTGGTAAAATCAGCGCAGATTCATCGTATCCTGCATGATCTTGGGTGTGATGAAGATCAACAACTCGTTCCTGTTGTCACTCTTGACGTTGTTCTTGAACAGCCAGCCGACGATAGGCACATCCCCCAACAGCGGAACCTTCTGGGTGGTGTCGGCAATATCCTGGGTAAAGACACCGCCAATCACGACCGTGCCGCCATTCTCAACCAGAACTTCCGTACTCACCTTCTTGGTGTTGATGCTCGGCACGCCTCCGTATACCGTACCAACAGTATCCTGATTTGCCTGCACCTTCATGTTGATATGGTCGTCAGGCGTAATTTGCGGGGTCACATCAAGTTTGAGCGTGGCATCTTTGAACGCCACATTGGCTGCTCCGCTGCTCGAAGCCTGCTGGTACGGTATCTGTGTACCCTGCGAGATGGAGGCAGGTTTCTTGTCGGCCGTCACTACGCGCGGAGTGGCGATATTCTTGGTTCGGCCATCGAGCTCCGAGGCGGTCAATTCCAGTGTCAGCATCTTGGTTGCCGCCGGATTGAACAGCGAAAGCGTCAACCCCCCTGTTCCAGTGGCTGCGCCAGGCAGATTCACGTTCCCCCCGATCACACCCCGTGTTGCCGTCGGTGTATTACCACCAATTGCAAAACCCCCGTTCGCTGCGGCGGCTGGAGCGGTATAGCCTAATCTTCCACCCAAGGTCCGGTTAAACTGATCGCTAGCCGAGACGAAACGCGCTTCGATCATGACTTGGCGCACCGGCACATCGATCTGCTTGATGAGTTTGCGCACTTCCTCCAGACGCGTAGGCGTGTCCTGAACGAATAAAGTATTGGTACGCGGGTCTACCACGGCACTGCCCCGCTTCGACAGGATGCGTTGCTTGTCGTTGGACAATATCGCAGCCATCTCGTCGCCCTTTTGATAACTGAGCTGGAAGCTCTCGGTACGCACTTCTTCCAACTCGGAGATTTCCTGGCGCGCGGTCAGATCGATCTTTTCTTTCGCTGCCAATTCTTCACGCGGTGCCACCTGGATCACGTTGCCGTTCTTGCGCATATCCAAGCCGCGGCTTTGCAAGATAATGTCCAGAGCCTGATCCCAGGGCACATCCTTCAAACGCAGGGTAAGGTTGCCCGCAACGGTATCGCTGATCACCATATTCAGATTGGTGAAGTCGGCAATCACGTTCAATGCCTCGCGTACCGCGATGTTCTGGAAATTCAGCGTCAGCTTTTCTCCGGCATAGCCGATCTGATTACCCTTGACCAGCTTGTTCGGGTCGTCCGCAACCGGTTTTACCTCGACGATGAATTTATTATCGGTTTGATAGGCGGCGTGTTCCCACAGGCCTTTCGGCTCGATCACCATACGCACGTTATCACCCTGCACAAAGGTATCCACGCCTTGCACAGGAGTTGCAAAATCGACCACGTCCAGCTTGCGTTGCAAGTTGCGCGGCAAGTTGGTCTTGAGGAAATCGACGATCAGCGTTGTGCCTTGTTGACGGATATCTATGCCAATACCGGCATCAGAAAGATCGACCTGGATACGGCCTTCGCCATTTTTGCCGCGATGAAAATCGATGTCGCGCAGGGTATGTTTTTGTGCGCCCTGTTTAGCCTCTGCAAAACGCGAAGCGTTGCTAACTGCAGCCATGTCTGCAGCCTTGCCGTGCAAGGTGATCAGCAGGCTATTACCTTCCACCTTGGTGTCGTACGACAGCATCTGATTGAGATTGACGACCAAACGGGTGCGTGTTCCCGCCTGAACAATATTGGCACTGCGCAAATCCCCTTCGCCGAATTCCTGCATGGATTTACCCATCCCATTGGCCGTGTTCGGGAAATCGAAGGCAATGCGTGGCGGCGTGTTGATAGTAAAACCGGCCGGCGGATTGGCTAACGGCTGCGTCAAATCAACCTTGATAACGGTGGTGCCGCTGCCAGCGTTGCTGACATTCAGGGCGGTTATACTGTTCTGCGTATCGGCGGCCTGCGCCTGCGCACTTAACATCCCGAATGCAAGAGCTAAACCCAGCAATCGAACCGCACATTTGACTACGTTATTGAGCTGTCTCATCGTCTTACTCCTAAATCATTCCACTAATTGCAGGCTGCTAATGCGCTCAGACCAATCACCCGTGCTGTCTTGCACCATTTCTTTAACTTTCACTTCGGTATCGCTCACTTCCTGGATCAGACCGAAGTTCATCCCCAGATAGTTACCTGCCTTGACCCGGTGCAATTTGCCATCGGGTGCGCGCACCACAGCGTAGCCAACTTTGTTCTGGTATAGATAGCCCACCATCTTGAGCCCTTCCAACGGGAATTCTTCCAGCGCTTCCTTGGGGCGGTCAAAATCAGGCTCATTGGCGCCGCGGTGAGCAGAACGCGCATCGGGTTTGCGTGGTTTGAAGGGATCGGGCAAATTCGCCTCGTTGTTATAAACGAAAGGCTCATATGGTTTGACCTCCGGCGGCGGCGGAATCTTGCCGCGCAGATCCGCACCCGCATTCTTGACAAAATCGCGCAGATCCTGAAACTCTTCACCGCCACATCCGGTTAGCAGCACCGATACCAGCGCAAGATAGATTAGCCTCATTTCTTCGCTCCCGCTGGCTTAGCCGCCTTCTTCTGGGCAGCAGCCTCATTCTCATCCAGATAACGGAAAGTCTTGGCGATCGCATCCATCGACAAAGTCCCGGTACCAGGATTAATGGCTATTTCGTTAAGCGTCACAATCCGCGGCAACATGGCAATATCGCTGGAGAATTTGCCCAGATCATCGTAATTTCCAGTCACTTTGAGGGTAATCGGCTGCTCGGCAAATGCACCGTTCACAGTTTCCGAACCAGGTCGAAACAACTCGAATTGCAAACCACGTCCCAAACCGGCCTGGTTAATGTCCGTCAATAATGCGTCCATTTCCGATTTATTCGGCAACTGCTTGAGCAACGCACCGAAGGACTCCTGGGTCTCGGTCAGTTGCTTCTTGATCAGGTCCAGGTTGATTGCCTCTTTTTTCTTGGCTAGGAAAGTTTCCTTGAGCTTGTCTTCTTCTTGCTTGATGGTTTGCAGACTTGCGTATTGCCCCTTCCAGTCGAATAGCGCTCCCGCCACAACCACACTGACAAATATAGCGGCAAAAGCCATAATCTTTGCCAGCCACGGCCATGAGCCGGGGTTCTTTGGATTCAGGTTTTTTAGAGCAGCTAAGTTCATCATGACACCTAATTCTTTGCGCCAACAGGTTTAACCGGGGTGGCCTTCTTGGCAACATCCTGCACTTTGGTTAAATTGAATGCCAGCGTAAACCGGCTAACACGCGCACCGCCTGCGCTAGCTGCATGAATCTCAACCAATGCCGGTGAATCCAACCAAGGCGAGTCTTCGATGGCTCTCATTAAAGTCGAGATGCGCGCGTTCGATTGCGCATAGCCGACCATGTTAATTCTGCTGCCAGTCTGTTTGAGCGTGCTGAGATACACGCCATCCGGCAAGATACGCAGCATCTGATCCAACAGATGCACCACATTCGAACGATCACTTTGCAACTTCTCTACCGCATCCTTGCGCACCAGCAAAGACTGTGTTTGTTCACGCAGCTTCTTGATTTCCTCGATTTGCTTGTCAAGTATGGCCGTCTCATTCTTCAGATAGGCGTTGCGCCGCTCTTGATAGGATATTTGCGTGCTGATCGCAACATGCACAAACCCCACCAGCAACGCTCCAATCGCTAACGAAATCACACTGAGTGCGGCGAACTGAACTTGGCGTGCACGCCTCTTTTCCGCGCGGTGCGGCAATAAGTTTATGCGTATCATGATGGATCAAACCTCCGCATCGCCAACCCGCAAGCGATAATTAACGATGGTGCATCAGCTTGCAACTGACGCGGCTTGATTCGACTGGACAGCGTCATCAATGCGAACGGGTTCGCCACCATCGTACTGACCTGGGTCCGCGTTGCCACCGCATCGTCCAGCCCCGGCAATACTGCACAACCACCTGCCAGCACGATGTAATCGACTTCATTATATTGCGAGGAAGTAAAAAAGAACTGCAGGGCACGCGCCACTTCCATCACTACGTTCTCGCGGAACGGCGATAACACATCGCTCTCATAATTATCCGGCAGACCGCCATTGCGCTTGGCTGATTCGGCTTCTTCGGTAGACAAGCCGAACACCGCCTGTATCTGCTGCGTCAATTGATCGCCGCCGACCTGCTGGTCTCTGGTATAGACCGATTGACCGTTGCGCAGCACGTTTACATTCATCACCGTTGCGCCGATGTCGATCAGCGCTACACATTTATCCACAGCCCCGTCCGGCAACTGCGCGCGAATCTGCTCGAATGCCGTTTCAGCAGCATATGGCTCGACATCCACCACCACCGCTTTTAATCCGGCCGCTTGAGTTGCCGCAACACGATCCTCAACATTCGCCTTGCGCGAAGCAGCCAATAGCACTTCCAACTCCTCGGCATTCCCGGGAGCAGGGCCTATCACCTGAAAGTCCAGATTGACTTCCTCTAACGCAAAGGGGATGTATTGGTTTGCCTCGGATTCGACCTGATATTCCAAGTCTTCTTCGCGCATACCCGCAGGCAATAAAATCTTTTTGGTAATCACTGCCGCAGCAGGAAGAGCCAGGCTGACATTCTTAACCCGGCTGCCCAATCGCTTCCAGGCGCGCTGCAGACTTTCAGAAAGCGCGTCCAGATTGTTGATGTTGCCATCGCTCACTGCATCTTTAGGAAGCGGCTCTATCGCATAGCGCTCGACGATATAGCCAGCGTTTTTCGGTGCTTCGCTTAGCTCAACCATCTTTACCGAAGATGAACTGATATCCACCCCGATCAGGGGTGGGGTTTTGGTCTGCAGAAAATCCAGCGGGATGTCAAAATTTACTTTAGGCATAGGCCGTTTAGAGCTTTTCCGTATAAAGTGGTTTAAATCCTAGCAATAACTATTAACTGTGTAAAGCCATTTTTGGCGGGTTATTTATCTCGTATAATCCGTCCACTTCCCGCACCATATCATTATTACTTCTTTTCGGACAACTATTCAATGTCTTCACGCCGCTGGATTTTTCCTGCTCTTGTCGCGCTTACAATTTTAATGTTGCCTGCGATATTGCTTGGCTTGGCAGTCATGCTGACTTACCCGACTCTTCCTTCACTCGAAGTGCTGACGGACTACCGTCCCAAGATACCGCTGCGCGTGTATAGCGCGGAAGGTGTGCTGCTCAGCGAGTTCGGCGAAGAGCGGCGCGCGCTGGTCAAAATCTCTGATGTGCCGGACGTGATGAAGAAGGCGATACTCGCAGCTGAAGATGATCGTTTTTATGAACACGGCGGCGTGGACTATATGGGGGTCATGCGCGCCGCGCTTTCCAACTTTACTTCCGGGGGTGCAAAACAGGGCGCCAGCACTATCACCATGCAAGTCGCACGTAATTTTTTTCTTTCCAAGGAAAAAACGTTGACGCGCAAATTCAACGAAATGTTGCTCGCGTTCAAGATCGAACACAACCTGAATAAGGACGAAATATTTCAGCTTTACATCAATCAGATCTATCTTGGTCAACGCGCCTACGGCTTCGCTGCCGCATCCCAGATTTATTTCGGCAAGTCGCTGAACCAGCTCACGGTGGCCGAAGCCGCCATGCTCGCCGGATTGCCAAAAGCGCCTTCCGCTTATAACCCGGTCGTCAATCCCAAGCGAGCCAAGCTGCGCCAGCTTTATGTTCTGCGCCGCATGCACGAACTGGGCTTCGTCAACGATGAGCAATTCCAGCTTGCCCAACAACAGCCGCTGGTTGCCAAGCATGGCAACCAGGAATTCGCGGTAAAGTCAGACTACTTGTCCGAGATGGTGCGTCAGGCAGTATTTGAAAAATATCAGGAAGACACCTATACACAGGGCTTCAAAGTTTATACCACGATACGCCAGCAGGATCAGCTCGCGGCCTATCAGGCGGTTCGCAAAGGCGTGCTGGAATATGACCGCAGGCATGGCTATCGTGGGCCTGAGGGTTTTGCGGATTTGCACAAAGGGAACAGTGAAGAATATCTGGAAGAGGCCCTGCAAGACGCCACTGACAGCGATGATTTGATTCCCGCTGTAGTTCTGTCTGTATCGCCCAAATTGATCCGAGCATATTGCAAAGGCGGCGAAACGGTCGAGGTCAGCGGTGAGGCGTTGCGTTTTGCCCAACGCGCCTTAAGCGACAAGGTCGCCTTGAATCAACGTATCAACGTCGGCTCGATCATCCGCCTGCAAAAAGATGAAAAGGGAATCTGGCAAATCAGCCAATTGCCACAAGTGGAATCCGCTTTTGTCTCAGGCAACCCGCACGATGGCGCGATCTATTCCTTGATCGGCGGCTTCGATTTCAACCGCAATCAGTTCAACCACATCACACAAGCCTGGCGTCAACCCGGTTCCAGCTTCAAGCCGTTCATCTATTCCGCCGCACTGGAAAAGGGTTTCACCCCGGCAACTGTGATTAACGACGCGCCCCTGGTATTCAACGCCGAACAAACCGGCAGCGACCCTTGGCAGCCGAAGAACTATGACGGCAAATTCGAGGGCCCGATGCGTATGCGCCGGGGGCTGATGAAATCAAAGAACCTGGTTTCTATTCGCATTCTCCAGTCCATCACCCCGCAATACGCGCAGGACTACATCACCAAGTTCGGATTCGATGCCGCCAAGCATCCGCCTTATCTGACCATGGCTTTGGGCGCCGGCTCTGTCACCCCGCTGCAAATGCTGGTCGGTTATTCGGTTTTCGCCAACGGCGGTTTTCGCGTCACGCCTTATTTCATCCGGCGCATCGAAGACGGGAACGGCAAGGTGCTCAGCCAAACCACACCTATCGTAGCCGGTGAGGGTGCAGAGCAGGTTATTGATGTGCGCAATGCCTACACCATGGTCAGCATGATGCAAGACGTGGTGAGGCATGGCACCGCCATCCGTGCCATGCAGCTCGGCCGTCAGGACTTGGCCGGGAAAACCGGCACTACCAGCGACTCGGTCGATGCCTGGTTTTGCGGTTTCCAGCCGACTATCGTCGGCATCTCCTGGATGGGCTTCGACCAGCCGCGCAGCCTCGGCGACAAAGAAACCGGCGGCGGCGCCGCCTTGCCGATGTGGATCGGCTACATGGAGAAGGTGCTCAGGGATGTTCCGCAAGCCGTTTACACCATGCCTGACAACATGGTCGCCGTACGCATCAATGAGGCCGGACATCGTGATGAAAACGGAGCGCTGGTCGATTATTTCTATCAGGAAAACGTACCGTCCACGCAAGCCATGCCCGCGCCCGGTGAAGAAACAAAACCGTCAGACACTGTCAAAGACCAACTGCTCTGATTTCCGACATGACCAAACCACACGCGCAGAAGCGTGACCTGATGCGCGATCAACTGGCGCACCAGGCCGCTAAATTGATGGCCGAAGACGGTATCACCGACCATGCTTATGCCAAACGCAAGGCCGCACGGCAACTCGGAGCAGCTGACACGCAGCATCTGCCCAGCAATCAGGAAGTCGATGATGCCCTGCACAGCTATCGCGCCCTCTACCAGCACCATAGCCACCCCGGCATCCTGTTGCAGCTGCGTGAAGAAGCTCTCGCCGCCATGCGCCTGTTAGCCGAATTCAATCCCTACCTCACCGGTTCGGTGTTGAGTGGCACGGCAGGCAGGCATTCGGACATCAACCTGATGCTGTTTTCCGACGACTCGAAAGCCGTGCTGCTGTTCCTGCTCAAGCACAACCTGGAATTTGAAGATGGCGAATGGATAGTGCGGATAGGCGGCCATGAAGAAACCGTGCCGAGCTATTCCCTGACTGGCGAATCAGGCACGCAGACACACATCATCGTGTTGCCCGAGAATGCCCGCTACAGCGGCAGCCGCCACCCGGAAACGCATGCGGACATTTCTGCGGTGGAGGCGTTG
>JAVHQS010000049.1:30558-47955 GCA_036171255.1 Gallionella sp.
GTCTTGCGCTGCACCCCCGGCATGGACTTCACATCCTCGATCTTGTTGCTACCTTCCAGCACGAACACCGGGTAGATGAAATCTGCCGGAGTAAGTATGTGCTCTCGCATCAAGTCCCGCGAAAAGGCATCGCGGCGCATCCGGCGCATTCTGGTCTGTGGGTATTGTCCGAGTGTCTGCATGATTTTTCCTAAAAATTTAATTGTCTTTGGAACTATTTCAGAAACTGCTTATCCGATTACGCGAATGATGATGAATCGTTCCACGTTTCTCCTCCCTGAGCGTGCAATCTTAACCCTGTTAAGATGTTTGCCCCCGGCTGGTCCGGGGGTATTTTTTTGCCCGTCAGTTTTTCAGCCAGTCTGCAATCACCGCCTCCGCCTCTTCCATGCCCAACTTCTTCAGACTGGAGAACAACTGCACGGAACACTGCGGAAAATGCTCGTCAAGGTGGGATTTGACGCGACTCAGCGTCAGTGTGGCTTGTTGACGGCTGAGCTTGTCCGACTTGGTCAGCAGGATATGCACCGGCTTGCCGGTCGGCGCGAACCAGTCCAGCATACCTTCGTCCAGTTCCGTCAGCGGATGCCTGGAATCCATGATCACCACCAGCCCGCATAACTCTTCCCGGGTTTGCAAATACTGACCCAACAGTTTTTCCCAGTGCTGCTGGACATCGGTCGGCACCTTGGCGTAGCCGTAGCCGGGCAAGTCCACCAGAAAATTATTATCCCCCAGCGAAAAATAATTCAGGTGCTGAGTACGCCCCGGCGTCTTGCTGGTATACGCCAGCCGCACATGATTCGCCAGCGTATTGATCGCGCTCGACTTGCCCGCATTGGAACGACCGACAAAGGCGACTTCTTTGCCGCCGTGCAGCGGCAGGTCTTTAAGATGATTGACGGTGGTGTAGAAAGCCGCCTGCGAGAACATTCCCATTACTTCCAGGCCGCGAAGATCTTGTCTGCAGCCGCGACGGTCGCGGCGATGTCGGCCTCGGTATGCGCAGCAGACACGAAGCCTGCCTCGAACGCCGAAGGTGCAAGATAATGCCCGGCATCCAGCATGGCGTGGAAGAAACGGTTGAAGGCTTCCTTATCGCAGGACATCACCTCGGCATAACTGGTCGGCAATGCCTTGCTGAAATACAGGCCGAACATGCCGCCTACCGATTGGGCGCAGAAAGCGATGCCGTGTTTCTTCGCGGCAGCAGTCAGCCCTTCGGTGAGTTGCCTTGCCAGTTGCGACAGGTGTTCATAGAAACCCGGCGCCTGCACCAGCTTAAGCGTGGCCAGGCCGGCAGCCACCGCTACCGGATTACCGGATAGCGTACCGGCCTGATACACCGCACCAAGCGGAGCCAAACATTGCATGATGTCGCGGCGTCCGCCGAATGCCGCTGCGGGCAAGCCGCCGCCCATCACCTTGCCCAGCGTGACCAGGTCGGGCTTGATGCCGTAGTAGCCCTGCGCGCCTTGCAGGCTGACGCGGAAACCGGTCATCACTTCGTCGAGGATCAGCACCGCACCGTGCTTGGTGCACAGGTTGCGCAGTGCATCGAGGAATTCGCGCCTGGGTGTAACCAGATTCATGTTGCCGGCCACCGGCTCGACGATCACCGCAGCGATCTCCTTGCCCATCTCGGCAAAGGCTTTTTCCAGTCCGGCAGGATCGTTGTAGTCCAGTACCGTAGTCAACGCGGCGATCTCGGCGGGAACGCCGGAAGAGCTGGGCTGGCCGAATGTCAGCGCGCCGGAACCCGCTTTCACCAGCAGGCCATCAGAATGACCGTGATAGCAGCCCTCGAATTTGATAATGCGGGAACGTCCCGTAAAGCCACGCGCCAAGCGGATCGCGCTCATGGTCGCTTCGGTGCCGGAGCTGACCAGCCGCACCATCTCCAAACTTGGCAATATCCTGCATAGCAAATTCGCCAGTTCAAGTTCGCTTGCCGTCGGCGCGCCAAAACCCAAGCCTTGTGCAGCTGCGTCCTGCACCGCCTTGACTACTTCAGGATGGCAATGCCCGACGATCATCGGCCCCCACGAGCCTACGTAATCGGTATATTTTTTTCCGTCCGCATCCCATACGTATGCGCCTTGGCCGCGCTGGAAGAACAACGGCGTTCCACCCACCGAGCGGAACGCGCGCACCGGCGAATTTACTCCGCCCGGAATGACTTCTTGTGATTCATCGAATAGCTGTTGATTATGCGAAGTCATGTTGCGTCTTTCTGCCAAAAAAATTATTGGAACTTCAAATTTGAAAATTGGCGCGCCGCGCCCTGAATATCCGTCGCGCCGAACACCGCCGAAATCACTGCCAGCGCATGCGCTCCCGCTTCTACCAATTGCGCGCCGTTCTGCGCGGTGATGCCACCTATCGCCACCAGCGGAACAGCCAGTTCGCGGCGCGCCTGCCGCAACAGATCGGGCATAGCTGCTACCGCATCCGGCTTCACCGTGGAACTAAAAAAGCTGCCAAATGCCACGTAATCCGCCCCCTCGCTTACGGCCCGATGCGCCAATGGCAGGAGATTATAGCAAGACACGCCGATGATCTTGCTTCTGCCCAACAGCGCACGCGCGGCAGCCACGCTGTCATCTTCGCCGCCCAGATGCACGCCGTCCGCATCAACCCGTTGCGCCAGCAGCGCATCGTCATTGATGATTAGCGGGACAGCAAATTCATGGGTCAGCATTCGTAGCGCTTTGGCATGTTCCAGGCGCAAATCCCCATCAGCGGACTTGTTGCGATACTGGATTACCCGCGCCCCGCCCTGTAATGCCAAGCGCACCTTGCGCCGCAACTCCGCCGTATCCGGTTCTTCCGGCGTGATTGCATAAAGCCCGTTAATTCGGACGTTCAATCTGAGGCTCATCCTCTTCGCCACGCGCCCAGAACAAACGATCCGGAATATGCTGCCCCATGCCGGGGCGGAAACCGGCGTTCAAGGTTTGCCAAGCGTATTCCTGTGCCTCTTTGACCGCCTCAGGCACATCCACGCCCTGCGCCAACAGGGCCGCGATCGCCGAGGCCAAGGTGCAGCCAGAGCCATGGTAAATCCCCGGCAGACGCGCCCAACTATCGCTGCTGATAACGCCGCGCTCGCTATACAGGGTGTTGATGACCTTGGGTGTTTGTTCATGCGTGCCGGTGATCAACACATATTCGCAGCCCATGTTCAGGATGCGCTTGGCGCATTCTTCCAGGCTGGGATCATCCTCTTCGTTGTCTTCGTTCAACGCGAGGCGGCGCGCCTCCATGCTGTTCGGCGTGACGATGGTGGTCTGCGGGATCAGCAACTCGCGCATCGCGTCCAGCATATCTTCGTTCACCAGTTCATCGCCGCGGCCCGATGCCAGCACCGGATCCAGCACCAGAGGAATATCGGGATAGTCCGCCAACACCTCGGCAATCGCCACGATGTTTTCCACGCTGCCGAGCAAGCCGATCTTGAACGCAGCCACCGGCACATCCTCCAGCATCGCGCGCGCCTGATCCACCACCCATTCCGGGTCGATCGGCAGCACATCGTCCACCCCGCTGGTATCCTGCACGGTGATCGCGGTAACGACCGACAGCGGATGACAGCCCATGCTGGAAATGGTCAGAATATCTGCCTGCAAACCCGCACCCCCGCTGGGATCGGTTGCCGCAAAACTCATTACTAAAGGGAAAGGTTCGGACATGATGTGGGTAGCGCAAAGAGCAATAATCAGCCGCGTATTCTACCCTATCCCCTCATCCAGATAATTCGCGATCTTGGCAAACTCCGCCACCGGCAGGTTCTCGGCACGCAATCGGGTCTCTATACCAAGCTTCCCGAAAGCATCTTCTGTCAAATAATTGCGCAGGGTATTGCGCAGGGTCTTGCGGCGTTGGCCGAATGCCGCGCTGACTATCGCAGCATACAATTTTTCGTTGCGCACCACAATTTCACTGGCGGGCAGCGGAATCATGCGCACAATGGCGGAATCGACCTTGGGTGCAGGGCGAAAAGATTCCGGCGGCACGTCGAGCAGTTTTTCCATATGGAAACGGTATTGCAGCATCACCGACAGCCGCCCGTATTCCGAAGTGGATGGAGCGGCGACCATGCGCTCGACCACTTCGTTTTGCAGCATGAAATGCATGTCGAGGATGCGCCCGGCATAAGCGGCGAAGTGGAACAGCAGCGGAGAGGAAATGTTGTATGGCAGATTGCCGACGATCCGCAGCGGTGCGGCAAGTGTCGCAAAATCGAACTCCAGCGCGTCCCCGGCATGGACAATCAGCTTCGAATTTGGATTGCCCTGTGGGTAGTCGTGCTCCAGTCGCGCGATGATGTCGCGGTCGATCTCCACCACATGCAGATGATTCAAGCGTTTCAGCAACGGGCGCGTCAGAGCGCCCAGACCGGGGCCGATTTCGACCATATTGTCTTCCGGTTCTGGACGAATCGCGGCAATGATGTCGGCAATGATGCGTTCATCGACCAGAAAATTCTGGCCAAACTTTTTCTTGGCTTTATGCACGGCACACTCGCTCGTTGCGCACCATCTGCGCTGCAACTTTGATTGCTTCCAGCAGGCTACTGCTATCGGCTTTGCCGGTTCCCGCCAAATCCAGTGCCGTCCCGTGATCCACCGAAGTGCGGATGATGGGCAAGCCAAGCGTGACGTTTACGCCCCGACCGAAGCTGGCGTGCTTCAACACCGGCAGCCCCTGGTCGTGATACATGGAGAGCACGCAGTCGCATTGCGCCAGCCGGTGCGTGGTGAATAAGGTATCGGCAGGCAGCGGCGCGCTGACGTTCATACCCTCGGCGCGCAATTTGTCGAGCACCGGGATCATCACCTCGATTTCCTCGCGCCCCAGATAGCCGCCTTCGCCCGCATGCGGATTCAGTCCGGCCACGAGAATACGCGGATGCGCGATACCAAAGCGACATCGCAAATCGCGCTGGATGATACACAGCACATTTTCCAGCAACGGTGCGGTGATCGCGGCGGGCACATCCTTCAGAGCCAGGTGAGTAGTGGCTAGCGCGACACGCATTCCGCCACCGACAAGCATCATCACGACCCGATCTGTATGGGTTTGCTCGGCGAGAAACTCGGTATGTCCACTGAACGGAATTCCCGCATCGTTGATGATGCCTTTGTGCACCGGTGCAGTGACCATGCCGGAGAATTCGCCCAATTGGCAGCCTCGCACGGCGCGGCGCAACGTCGCCAGCACGTAGCCGCTATTAGCCGCATCCAGATTCCCTGCACGACACGGCACAGCAAGGGGTACATGGATTACCGGAAGTGCCTTAGGCTGGCCAACATTTTCCTGTCCAGCCACGTAATCTTGCACATGCAAGTCGATGCCCAGTTGTTCGGAGCGCTGTCGCAGCAGATTCTTGTCGGCGATGACGACGAATGGGATATCTGGCGGAGCACCCGCAAGGAGTACGCCGGTGGATGCCCCGCTGCTACGCAGCGACCCTTCCGCAACGGCGGCAAGTTGAACGCACAGATCCGGGCCGATGCCTGACGGTTCACCCGCAGTGATCGCCAGCGGTATCTTGAGCGCAACTGCGTTCACCGGCTACTTGTTCTCTTCAAGACGGTACTCGACAAATGCGCGGTCGCGCAGTTGGCGCAGCCAGTCCTGATACAGCTCATCAGACTTGAAGGTGCCGATGGCCATACGCGCTTGCTGGCGTTGCTGTTGCACGCTGACATCTGTATTGCGACGGTCCAGTACCTGTATCAAATGCCATCCGAATTGAGATTGCACCACCCCCGTTTGGCCGGGTTGCAGCTTGTTCATCGCCTCCTCGAATTCCGGCACGGTCTGCCCCGGTGATAACCAATCCAGATCACCTCCGCGTTGAGCGCTACCGTCCTGAGAATACCGCTTGGCTTGTTCGGCAAAATCCGCGCCGCCTTCGATGCCCTGCTTGATTTCCATGATGCGTTTTCTGGCTTCGGCTTCCGGCGTGATCTCGCTGGTCTTGATCAGGATGTGCCGTGCATGCGTTTGGACAATCACTACCGTCGCACTGCCACTACGCTTTTCTATCAGCTTGACAATATGAAATCCGCTAGGACTGCGCAATACCGCAGTGGTTTGACCGGCTTGCAGCTTTTGCAATTCGTTCATAAACAGCGGCGGAATGCGATCGCCGGGTCGCCAGCCAAGATCGCCCCCTTTGAGCGCGTCTTTGGCATCGGAGGAACCTGCCGCCACCTGGGCAAAATCCGCCCCGCCTTTTAATTGATTCAACGCCTGTTCGGCCTTTTCATGGGCAGCTTGAATTTTCTCCGCACTGGCCTGCTCTGGAACCACCACCAGAATGTGCGCGAGATGATATTCCTCGCTCTCGCCGCCCATCTTGGCCTTGTTGGCAAGGTAATTGTCCACCTCGGTATCGCTGATGACCAGCTTGCTTTCCACCTCGCGTTCGCGCAAGCGTGTGGAAATGATTTCGCTGCGTATCTCCTCGCGAAATTTCTTGAAATCGACGCCCTCCGATATAAGCTTGGCGCGAAACTCCGCCAGGCCCGGAAAGTTGTTTTGCTGGGCGATACGGGTAATCGCCAGGTCCAGTTGCGTATCATCGACGCGCACACCGCTTTCCTTGGCGAACTGCGCTTGCAGCATATCGCTGATCATGCGTTCGAGGATTTGCTTTTCCAGCACTTCGGGTGCGGGCAACGGCGTGCCTTGTTTCTGCAATTGGCGAACCACCACGCCCAATTTTTCATCCAATTCTTGGCGTGTAATCACGTCATCGTTGACCACCGCGACCACCGCGTCAATCACCGCGACTTGTTTTTGCGGATCGATTTTTTTCTGCTCGCTTACTGCAGACATGGGCTGCGTTACCGCAGCATCGGCCGCATACGCGGTATGTGGCACAATAAGCGTGGCACAGTAAATCAGTGCGGGAACGGTCAATCTGGACATCATCATCTCTCTGGCTTGTTCAACGCAAGACCGAACTAGGTTTATCAGCGGGTTTATCGTTCAATTTGGTATAGCCAAGCACCCCTTTTTTCAGCACTACCAAGGGATCCGAGCCGATTTTGACGAAATCGTTCAACTCGAGCTGCACGAAGAAGCCCGTATTGGCTTGCTGTGTGCCGATGGTAAAGCGTTGCGCCACCAAACGGAACGTCCAGCAGCTTTGATTATACTCAAACCCGGCAATCCCTTCGAGGAGCCGGCTATCCAGGAAGGAATAGTTCCAGCGTCCCACCGCATACCAGTGACTGGACAGCGGCCATTGCCCGGAAACATCCATCAGGCGCGATCCGACTGATGCGACGGTGTAGCTGTTCCCACCTATCGTGGTGTAGGGTATCCCGTTCATCGTGGGATAGATAACCCCGTTTACCGTTGTGCTGCCCGTGGCAATAGCGCCTCCCGGGATCAAGGCACCCACTGAATCGCTTATGAAGCGATACCCTAAATTAAGCACCTTGCCCGCTTCGGAACGATAGCGTGCCGCGACGTTATAGTGCTGGATTCTGGATTCACCCGGACTATATTGCAACTCGCTGTCGAAAGACCATGCTTTGGTTGCACGCCCGGAGGCAGCCAGCAAAATATCTGATTTATTAGTCGTCACTGTGGGCGCAACCAGATTGACTTGCGGCGTTTTGAAACTGAAGCGTTCGCCCAATGTCAGCTTTAACCGCTCGACACCATCCGCCTGTTGCAGCAAACGCGAGGTCAACGCGAGCGTGATGTGGTTCGCATCGCCCACACGGTCATTCCCGAAGAAACGATTCTCGGTGAACATCTGGGCAAAACTGAACCCTGCCTGCGCCGAATCAAAGACCGGTAACGTATCCTGTTTTTGGTAGGGCACATAAACATAGAAAGCGCGCGGCTCCAGCGTATGCAGATAATCGCTGCCGAACAGATTCCAGTCGCGCTCGAACGCCATTCCGCTGTCCACGCTGTAGAGCGGCAAAGTACGCGAGGCGTTGGGGATCGAGGCCGTATTGTTCACGCCCATCACATACTGAGTGCCATGCAATGACACTTTAGGCGTAACGTAATAGACCGGATTGCTGATCAACGGATAGCTGATGCTGGGATTCAGCACCAATCGCTGACCGTTTGGTGCTGTGGGATGGCTGAAGTCCGCATATTCGCTGGCGAAAGCAAAGTTTGCACCGGCATATTTCTGGTTGGCATTGAGCGTCAATTGCGGCAAACGCGCATACGGTACGCCTATCCGGGCAACCGGATCTTGCAGGGTCTGGTAGCGTTGCAAACGCAGCGCGGCGTTCCACCATCCAGCGCCGTAAGTCAACACACCCTCTTGCAACAAGTTGACCTGCGAAGTGGTATTCACCGTATTGGACAAATCCCGATAATAAGCGTTATCCGAAACGCGGTTGAAATCGACATAGCCGTTCAGGCCGCTTGCCAACGCTTGGCTATGCTTTAACCCAAACCGCCCGCGGTCTTTATTGGCAATTGCATCGCCGGGTAGCACATCCACTTGCAACTCGCCGCGATAATTATTTTCCAGATAGCGGAACTCATTGTTGAGCATCAGTCCGCGTTTGGTCATCATGCGCGGCGAAATGGTCGCATCGCGATTTGCGGCGATGTTCCAATAGTATGGCAGCGTCACTTCACTGCCACCCTTGGTCGTACCGCCGAATAGCGGCGACAAAAAACCCGATTTGCGCTGATCGTTGAGCGGGAAGTCCATCCACGGCGAATACAGGATCGGCACCCCCATGAACTCGACCCATGCGTTATGAGCCACACCGATCTGCTGATCTCGATCAATTTCCAGGCCGGTCATTTTCAGCAGCCAGTCCTGATTGTCCGCCGGACAAGTGGTATAGGTCGCGTTATCCAGCGTGTAGTGCTGCTTATCCTGAATGTGCATCACATCCGCCGAACCGCGCCCGTCATTCTCTGCCAGATAGAACACCGGTTGCTCCATGACGCCGATGTTGGTATCCAGATTGAGCTTGAGATGCGGCCCGCTCATGGTGCTGCCTTCCTGTTCCAGCACCACCGAACCTTGCGCATCGAGATCCTGCGTATCCTGGAAATACAACAGGCGATCCGCCCGCAGGGACTGTCCGCGTTTGCGCAGGATCGCATTACCGGTCGCCTCGATTTGGTTTTCCTTCTTGCCCACCAAATGATCAGCTTCCACAAACGAGGGCGTTTCCTGTGCCGCCGCCATCGCGTTGAAAGTCTTGTCCATACGCAACGCGAGCAAATCCACACTCGCGCTGGCATGATGCGCAAAAGTGCAGAGCAGGGTGAATGCGATAGGCTTGAGACGGAACCGCATAACAATAGTAAGGTGGTAAACTTTCGCGAGTTTACCATCAAGACCATTTGAAAAGCCCGATATGCAACGCCAGCAACAACTTACCGAATGGCTGCACAGCCTGTTCCCCAACGAGACTTTTACCATCGCACCCGCCTCTGCCGATGCCAGCTTCCGCCGCTATTTCCGCGCGACCTTTGCCGATCGCGCGTTGATCGTGATGGATGCCCCGCCGCAACACGAAGACTGCCGACCGTTCCTGCATATCGGCAAGTTGTTCGAGGATGCCGGTACGCATGTCCCGCATGTGCATGCCCAGGACCTGGCGCAGGGGTTCCTGCTGCTGTCCGACCTCGGCAACACCACCTACCTGCAAGCATTAACCGCAAACAACGCGCGCGATCTGTACGGCGCAGCCACCGATGCGCTGATAAAAATCCAGCTCGCCTCGCGCGACAATGAATTGCCGCCTTACGACGAAGCCTTGCTGCTGCGCGAGATGCGCCTATTCCCCGAGTGGTACATTGCCAAGCATCTCAACGTCACGCTCAGTGACGCGCAACATGCAAAACTGGAAACTGTCTTCGCCCGCATCATCGCCAACAATCTCGCCCAACCGCGCGTATACGTGCATCGCGATTACCATTCGCGCAATCTGATGCTGAGCGAACCGAACCCCGGCATCATCGACTTTCAGGATGCCGCGTATGGCCCGATCACCTACGATCTTGCCTCGCTGTTCAAGGACGCCTACATCCGCTGGGAAGAAGCGGAAATAATTGACTGGCTGATCCGCTACTGGGAAAAGGCGCGCAAGGCCGGGCTGCCGGTGCACGAAGATTTCTCCGGGTTCTACCGCGATTACGAATGGATGGGCGTACAGCGGCATCTCAAGGTGCTGGGTATTTTCGCGCGCCTGTATCACCGCGACGGCAAGGAAGGTTATCTGAAAGACTTGCCGCTGGTGATGGCGTATCTGCGTGCCGCTTGTGTACGCTATATCGACCTCAAGCCGCTGCTGAATTTGCTCGACACGATCGAGCCGCGTGTCACTCAAGAGGGCTACACCTTTTGAAGGCGATGCTACGCATCTCCCTCTCCCCAACCCTCTGGGTAAAACAACTAGCCATTCGACTAGGCTGGCAAACAACGTCAGCCAAGTCGCTGGTTATCCCGCAAGCGGGCGAGGGCGCAAACGTGAAAGACATAAACCCATGATCGCCATGCTGCTGGCGGCAGGCCGGGGCGAGCGCATGCGCCCGCTCACCGACCACACGCCCAAGCCGCTGCTGGAAGCCGGCGGCAAACCGTTGATCGTTTGGCACATCGAGAAACTGGTGCATGCAGGCATCCGCAAACTCGTCATTAACCACGCGCATCTCGGCGCGCAGATCGAAGCTGCGCTGGGCGATGGCAACCAGTTCGGTGCAGAGATTCAATATTCGCCCGAGGCCAGCGCGCTGGAAACTGCGGGCGGCATTGCCAATGCGCTGCCTATGCTCGGCGACAAGCCGTTCGCTGTGATCAACAGCGACATTTTCAGCGATTATGATTTTTCGCACCTCCCCGAACGGGCCCTCTCGCTGCAAACCAATGGCGATGTTGCTCATCTGGTGCTGGTGAACAACCCATCCCACCATCCCAAAGGGGATTTTGCTTTGCACGAAAACCGCATCGTCCCCGAATCCCGAATCCCGAATCCCGAATCCTCGCTTCTGACCTTCAGCGGCATCGGCCTCTATCAGCCAGCTTTGTTCGGTCACATCTCGCGCGGGAACATCGCTCCGCTTGCGCCGTTGCTGCGCGCGCAGATCGCCCTGGGCAAAGTGAGCGGCGAACACCATAAAGGGTTCTGGGTAGATGTCGGCACGCCGCAGCGCCTCGCCGAACTCGACAGGCAGATACGTTCGGCGCTGCATAGCCATTCGACCGGGCAGGCAAACGGCCATGCATAGCCAGCTGACTAAGTTGGTAAATACACCGACCAAGTCATTGGTTAACGCCAGCCAAGTCGCTGGTTGCAGTACAATCCGCCATGAATTTTGATCCTGCTGTCTACGCCCAACGCCGTGCGCGTCTGCTGGAAAGGATGCGGCGCGGCATCGCCATCATCCCTACCGCGCCGGAAGTGGCACGCAACGGCGACACACATTATGCCTACCGTTACGACAGCAATTTTCATTACCTGAGCGGCTTTACCGAACCGGAAGCGGTGCTGGTATTGATTGCCTGCCAAGATAACGACAACCCGCCGCAAAGCATCCTGTTCTGCCGCGAAAAGAATCTGGAACGCGAAATCTGGGATGGGCACCGCTTCGGCCCCGATGCTGCCAAGGAACAATTCGGCTTCGACGCGGCATACCCGATCGAACAACTGGATGAGAAACTGACCGGGCTGATGGGCGACCAACCCGCGCTTTATTATCCCCTTGGCCAGGATACCGCATGGGATCGGCGCATCCTCAAGTTGCGCAGTGCCGTGCAAGCCAAGGCACGCAGCGGCATCCGCGCACCGGATGAGATTCGCGACGTGCGAGCCCTGCTCAACGAGATGCGCCTGTTCAAGGATGGGTACGAACTGGACATCATGCGCCGCGCCGCCGCGATTTCGACCCGGGCACACCGGCGCGCGATGCGATTCACACGCCCCGGCCAGTTCGAGTACCAGGTCGAGGCGGAGTTGCTGCATGAATTCTGCCGTCATGGCGCGCGTCATCCCGCTTACACCTCCATCGTCGCAGGCGGCACAAATGCTTGTGTGCTGCATTACATCGAAAACAATGCCAAACTTTGCGACGGCGATCTGCTGTTGGTCGACGCGGGCTGTGAAGTGGACGGCTATGCCTCCGACATCACGCGCTGCTATCCGGTGAATGGTCGTTTCTCCGCCGCACAGAAAGATGTATACGAGATCGTGCTGGCTGCCCAAGCCGCCGCGATTGCCGCAGCCCTGCCGAACAAAACCTGGGACGCGCCGCACGCCGCCGCGTTGCGCGTATTGGCGCAAGGCTTCATCGACCTCAAGCTGTGCAACGGCAGCGTGGATGCCGTGCTGGAAGGCGAAAGCTACAAAAAGTTTTACATGCACCGTACTGGCCACTGGCTGGGCATGGATGTGCACGATGTCGGCGATTACAAAGTCGGTGGCGATTGGCGCGCCTTGCAACCCGGCATGGTGCTGACCGTCGAGCCCGGCTGCTATATTCGCCCTGCAGACGACGTGCCGTTCGCGTTGTGGAACATCGGTATCCGCATCGAGGACGATGTGGTCATCACCGAGCTAGGCAATGAGGTGTTGACCGAAGCTGCGCCGAAATCCGTCGTACAGATCGAAGAACTGATGAGGCAAGCATGAACACACAACAATATGACATCGCCATCATCGGCGGCGGCCCGGTCGGAGCCGCGCTGGCACTTGCGTTGCGCGATAGCGGGCTGAAGATCTGTGTACTGGAAGCGCGTCCCAAAAACGCCGCCAGCGTTGACGCGCGCGCCCTTGCTTTGTCTTACGGCAGCCGCCTGCTGCTGGAACGTCTCGGCGTGTGGCATGCGCTGCACGACGTCTCGGCGATCCGCACCATCCACATTTCGCAAAAGCAAAGTTTCGGGCGCGCCGTGATCCGTGCAGCCGAGATGAACGCGCCGGAACTCGGCTACGTGCTGCCCTATCCCACGCTGCAAGATGCGTTGACCGATGCGCTGCAAAATAGTGGCGTTAAAATCATCTATGGCGCGAGCGTCACCCGGCTGCAAGGCGGGGCTGATTGCGCCACCATTGGATACCAACAGAACGGTATGGAACACACATTACATGCACGCCTCGCGGTGGTCGCCGACGGCGGAAGATTATTGGCGCAGCGACACCCACCGGAAGTCAGCGACTACGGCCAGAGCGCGCTGATCGCCCACATCACCTGCAGCGCACCACAGATGAACATGGCGTTCGAACGCTTTACCGCACAAGGCCCGGTCGCGCTGCTGCCCTACAAGGACGGCTACGAACTGGTATGGACCGCGCCGCATCAACGCGCGCAGGAAATGCTGGCCTGGGGCGACGCGCAGTTCCTGCATGAATTGCATCGGCACTTCGGTGACCGGGCCGGAGAATTCCTGACTGTCGGCACACGCACCTGCTTCGCCCTCGGCTTGAAACGCGCCCCGCAGCAATCCCCCATGCCACACACCGTGCTGCTCGGTAACGCCGCACAGACCATGCATCCGGTGGCAGGGCAAGGTTTCAACATGGGCGTGCGCGATGCGTGGGAATTGGCGCAAGTCATCCTCGATGCAGCACCGGAAGCGCTAGGCACGGAGGCGATGCTCGCCGCCTACCGCAACCAACGCCGCACCGACCGCGAAGCGGGGATACGTTTTACCGATGGCCTGGTACGGCTGTTCTCCAACGACCTGCCGCTGCTCAGCGCTGGCCGTGCCGCCGCCCTCAGCGCGCTGGATTGCCTGCCGTTTGCGAAAAAATTCGTCGCTAAGCGGATGATGTTCGGGGCGAATGGCTAACGGCTGACCGGTTAATTCTACAATTCCACCACGACCGGCGTGTGATCCGACGGCCGCTCCAGCTTGCGTGGGGCTTTGTCGATCACGCAGCTCTTGCACTGCACGGCCAGCGGTTCGCTGATCAGGATATGGTCGATACGCAGCCCCATGTTGCGGCGGAACGCCATCATGCGGTAGTCCCACCAGGAATAGGATTTCTCAACTTGTTCGAACAGCCGGAAGCTGTCGCGTAAACCGAGCTGCAGCAGATTCTGAAATTGTCGCCGTTCCGGTTCGCTGACCAACACGTTGCCTTGCCACGCCACCGGGTCATAGACATCGCGGTCTTCCGGCGCGATGTTGTAGTCGCCCAGCAGCGCCAGTCTCGGATAGCCCACCAGCTCCTGTTTCAGCCAGTCGTGCAACGCGGTGAGCCAGGCGAGTTTGTATTGGTATTTGCCGGAATCAATGCTTTGCCCGTTCGGGATATATATGCAAACCACACGCACATCGCCGACCGTGGCGGCGATGACGCGCTTCTGTTCGTCGGCAAAATCCGGGATACCAAACTGCACATCGCTGGCCGCTGAACGGCTCAGGATCGCCACACCGTTGTAGGTCTTCTGCCCGCTGAATACGCTGTGATAGCCAGCCGCCTGTAGCTCGGCGTGCGGGAAGTCGCTGTCCTGCTGTTTGGTTTCCTGCAGACACAGCACGTCGACCGGATTGGCGGCGAGCCACTCCAGCACCCGTGGCAACCGCACCTTCAGCGAATTGACGTTCCAGGTCGCCAGCTTCATCGTGAGATCGGATAGGCTGGCTCAGGCGCGGCAGGATTAGCCGGAGCGACTTGACTTGCAGCATCATTGGATGAAGGGGATTTGGGAGCGCGATAGGGCGCAGTCTTCGGATAACTGGCGAAATCGAGTTCGCTATTCCATTGCGATTCCAAAAAACCCTTCAAAAAGTTCTTGCCCACCGCTAGTACTGGAACAACGCTGTCTAAACCGGAAAGATGCTTGAACGCATCGACTTCCTGTTTGGTTCGCAGAAATTTTTCGCTGAACGGAATGCCGCGTTTGTTCAACAGGCTGCGCGCCTGATCACACGTTTCGCCGCAGCCATCACTAACATACAGTGTGACCGGGAAATTTTGCATCGCGCGGCGTGCTTCATAAGGCAATTCTTCGTCCGATTTGACCGAGTCAGGTATTTTCCTCGTTTCGACTTCTTTCGCATCGACAGATGGCACATCGCCGTAATGCACCTTGCCCGCCGGATCCATCCAGCGGTAAAGCTCGCCCGCCTGCACACTTACAGACATGGCAGCCCAGCAACCCAGCAACAGCACGTTGCGTTTCATTTCGCCTCCTTACGATGTTTCGAGTAGCCCATTATGCCGCAACAACGCGTCCATGCTCGGTTCGCGGCCACGGAATGCGGCGAATGATCGCATCGCGTCGCGGCTGCCGCCCATCGCCAGTATCTCGCTGCGGAAGCGCGCACCCACATCGGGATTCAGCACGCCGTGCTCTTCGAACATGCTGTATGCATCGGCGGACAGCACTTCCGCCCACTTGTAGCTGTAATAGCCCGCCGCATAGCCACCCGCGAAAATATGCGCGAAACTGTGCGGGAAGCGGTGGAACGCGGGCGGGATCAGCACCGCAACCTCGTTGCGCACCTCGTCGAGCAGCTGCAGGATGCTCTTGCCGCCGCCCGCCTCGAAGCTGCTGTGCATCAGCATGTCGAACAGCGAGAATTCGATCTGTCGCAACGTCTGCAGGCCGCTCTGAAAATTCTTCGCGGCGAGCATCTTGTCGAACAGCGCGCGCGGCAATGGTTCGCCGGTCTCGACCTGGCGCGTCATGCCGTGCAGCACATCCCATTCCCAGCAGAAATTCTCCATGAACTGGCTGGGCAGCTCCACCGCGTCCCATTCCACGCCGTTGATGCCGGACACGGCCAGGTCTTCCACTTCGGTCAGCAGATGGTGCAGGCCGTGGCCGAATTCGTGGAACAGCGTGATGACCTCGTCGTGCGTGAACACGGCGGGTTTGCCGCCGACCGGCGCGGAGAAATTGCAGTTCAGATACGCGACCGGCGTCTGTATCCCAGTCGGCAGGCGGCGGCGAGTGATCACATCGTCCATCCACGCCCCGCCGCGCTTGCTGTTGCGCGCGTACATATCGAGATAGAACTGGCCGACCAGCTGGCCCCGCGCATCGCGGATATCGAAGAAGCGCACGTCCTCGTGCCACACCGGCGCGCTGCCCGCCTTGATCTGCAAACCGTACAGCGTCTCGACCAGCTTGAACATGCCGGGCAGCACCGCATCTTCCGGGAAATACTGCTTCACCTCCTGCTCGGAGAATGCGTAGCGTTGCTCGCGCAGCTTCTCGCTGGCATAGCCCACATCCCACGATTGCAACTCGGGAATCCCCAACTCGGCGCGCGCGAACTCGCGCAGCTCGGCCAGATCCTGTTCCGCGAAGGGTCGCGCGCGTTGCGCCAGTTCGCGCATGAACTCGACCACCTGCTGCGGCGAATTCGCCATCTTGCTCGCCAGCGACAGCTCGCCGAAGTTCGCGAAGCCCAGCAACTTTGCCTCCTCGCCGCGCAACTGCACGATCTCGTCCATCAACGCGGTGTTGTCCAGTTCCGGCTTGCCGAACTCGCTGGCGCGAGTTCCGTAGGCGCGGTACATCTGTTCGCGCAGCGCGCGGTTGTCGGCGTATTGCATCACCGGGCCGTAGGACGGCGCCTTCAGCGTGAACAGCCAGCCGGTCTTACCTTTTTCCTGTGCAGCCTCCTGGGCCGCCTGCAGCACGTCGTCAGGCAGACCGCTCAATTCAGCCTTGTCCTCGATCACCAGCGTGTAGTCGTTGGTCGCATCCAGCAGATTGTCAGAGAAGCGCGACGACAGTTCCGCCATGCGTTCCTGGATCGCCAGATAGCGCGTCTTCTGCGCCTCCGGCAACTCGGCGCCGCCGAGGCGGAAATCACGCAGCTCGTTCTCGACAATCTTCTTGCGCGCCGCGCTCAAACCATCGAATTCCTTGCTGTTGCGCAACGTCTTGAATTTCTTGAACAGCGCGAGGTTCTGGCCCAGCTCGGCGTAATACTGGGTGATCTTCGGCAGCGTGGCGTTATAGACCTCGCGCAATTCCGGGCTGTTCATCACCGCGTTCAAATGCCCGACCGGGCCCCATGCTCGCGCCAATCGTTCGTTGGCATCTTCCATCGGGCGCACGAAATCATCCCAAGTCAGTGCGCCTTTTTCAGCCAGCAACCGCGTGACCAGCGCACGGTTCTCCGCCAGCAGCTGTTCGATCGCCGGCGCGACATGTTCGGGTTTGATCTCGGCGAAACGTGGGAGACCTGAGAAATCGAGGAGTGGGTTCATCGCTAACTATTCCTTAAGACCGTCACTCCCACGCAAGCGGAGATCCGGTTAATACAACAAACCATGCGAAGCATGACAACCTGTGTTTGCCAGCTGCGCAGGATTTTCATTATCGCCGGATTCCCGAATGCGCGGGAGCGACGGGATGTTTATTGTTGAAAGACGATCTGTCCGTCGAGCAAGGTATAACGCACGCGGCCTTGCATCTCGT
>JAVHQS010000050.1:0-1254 GCA_036171255.1 Gallionella sp.
TGTACAAAGCATTGGGCGGCGGTTGGGAACGTGTAGCGCGTACCGACAAGTTGGCCGAAAACGATAGCAAGTAATAGGAGCACACCATGAGCAAAACTAAAATCATTTTATTCCTCGTTGCCGTTAGCGCGGTCGTGGCCTTCTTTGTGCTGCGCGGCGGCAAGCCTGCGCAACCCGCCAGTGCCGATGCGGCCAAGCCTGCCCTGACAGTCACCACGGTCGTGCCCGAGACTTTGTCGTGGCCGCAGCGCTTGTCAGCCAGCGGGCCAGTATTGGCTTGGCAGGAAGCCATCATCGGTGCCGAGGTGGGCGGGGTGCGTTTGGTCGAACTGCGCGCCAACATCGGCGACAAAGTGAAAAAGGGCGAGGAGTTGGCGCGACTTTCCGATGAGACCTTGGCGGCCGATATGCAGCAGCAACAGGCCGCCTATGACGAAGCGCATGCGCGTTATGAAGAAGCCGAAGCCAACGCCAAGCGCGCCGTGAGTATCAAGGATGCCGGCGTAATGAGTGCGCAGGAGATGCAACAGTTCGTCAATGCGGCGGCCATCGCCAAAGCGCAGCAGCAGGCGGCGCAAGCGCGTTTGCAGAGCGCCAAGTTGAAAGTGCATTACACGCATATCGTGGCGCCGGACGATGGCGTTATCTCGGCGCGCAGCGCGACCTTGGGCTCGGTATCGCAGCAGGGGGCCGAGTTGTTCCGCATGATTCGTCAGGGCAAGTTGGAGTGGCGCGCCGAGCTCACTGCTGCACAGTTGCAACAAATACGCGTCGGGCAGAAGGTCAGGGTGCGTGATGGTGGTGAGGATAGCGCGCAAGGGGTGGTGACGCGTGTCGCGCCCGCGCTGGATGTAGTGACACGCAGCGGCTATGCCTATATCGCTTTGTCGGGTGCGCAATCGTTGCGTGCCGGCATGTTTGCCGAGGGCGAGTTTGAATTGGGCAAGCGCGACGCGCTGACCGTGCCGCAGGGCGCGGTGGTGATACGCGACGGTTACGCTTATGTGTACAAGGTGGGTAAAGATGGTCGTGTGGCACAACTCAAGATCGACACTGGGCGCCGCGCTGGCGACCGTATCGAAGTGGTGCACGGTTTAAGCGCCGATGTGCAAATAGTCGCGAGTGGTGCGGGTTTCTTGAGCGACGGCGATCTGGTCAATGTGGTGACCGTGCTGCCTAAGCTCAAAGCGGCCAGTGCTTTGTCGCTCGAATTGCATAGCAACATCTAAGCGGAGCCGACATGAATCTTTCCGC
>JAVHQS010000050.1:1354-3696 GCA_036171255.1 Gallionella sp.
GATCGCATGGACGAACAAGATTTGTCTTGGTTCGTTGACAACGATGTGAGCAAGGCGCTGCTGGCGACACAGGGCGTGGGCAAGGTGACGCGCATCGGCGGCGTGGATAGAGAGATTCGTGTCGAGATCGATCCGCTTAAGGTGCAAGCACTCAACGTTTCGCTGGCTGACATCTCGCGCCAGATCAAAAAGATTCAGCAGGAATCTTCAGGCGGCCGCGGCGATGTGGGCGGTGCGGAACAATCCATACGCACGCTGGCGACGGTGGCGACGGTGGAAGAGTTGGCGGCGATGGACATCGTGCTGCTGGACGGGCGCCACTATAGGCTCGACCAACTCGCGACAGTGCGCGACACGCGTATGGATAGACACTCATACGCCACGTTAGACGGCAAGCCGGTCATCGCTTTTGAGATCACGCGCACCAAGGGCAGCAGTGAAGTGACCGTGGCGCAGAAGGCGAAGCAGACCGTGGACAAGCTCAATGCAGAGCACAACCACATGCAGATCAGCGAGGCCTTCAACTCCTTCGAGCGCGTGCAAGAGAACTTCGAAGGCTCTATGCATCTGCTTTACGAGGGCGCGATTCTCGCGGTGCTGGTGGTGTGGTGGTTCTTGCGCGATGCGCGTGCCACTTTTATCTCGGCGGCGGCGTTGCCATTGTCAGTGATTCCTACTTTTATCGGCATGCAGTATTTGGGTTTCACCCTCAATACTGTGACGCTGCTGTCGCTAGCGCTAGTGGTGGGTATCTTGGTGGACGATGCCATCGTGGAGATTGAGAACATCACGCGCCATTTGCACATGGGCAAGTCGCCTTATCAGGCGGCGATGGAAGCCACCAATGAGATCGGTCTAGCGGTGGTCGCCACGACCTTTACCTTGGTTTCGGTGTTCCTGCCGACCGCCTTTATGGCGGGCATCCCCGGCAAATTCTTCAAGCAGTTCGGCTGGACGGCGGCCTTGGCCATCATGGCCTCGCTGGTAGTGGCACGCTTGCTCACACCCATGATGGCGGCCTATATGCTCAAGCCCTCTGTGGTGGTGGAGAAGGAAAGCGCGCTGATGAATTGGTATCTGCGTGCGGCGAAATGGTGTTTGGGGCATCGCTTGGCGACCACGCTGCTGGCGATTGCATTCTTCGTTGGCTCGCTGATGCTCATCCCCTTGTTGCCCAGCGGCTTCGTGCCACCCGCCGACAAGGCTCAGACCCAGGTGACCTTGGAGTTGCCACCGGGTAGCACGCTAGAAGAGAGCGCAGCATTAGCTGAACAGGCGCGCGTGTTGTTGATGCAGCTGCCAGATGTGAAGCAAGTATTCGCCGCCGTGGGGCGCGGCGCGAGTGGCGATATGTTCTCTGCGGGCAGTGAGTCCGATGTGCGCAAGGCCAACCTGACAGTGAAACTCACGCATCGCTCTGCGCGCAAACTCACCCAGAGCGGTGTGGAGAAACAGATACGCGACAAGCTCAAAAACCTGCCGGGTGCGCGTATCGCCATCGGCATGGGCGACAACGGCGAAAAGCTGCAACTCTTACTTAAGAGTGACGATGCCACCGCGCTGATTGCTGCAGTGCGCACCGTGGAGCGTGAGATACGTACCGTCAAAGGGCTGGGTAACGTTACTTCCACCGCCAGTTTGGTACGTCCCGAGATCAGCGTGCGTCCTAACTTTGCGCGTATGGCCGATTTGGGTGTGACCGCCGAGAGCGTCGGCGACGTGGTGCGCATTGCTACAGCGGGCGACTACAGCGTGGCCTTGGCCAAGCTCAATCTGCCACAACGCCAAGTGCCCATACGCGTGTCCATGCCCGAGTCGGCGCGTCAGCAGATCGATGTGCTGGCGCGTCTGCCGGTGCATGGTAAAAATGGCAATGTGATGTTAGGCAATGTCGCCGACATCAGCATGAGCAGCGGCTCCGCGCAGATCAGCCGCCTAGACCGCAGCCGCAACGTCGCCATCAACGTCGAACTGAACGGCAGACAACTCGGCGACGTGCTGGCCGAGGTGAACAAGCTGCCGAGTCTGGTGAAGTTGCCAGCCGGTGTGAAGCGCGCCGAATCGGGCGACGTGGAGCGTATGCAGGAACTGTTTGGCAGCTTCGGTCTGGCCATGCTTACCGGCGTGATGTGCGTGTATATCGTGCTGGTGCTGCTGTTCAAAGACTTTCTGCAACCCGTCACCATTCTGGCGGCCTTGCCCTTCGCCTTTGGTGGCGCTTTTGTTGCGCTATTGGTGACGCATAGCAGTTTCTCCATGCCTTCGTTGATTGGCCTGCTGATGTTGATGGGCATCGTCACCAAGAACTCTATCCTGCTAGTGGATTACGCCATCATGGCTAG
>JAVHQS010000051.1:0-3648 GCA_036171255.1 Gallionella sp.
GCTGCGCGATGCGGGCGATCCGGTGGAGATCGCGCGGCGCTACGACGAACAGGGCGCAGACGAACTGACGTTCCTCGACATCACCGCCAGCTCGGACGATAGAGGCATCATCTTCCGCATCATCGAGCAAGTTGCGTCGCAAGTGTTCATTCCGCTGACCGTGGGCGGTGGGGTGCGCGAGGTGGGCGATGTGCGCAATCTGTTGAATGCCGGTGCCGACAAGGTCAGCATCAACACCTCTGCCGTGCTGAATCCGCAGCTGGTGGCGGATGCCGCAGGGCGCTATGGTTCGCAGTGCATCGTGGTGGCGATCGACGCGAAGCAAGTCACGCTGGGTCGCTGGGAGGTATACACCCACGGCGGGCGCAAGGCCACCGGGCTGGATGCGGTAGGGTGGGCGAAGAAGATGCAGGGTTTGGGCGCAGGGGAGATCCTGCTGACCAGCATGGACAGGGACGGACAGAAAAATGGTTTCGATCTGGCGTTGACCCGTGCGGTGACCGATGCGCTGGAGATCCCGGTGATCGCCAGCGGCGGCGTGGGCAACCTGCAACATCTGGTCGATGGCGTTAAGATCGGCGGGGCGGATGCGGTGCTGGCGGCGAGCATCTTCCATTTCGGCGAATATACCGTGCAGCAGGCCAAGCAGTTCATGGCGCGGCAAGGCATCGAGGTGCGGTTATGACACGGCGCGCGAAAGCACCCGCGAGGGGTAGGCCGATGGGTGCCCCGTTGCTTTGCAGCGACCCATTCGCACCGACGGGTGCGGGACAACGAAGTTGCGGTGCAGGCTCATGCGCGCAGCGCGTGATGCCGGAGCCAATAACCGCATCGCACCTCCTGATGGAACTACTGGCCATTCCACTAAGCCAGCAAGCTGGCAAGTGGCCGGTTATCCCGCAAACGGCTGGCTGCGCCATAACCAGCGACGTGGCGAGCGTTGTTTGCTCGCCTAGTCGAATGGCCAGTAGTTACATCAGTAACATGTCGGAGGTGCGGCTGTGAGCGAAGCCTGGTTGAGCAAGGTAAACTGGTCCGCAGACGGCTTGGTTCCTGTCATCGCGCAGGATGCGGCCAGCGGGCGGGTGCTGATGGTCGCGTGGATGAACCGCGAGGCATTGAAGCTGACCTGGCAAAAGAACGAAGCGGTGTATTGGTCGCGTTCGCGCAAGAAGCTTTGGCACAAGGGCGAAGAGTCCGGGCATATCCAGAAGGTGAAAGAGATTCGATTGGATTGCGATGGCGATGTGATCCTGCTGCAAGTCGAGCAACAAGGCGGCATCGCCTGCCATACCGGACGCGAAAGTTGCTTCTACAGCCGCCTGGAAAAAGGCAAGTGGGTGGAAGTGGATGCGGTGCTGAAATCTCCCGACGAGATCTACAAGAAATGACACAAGACATTTTACAAAGACTGACTGAAACGTTGGAGGCGCGCAAACAGGCGTCTCCCGATAGCTCTTACGTCGCCAGGCTGTTCAGCAAGGGCGAAGACGCCATCCTGAAAAAAGTCGGTGAAGAGGCGACGGAAGTGATTCTGGCGAGCAAACAGGGCGACAAGACCCACTTGGTATATGAAACCGCCGATCTGTGGTTCCATTGCATGGTGCTGTTGGCGCAACATGGCTTGAGTGCGGACGATGTGCTGAACGAATTGGCGCGCCGCGAGGGGCTGTCCGGTATCGCCGAGAAGAACAGCAGGAAGCGGGACTGAGCATGAGCGACTGTTTGTTTTGCAAAATCGTGCGCGGTGAAATCCCTTGCCGCAAGGTGTACGAAGACGAAGAGATGTTTGCGTTCCACGACATCAACCCGGTCGCGCCGGTGCATTTCATGCTGGTCCCCAAGCTGCATCTGGCTTCGTTGATGGAGGCCGAAGATGGACATGCCGCCTTGCTTGGCAGGATGCTGTTGTTGGCGACCAAACTGGCGCGCGAGCAAGGTCTTGAAAACGGTTTCCGAACGGTGATCAATACCGGCAAGGGCGGCGGTCAGGAAGTATTTCATTTGCACATTCATATCATCGGCGGCGGGAACATCCCGCCGATGGTGCGGCGCAATTAATTTCAAGGAGAACGAGATGGGCGGATTAAGTATTTGGCATTGGTTGATCGTGTTGCTGGTTGTCATGTTGATCTTCGGCACCAAGAAGCTGCGCAATATCGGCAGCGATCTCGGCGGCGCGGTAAAGGGCTTCAAGGAAGGCATGCGTTCCGACGATGAGGCGGCCAAGCAGCTGAAAGAAGGCGGGCAGACCATCGAAGGCGAAGTGAAAGACAAGAAAACCACCAACGTTTAGGTCTCGCGCTGACTGGCAAAAATGTTTGACTTCAGCTTCCCGGAACTGATGGTGGTCATGGTGGTGGCGCTGGTCGTCATCGGGCCGGAACGTCTGCCGAAAGTGGCGCGCACCCTGGGGTTTTTGTACGGGCGGGCGCAACGCTACGTGAATGGCGTGAAATCCGACATTGCGCGCGACATGGCGATCGAAGAATTCCGCCAACTGCAGCAAAAAGTGCAGGCCGAAGCCGGTGCCTTAGAGCAATCGGTACAGCAGGCCGCCCAAACGCTGGATCAGCACTTGCAGCAAATCAATCGCGCGGTTGCGCAACCGCTGGAGAACACCCAGTCATCGGCATCGCTGCCATCGCAATCTTCAGCCGGGCAATCTTCGGCACCTACAGATAAGCATTGATGGGAACTTCCAATAAAAGAGATTTTGTCATTCCGGCGGTGTCAATTCCACATCCGCTTCAGCGGGTCGTGGATTGCCTGCCTTTGGTAAAAGCCGGAATCCGGTTAAATCAAAATGCCGGATGCCGGATCAAGTCCGGCATGACGGACTTTTTGGTTCCAATATGAGTACCAGCGAGAGTTTCATCGCGCATCTGATCGAATTGCGCACCCGTTTGCTGAATTCCGTAGTGGCCATATTGCTGGTATTCGTCTGCCTGTTTCCGTGGGCATCCGATCTCTATGTGCTGCTGGCGCAGCCGCTGATGGCCAAGCTGCCCAAAGGCGGACAGATGATCGCCACCGATATCACGACGCCCTTTTTCGTGCCGCTCAAGGTCGCGATGATGGCCGCTTTTCTGATCGCGCTGCCTTACATTCTTTACCAGATCTGGCGTTTCGTCGCGCCCGGTTTGTATGCGCACGAGAAGCGCCTGGTCGTGCCGCTGATCGTCGCCAGTACCGTGCTGTTCTTTTGCGGCATGGCATTCGCCTATTTCGCGGTGTTCCCGGTGGTGTTTGGTTTCATCACCGCCTCTGCGCCGCACGGCGTGGCCGTGATGACCGACATCGACAAATATCTCAGCTTCGTGCTGTCCATGTTCATGGCGTTCGGCATCACCTTCCAGGTGCCGGTGGCCGTGGTGTTGCTGGTGCGCATGGGCATTGTGACGGTCGAGAAGTTGCGCGAAGCCCGCCCTTATGCGGTGGTCGGCGCGTTCGTGGCCGGCGCGATCTTTACCCCGCCGGATGTGGTGTCGCAATTCATGCTGGCGATGCCGCTGTGGCTGCTGTACGAGGCGGGGATCGTGGTGTCCGTGTGGGTGGGTAAGGGGAAAGCGCCACAAGGGGACCTTTGATTGCACAGCAGTCAGTTTTTTAGGCGACACATGCTCCGCTACTCGAAATCATCGCTCA
>JAVHQS010000052.1:0-1802 GCA_036171255.1 Gallionella sp.
CGCTCGGCGTTCAGCATGCGCGTCGCCTCGCCCATGACTTTCTGCAACAGCGAGCCGAGCTTGATGTCGGCAGTGACTTCGGAGACGACATCGATAAATTCCATCTCCTGCTTGTGCAGCGCTTTCATGCGCTCGATGAACTGGGCGCTTTGCAGCGCCAGCGTTCCCTGACGGGTCATCGCCTCGAGCAGGTGCAGGTCGTGCCGGTTGAACTTGCCCTTATGCTTGTTGAGCGTCTGCGCGACACCGATGACCTCGCCCCGCACCGTCTTGATCGGCACGCACAGGATGTTGTGCGTGACAAAGCCGGTCTGCTCGTCGATGGAGTGGTTGAAACGCGGATCGGAATAAGCATCATGGATGATCAGCGCTTCGCCGGTGGTGAACACATAGCCGGCCACGCCGCTGTTGTTGAGCATGCGGATCTCGCGCTGGATGTTGCCTTGGGCGACACGGGAATAAAGCTCGTTGCTTTCCGGATCGTTGAGGAACAGCGAGCCGCGTTCCGCGTGGAGCCGGGTAGTGGTCATCTCCACCAGCGCATTGAGCACCTCGTCGAGCGTGTCGAATGCCGCCATCTTGTGCGAGACATCGAGCAGCAACTCGGCCATGTGCAAACGGCGGCGCTGCTCGGTACCGTTCTGCTCGATACCCGGTTTCGGTTTCTTGATCGCTGATTTGTCGTTCGACTGTTCCATCTTCGCCTCGCCAGGTTCAGGTCGCGGATTTCGCGGACGGCGTTTCGATCTGTCCGCGCAGCGTGCGTATCGTACCCTGCAATTGCGCGATCTCGCCGTGGTGATGGTTGAGCTGGTCATGCAGCGCATTCTCCATCCCGATGTGTGCCAGCTCGACGGCCTCACGCAAGGCGGCGACGGTCGCTTTCAACTGGGCGATCTCGGCACCCGCCGCGCTGACCGCCTGCCTGACGGCGGCGTCCTTGTCGATGCGCGCGGCTTCGAGGGCATCGCGCAGCGAAGTGACGGTCGCCTTCAACTGCAGGAGTTCGTGATGATTGGCGGCGGCAGCTTGCTGCACCGCCTTTTCGCGATCCACGCGCGCCTGCTCCAACCCCTCGCGCAACGCGACCACGGTGGTTCTCAGTTGCGCAATCTCGGTATTCGCTGCCAATGCCGATTTGCGCAGCCGCTCGTCCATCTCGGCGTGGGCGGCTTCCAGTTCCTGACGCAACGCGACCACCGTGCGCTGGAAGTCGCGCAGTTCCGCTTGAGCCAGGATCAGTTCGTCGTTGTCTTGGTCTTGCGCCATTCCTGTTCACCGTGTCAGTCGTGTTTGCCTTCGTTGCGGTTCCTCTGCACTTCGGCAAATCTTACCACTGGCATTGTTGCGGATGAAGTATTTCATTCGCAAAGCAAAAAGGCCAACCTTGCGGTCGGCCTTCTGTTCGAACCGATGTTTCTTGATTAGGCGCGCTTCTTGAACTCGTTGGTGCGGGTGTCGATCTCGATCTTGTCGCCGATCTCGATGAAAGCCGCAACCGGCAATTCGAAACCGGTGTTGATCTTGGCAGGCTTCATCACCTTGCCGGAAGTGTCGCCGCGCACGGCTGGCTCGGTGTAGATCACTTCGCGCACGATGGTGTTGGGCAGCTCGACAGAGATCGCCTTGTCGTTGTAGAACACCACTTCGCAAGGCATGCCGTCTTCGATGTAGTTGATCGAGTCGCCCATGCTTTCGGCTTCGATCTCGTACTGGTTGTATTCGCCATCCATGAACACATACATCGGATCGGCGAAGTAGGAGTAAGTCACTTCCTTGCGATCCAGGATGATCTGGTCGAA
>JAVHQS010000052.1:1902-3607 GCA_036171255.1 Gallionella sp.
TTGCAGCTTGTCCCAGTGCACCGCATCGTGCTGCGGATAGATCTGCCACACGAACGGTTTGCCTGCCCATTGCGCCCGGACGCAGGAGTCTTCACCACGGACGAAGTTGACATCGCACGCCCACAATAGTTCATCGTAGCGCTCCTGTTCGACGAACGGCAGCACGCGTACCTGCAGATTGCCGCGAGAATAAGCCTTGCCCGCGCAAGGCGCGGCATCGCCGAAATAAAGCCCCGTCTGCGGCAGGATGCGCCCTTCCGGCACCAGGCACAGCACAGGCTGCGCACCGCTCGCCCAGACATCGAACAGGCCATACAGCGCGGCATTCTCATAGGCGAACAGCGACACCTTCAGCGTCTCCGCGCCTGGCATCTCCATCCCGATGGATCGCCAGAATGTCTGCTGTTGCACAGCATCGCGCTGGAACGCACCGCGCCGCGCCAGCAGATCGCGCTCCAGCAGCACGCCGCCGGTCTGCTTGGTGAAACCGGGAAAGAAAAAATATTTGGTCAGCGGCAAGCTTGAATGCGGGGAAGGCAACTTGTGGCAGCCTTCCACCCAGTCTTCCGCAGAAAGATATTCGAGATTGATCCATACCGATTTTTTCTCTTGCACCGCCATCGCTTCGATATAGCTTTGCGGCAACTTGCAGGCGAATGCTTCGATGACCAACTCGGCGGGTATCACATTTGGAAACTTCTCATTTCCAGCACCCCCCTCTCCCCCAGCCGGCTCCGCCCCCCTCGCTTCGCTCTCCCCGCAAGCGGGAGAGGGTAGCCGACAGGCCGGGAGAGGGTACCAGCGCCGCACTTCTACCCCGCGACAACGCTGAGCATCCAATACCGCATCGGCTTCCGGACACAGCCTGGCGAAGCTGTCCAAGTCATCCACCCACAGCCGCACCTTCAGCCCATGCTCGTTCGCCAACTGACGCGCCAGCCGCCAGCACACGCCGATGTCGCCGTAGTTGTCGATGACGTTGCAGAAGATATCGCAGGTTTCAGGTCTGGGAAACGTGGTCTGTCCCATATCACTTTCTAAAAGTCCGGCAACCGCATGGCGCCCACCCCGCGCAGCTTACCCTCTCTTCATCTGCGGCTGTTAGTGCTATAGACGTAATCCCTGAGATCGGCGACCTGTTTGTTCATGCGCCGCAAGATGCTTTGGAAGCTGTGCATCATTCCATGTATCACACGACACATCATGGACGGATGCGATTTGACCAAATTGTCAAATTGGCTTTTATTCATACTCAGGATGACCGCATCTCCTACCGCATAGAATTTCGCATTGACGGCAGCACCGGAAGCGAAACCGTTCAGGTCTGCCATATCGCCCGGAATCAGCATGCAGACGGTCGATTCGCCGACGCCACTGGGGATTTTTACTTTGATGTTGCCATCCGCCAGGATGGACAAGTTATCACGGGTTCCGGTTTCCGACAAAACGACGGCCTCTCCCGATTTATAACCTTTGACCTTAAACATTCCCGCGATACTTTTGATTTCCTTATCGCTCAATTCTTCGGTAACGGCAGAGGCGTGCAACGTATCGATGACTGTGGTCATTTGACCCTCCTTAAGGGGCGGCAATTTCAGGCATAACTGCTTATAGAGGTGACGGCAGGAATTGCGACGAAAAACGAAAGGACGCCAACCACTGCCCAGCGTATCAATTGAGCGATCATCTCGGTTGCTTTTGTATA
>JAVHQS010000053.1:0-9727 GCA_036171255.1 Gallionella sp.
GCCACACGCCGAGCACGTCGTCGATCTTCCAGCGGTTCTGGGTGAGGGTGAACATCGCCACGAACATCGCGCCGGCCACGCCGCCGACCAACAACGCGCCGATCGGGTGCATCAGATCGGAACCCGCGCACACCGCCACCAGCCCTGCCAACGGGCCGTTATGCACGAAGCCCGGGTCGTTCTTGCCCATCCACAATGCGGCGAGCGTGCCGCCCACCATCGCCATCAGCGAATTCACCGCGACCAGTCCGCTGATGTTGTTGATCGTTTGCGCCGACATCACGTTGAAGCCGAACCAGCCGACCGTGAGTATCCACGCACCCAACGCGAGGAACGGGATGCTGGAGGGCGGATGCGCCGAGATGCGCCCTTCCTTGTTGTAGCGGCCGCGCCGCGCACCGAGCAGCAGCACCGCAGCCAGCCCGATCCAGCCGCCCACCGCATGCACCACCACCGAACCGGCGAAGTCGTGGAATTCCGCGCCGAACGTGCCACGCAGCCAGTCCTGGATACCGAAGCGGTGATTCCATGCGATGCCCTCGAAGAACGGATAGACGAAACCGACCAGCATGAAGGTCGCCGCCATTTGCGGATTGAACTTGGCGCGCTCGGCGATGCCGCCCGAGACGATGGCCGGGATCGCGGCGGCAAAGGTCAGCAGAAAGAAGAACTTCACCAGCTCGTAGCCGCTCTTCTGCGCGAGTTCCTCTGCCCCGTTGAAGAAATTCACGCCGTAAGCGATGACATAACCGATGAAGAAATACGCCAGCGTGGAGACCGCAAAGTCGGTCAGTATCTTGACCAGCGCGTTCACCTGATTCTTCTTGCGCACCGTGCCCAGTTCCAGAAAGGCAAAGCCCGCGTGCATGGCCAGCACCATGATCGCGCCGAGCAAAATGAATAAAGCGTCATTGTTGATTTTCAAGTCTTCCATATTTCTCTCCTTTGGTGCGAACCGCTGTTAGTACGCAAAATGCGTTCCACTTCTGCAACGTCTTGATAGTTAATGCAGGTGGCGTATATCGGCAGATAGCGATGGCCGACAGCAACCCGAATTGGTGCATCTTTTCAGGTATGCACCACATTCCCGCACCAGAGAGGTGCGCTGCATCAACCCTGCCAACCGTTGAGATGTTTTTCCAGCCAGAACAGCCCGACGATGGTCTTGCTGTCGTTGATCTTGCCCATCCGTATCCATTCGATCGCCTCTGGCAACGACAACTCGAACACCTCCAGAAACTCGCCGTCATCCAGCTGGCGCCCTTGATGGTTCAAGCCGCGCGCGAGGTAATATTCCATGCGCTCGTCGGCATAGCCGATGCACGGCCATGCCGTGGCGAGATGCAGCCATTCGTTCGCCACATAGCCGGTCTCTTCCAGCAACTCGCGTTGCGCGGTGAGCAGCGTATCTTCGCCGTGATCGATCTTCCCGGCGGGCAACTCGATGAACTCGCGCTGCGGCGCATAGCGGAATTGCCGCTCCATCACCAGATTGCCGTTGTCCAGCAATGCCAGCACCGCGACCGCGCCGGGATGGTTGAGGTATTCGCGGCTGGCCACTTTGCCATCGGGCAGCCGCACCTTGTCCTTGTGCACACGCATGAAGTCGCCTTCGTACACCAGTGCCGTGTCGATACGGGTTTCTTTCAGTTCCATCGGTCCATCCTTACAAAAAAACTCCCGCGCGAGGCGGGAGTTCTGATTTACCGGATCGCCGCGCCGCTCAATGCAGCAACAGCGACTGCTGCACCGATACGGCGCAAACCGACATCAGCGTGCCGGGCATCATGCCGAGGAACAGCACGCCCAGACCGTTGACGCTGATCAGCAGCGCGGTATCCGAACCAACGGCGATCGGGGCATGGCTTTCCGGCGCATCGAAGTACATCAGCTTGACGATGCGCAGATAGTAGAACGCGCCGATCAGCGAGAACATCACCGCCAGCACGGCCAGCCAGGTGTGTCCCGTCGCAACGATCGCGTTCAGCACCGAGAACTTGGCGTAGAAACCGACCGTTGGCGGCACGCCCGCCATCGAGAACATCAGCAGCAACATCAGGAACGCGAGCCACGGGCTGCGCTGGTTGAGACCCTTGAAGTCGTTCAGCGTATCGGCCTCGAAGCCCTCGCGCGACAGCAACATGATCATGCCGAACGCGCCCAGCGACATCAGCACATAGATCACTGCGTAGAACATCGACGAGCCATAGCCCTCTATCCCGCCGGCGATCAAGCCGAGCAGCAGGAAGCCCATGTGCGAGATGGTGGAGTAAGCCAGCATGCGCTTCAGGTTGGTCTGCGCGATCGCGGAGATGTTACCGAGCGCCATCGATGCGATGGCCAGAACGATCAACATGCCGGACCAGTCCTGCATCAGCGGTTGCAAGCCTTCCACCAGTATCCGCGCGGTGAACGCGAACGCCGCCAGCTTGGGCGCGGTGCCGATCAGCATGGTCATCGCGGTGGGTGCGCCGTGATACACATCGGGAACCCACATGTGGAACGGCACCACGCCGAGCTTGAAGGACAGGCCGGAAACGATGAACACCAGACCGAACACCAGCAGGGATTTGTTCGGCACGCCGTGCTTGATGGCATCGGCGATCGCACCGAGTTCCAGCGAACCGGTCGCGCCATACAGCATGGACATGCCGTACAACAGCAGCCCCGATGCCAGCGCGCCGAGCACGAAGTATTTCATCGCGGCTTCGGTGGCAATCGCGGAATCGCGTTGCAGCGCGACCATCGCGTACATGCTCAGGGACAACAATTCCAGACCAAGATACAGCGACACGAAGTTGTTCGCGGAGATCATCACGTTCATGCCGAGCAGCGAGAACAGCGCCAGCACCATGAACTCGCCGGTGAACAGGCCGCGCGCCATCAGGTATTGGCGCGAATACACCAGCATCATCGCCACGGCCAGATAGGTCAGCATCTTCAGCACGTCGGACATCAGGTCGTCCACGAACATGTTGTGGAAGGCATATACCACGCCGTTCTCGTGCGTACCGACAGTGATCAGCGAACAGCCCAGCAGGGTCAGCTGCACCAGGAAATAGGTGTAGATCTTGCCGCTATGGGTGAGCAACAGGTCCACGATCAGGATCAGGCACACCATCGCCAGCAGAAAGATTTCCGCTGCGGCAGGCATCAGGCTAGTCATCAAATTCATATTTACCTCGAAGCTCCGTGCTTACAACTTGGAATGGGCAACGTGCACCAGCAGATCGTTCACCGATGCGTGCATGATCTCGCTGAACGGCAGGGGATACAGACCCATGCCCAACACCGTGATCGCCAGCAGCGCAAAAACCACTTTCTCGCGCAGCGTGATGTCGGTCAGTTCCTCGACGTGATGGTTGGTGATGGCGCCGAAGATCACGCGCTTGTACATCCACAAGGTGTAGGCCGCGCCGAAGATCAGCGTGCTGGCCGCAGCGAAGGCGTACCAGAAGTTGGCCTTGACCGCGCCGAGAATCACCATGAACTCGCCGACGAAACCGCTGGTGCCGGGCAAGCCGCTGTTGGCCATCGAGAACAGCATGAAGAACGCGGCGAATACCGGCATCCGGTTGACCACGCCGCCGTAATCGGCGATCTGCCGCGAATGCACGCGGTCATACAATACGCCGATGCACAGGAACAGCGCGCCGGCGACGAAACCGTGCGAGATCATCTGCAGCAACGCGCCTTCCATGCCGTAAGCATTGAAGATGAAGAAGCCGAGCGTCACGAAGCCCATGTGCGAGATCGAGGAATACGCCACCAGCTTCTTCATGTCGGCCTGCGTCAACGCGACCAGACCGATATACACCACCGCGATCAGCGACAGCGCGATCATCACCCCGGCCAGTTTGTGGCTGGCATCCGGCGCGATCGGCATCGAGAAACGCAGGAAGCCGTAGGCACCCACCTTCAGCATGATCGCCGCCAGCACCACCGAGCCGCCGGTCGGCGCTTCCACGTGCGCATCCGGCAACCAGGTATGCACCGGGAACATCGGCACCTTCACCGCAAAGGCGAAGAAGAACGCGATGAAGATCAGGATCTGCGCGGTCATCGGTATCGCGACCTGATGGAAGTCGAGAATCGCGAAGCTGCCGCCGCTCAGGTTGTACAGATAGATCAGGGCAACCAGCATCAGCAGCGAACCCATCAGGGTGTAGAGGAAGAACTTGACCGCCGCATACACGCGGTTCGGCCCGCCCCACACGCCGATGATGATGAACATCGGGATCAGCATCGCTTCCCAGAACACATAGAACAGGATCGAATCGAGCGCCACGAACACGCCGTTCACGAGGCCGGACATGATCAGGAAGGCCGCCATATATTGCGCCACGCGCTTCTCGATCACCTTCCAGCCAGCCAGCACCACCAGCGGGGTAAAGAAACTGTTGAGCAGCACGAACAGCATCGAGATGCCGTCCACGCCGACGTGATAATGGATATTGAAGCGGGTGATCCAGTCATGGATTTCGACGAACTGCATGGCGCTGGTGTTGCGGTCGAACCCGGTATACAGGGGAATCGTCACCAGGAACCCCAGCACCGCGCCCACCAGCGCCAGCGTGCGTGCCAACGGAGCGTTCTTGTCATCGCCGGTTGCCAGCACCAGAATGCCGAAAACAATCGGCAACCAGATCGCAACACTAATTACGGGTAATCCAAAAATCATGCTGTCATTCCTTCAAAGTTCTTACGGACGATGCTCACTTTTCAAATCCAGTACTATTGAAACCAGGTCCGGATGGTCAGCAACACAAACACCCCGGTGATCATGGTGAAAGCGTAGTGGTAGATGTAGCCTGACTGGAATCGGCGCACCACGCCGGAGACCTTGCCCACCAGGTTCGCGGTACCGTTCACCATCATGCCGTCGATCAAAGTCCTGTCGCCGAACTTCCACAGGAAGCGGCTTGCACCGCGCGCACCACCGGCAAAGAACCAATCGTTGAAACGATCGAAGTAATACTTGTTGTCCAGCACGGTGTAGATTCCCTGGAAACGTTTCTGGATCGCGGCCGGAATGTCCGGACGCTTCAGGTAGAAGAACGCCGAGGATGCGACGCCGGCAATCGCCAGCCACAGCGGCAGACTGGTCAGGGAATGCAGCGCCATCGCGAACGCGCCGTGGAATTCTTCGTGCAGCTCTTTCATCGCCTCGTGGTGTTCGGCGATATAGATCGCATCCTTGAAATAGCCGCCGTACAGCATCGGTTCGATGGCGATATAACCGATGATGACTGAAGGGATCGCCAGCAGCACCAGCGGCAGCCAAACCACCCATGGGGTCTCGTGCGGTTTCTGGCCCGGCGCCAGACCGTGATGATGGTCTGCCGACACTTCTTCGTCGTCGTGGTCGCCTTCATGAGTATCGTGAACTTCATCGTTGGCATCATGAAGCACATCGTGATGATCTTTATGATGCGCATCGGCATGTGCATCATGGTGGGCGTCATGCGCTTTGCCGAAACGTTCTTCGCCGTGGAACACCAGGAAATACATGCGGAACGAGTAGAACGCCGTGACGAACACGCCCGCCACCACCGAGAAATAAGCGAAGCCGGAACCGGGCAGGTGCGACAGGCCGACCGCCTCGATGATGCTGTCCTTGGAATAGAAGCCGGAGAAGAACGGGGTGCCGATCAATGCCAGCGAACCGATCAGCGAGGTGATCCAGGTGATCGGCATGTATTTGCGCAGGCCGCCCATGTTGCGGATGTCCTGGTCGTGGTGCATGCCGATGATCACGCTGCCGGCGCCCAGGAACAGCAAGGCCTTGAAGAACGCATGGGTCATCAGGTGGAAGATCGCCACCGAGTAGGCGGAAGCACCCAGCGCCACGGTCATGTAGCCGAGTTGCGACAAGGTGGAATAGGCGATCACCCGTTTGATGTCGTTCTGGATGACGCCGAGAAAACCCATGAACAGCGCGGTGATCGCGCCGATGATCATCACGAACGACAGCGCGGTGTCGGACAGTTCGAACATCGGCGACATGCGCGCCACCATGAAGATACCGGCAGTCACCATGGTCGCCGCGTGGATCAGCGCGGAGATCGGGGTCGGGCCTTCCATCGAATCGGGCAGCCAGACGTGCAACGGGAACTGCGCCGATTTGCCCATCGCACCGATGAACAGCAGGATACAGGCAGCGCTGAGCAGATTGACCGTCATTCCGGGGATAGGCGCGACATCATTGGCATGGGCAGCCGCATTGGCGAACACCGCCGCATAGTCCAGCGTACCGAACACCATCAGCACCAGTCCGATGCCCAGCAGGAAACCGAAGTCGCCGACGCGGTTCACCAGGAACGCTTTCAGGTTGGCGTAGATCGCGGTCGGGCGGGTGTACCAGAAACCGATCAGCAGATAGGAAACCAGCCCCACCGCTTCCCAGCCGAAGAACAGTTGCATGAAGTTGTTGGCCATCACCAGCATCAGCATCGAGAAGGTGAACAGCGAGATGTAGCTGAAGAAACGCTGGTAGCCGGGATCTTCCTGCATGTAACCGATGGTATAGATGTGCACCATCAGCGACACGGAAGTGACCACCAGCATCATCGTCACGGTCAGCCGGTCGATCAGGAAACCGACCTGGAAACTGGTGTCGCCGGAAGTCAGCCAGGTATAGACCGGGCCGTTGAAAGTGTGTCCCGCCAATACATCCTGGAATATCTGTATCGCCGCGAACAATGCGACCGCAACGCCTGCGATGGTGACGCGGTGCGACCAGGTGCGCCCCAGCAGGTTGCCGAACAGTCCGGCAGCGATCGCACCGCACAACGGTGCGAGGGGAACCAGCAAATATAGATTTTGCATACTCATGCGGATCAACCTTTCAAACTGCAGAGATCATCTACGTTGATAGTGCGCAGATTGCGGAACAGCACCACCAGGATCGCCAGACCGATCGCCGCTTCGGCAGCCGCAACGGTGAGGATGAAGAACACGAAGATCTGTCCGGCGGGATCGTTCAGATAATGCGAGAACGCCACGAAATTGGTATTCACGGCCAGCAGCATCAGTTCGATGGACATCAACAACACGATCACATTCTTGCGATTCAGGAAGATGCCCACCACGCTGATGGCGAACAGCACCGCGCTCAGCACCAGATAATGGGAAAGGGTCAACATGTTTTTCTTCTCGCTCCCTGGATAGATTTAGTTGGCCGCCGGATCTTTACGTTCGGACGGCATGCTCACGACACGCAGACGATCCGCCTTTTTCACTTTGACCTGGTCGGCGACGTTCTGCGACTTCACACCCTGACGGCGGCGCAGGGTCAATGCGATCGCGGACACCATCGCCACCAGCAAAATCACCGCAGCGATCTCGAACGGATAGGCATAATCGGTATAGATCAGGCGCCCCAGTTCCTTGGTGTTGCTGTAATCGGCGGCATGCGTGACTGCAGCAACGGTATCGGAGGTCTGGCGCGAACCGAGCACCCAGATCATCTCGAACACCATCAGGCTGGCCAGCGCGGCACCGAACGGGAACCAGCGCCAGAAACCCTCGCGCAATTTCACCAGATTGATGTCCAGCATCATCACCACGAACAGGAACAGCACCATCACCGCGCCGACGTACACCAGCACCAGCGTGATCGCCAGGAACTCCGCTTCGAGCAGCATCCAGATACCCGATGCACTGCAGAACGCCAGCACCAGGAACAAGGCCGCATGTACCGGATTGCGAGCGGTGATGACACCCATGCCCGCGATCACGGTCAGCGCCGCAAACAGATAAAACACCACACTTGCAAAACTCATGTATTCGCTCCCATTCCAGCTTATCGGCCAATCCTGCCCATGTTCCGCCCTGCTTCCCGGCAGTCCGGCCTATCGGTATTTCGCATCCGCCGCCCTGTCCCTGGCGATCTGTTCTTCGTACTTGTCGCCCACTGCCAGCAACATCGGTTTGGTGTAATAGAGATCGCCCTGCTTCTCGCCGTGATACTCGAGCACACGGGTTTCCACGATCGCATCGACCGGGCAGGACTCTTCGCAGAAACCGCAGAAGATGCACTTGGTCAGGTCGATGTCGTATTGCGTGGTGCGCCGCGTGCCGTCTTCGCGCTCCGCCACCTCGATCCTGATCGCCAGCGCCGGACAGACCGCCTCGCACAACTTGCAACCGATGCAACGCTCTTCGCCATTGGCATAGCGGCGTTGCGCGTGCAGGCCGCGGAAGCGGAAACTCTGCGGGGTCTTTTCCTCCGGGAACTGCACGGTGATCTTGCGCGCGAACATATAGCGTCCGGTCAACGCCATGCCCTTCAGCAACTCGAACAGCAGGAAGGTCTTGAAGAAGTTTTTGATGTTTTCCATATTCGTCTCCTCCGCTTACCAGACCCACAGCGGGGTTTGCATCCACGCGCCGACCACCACGACCCAGACGATCGACAGCGGGATGAACACTTTCCAGCCCAGACGCATCAGCTGGTCATAGCGATAACGCGGGAAGGTGGCACGGAACCACAGGAACAGGAACAGCACGAACGCGACTTTGCCCAGCATCCACACGATGCTGTCCGGCAGGAACGGCACCGGCGACAACCAGCCGCCGAGGAACATGATCGAGGTCAGGAAGGCGACCAGAATCATGTTGGCGTATTCACCCAGGAAGAACAGCGCAAAGGCCATGCCGGAATACTCGACGTGGAAACCGGCCACGATCTCGGACTCGCCTTCCGCCACGTCGAACGGCGCACGGTTGGTCTCCGCCACGCCGGAGATCAGATACACCAGAAACATCGGGAACAGCGGCACGATATACCAGTTCAATACTCCGTGATGGCCCTGTTGTCCGCGTACGATGTCGCCCAGATTCAGGCTTTGCGCGGCCATCAGCACACACACCAGCGCAAAACCCATCGCGATCTCGTAGGACACGATCTGCGCCGCCGAGCGCAGGCAACCGAGGAAAGCGTATTTGGAGTTCGATGCCCAGCCGGCGATGATCACGCCATACACGCCCAGCGATGTCATCGCCAGTATGTACAGCAAACCGGCATTGGCATTGGACAGCACCAGCTCGGCGTTGAACGGCACCACCGCCCAGGCTGCCAGCGCCGGCATCAATACCATGATCGGCGCGATGACGAACAGGAATTTATTCGCCCCGCTCGGAACGATGATCTCTTTCATGAACAGCTTGAGGCCGTCGGCCAGCGGTTGCAGCAAACCGAAATAACCCACGCGGTTCGGACCGATACGGATCTGCATCCAGCCGATGACTTTGCGTTCCGCCAGTGTCAGGTACGCCACCGCGCCCATCAGCGGAGCAATAATCAGTACGATCTTGACCAAAGTCCAGACCGGCAGCCATACCGGGCCGAGCAGATTTTGTCCGGCTTGTTGTAAAGTTTGCAGCAACTCCATCATGCACGCTCCACGGTTATCGTTCCGAACATCGCACCCAGTTCCGCCGTGGCAGGATGTCCCGCCGCGACGCGCGCCGTATGTGCCGGCAGCCGGTCATTCGCCTGCACCGTCAGACGCACGCTGGCGTTGCCTTGACTGACCTTCACGGTATCGCCGGATTGCACGCCCAACTTTTGCAACTCGCTGCCAGACAGCATCACGCAAGGCGTTGCGGCATCGCGGGTCTTGTGCAGGGAAGCGGCGCGGCGCACCACGGCATCGGCGGAGTAGATCGGCACATCGCTGACGCGCTGCAAGCCCCCGCCATTGCCCGCTGCAACCGGTTGCAG
>JAVHQS010000053.1:9737-16221 GCA_036171255.1 Gallionella sp.
CCCCCCGCGACACCCTCGATATGGTTGTTCAGCTTGCCGGACAGATCTTCGGACGGCAGCACTTCGGCGCGTACCGCTTCGCTGGAGTCGTAATCGAAACCCGGCACATCGAGCAGATTGCCCAGCACGCGCAACACCTTCCAGGCCGGACGCGCTTCGCCGAGCGGCTTGACCGCCCCCTTGAAACTTTGCGCGCGGCCTTCGGTATTCACGAAGGTGCCGGAAGTTTCGGTGAACGGCGCGATCGGCAGCAGCACGTCGGCATAATCGGTCGCATGATGTTTGTAGGCCGACAGCGCCACCACCATATCGGCGGCATACATCGCGGTCATCGCCTGTTGCGGATCATGCATATCCAGTTCCGGCTCGACGTTCAGCAACAGATAAGCCTTGCGCGGTGAAGCCAGCATCTGCGCGGCATTCATGCCCTGCACCGCACCGGCGAACGGTACCGCTCCGGCCAGATAGCCGCCGACGCTGTTCGCCGCTTCGCCGAAGAAGCCGAACTTCGCAGCGCACAACGCGGCGATCTTCCCGGCCAGCAATGCGATCTGTACTGCCTGCGGATGCTGTTGCGCAAAGTTGCCCAGCAACACTGCGGCATGCTTGCCGCTTGCCAGATTCCTGGCGATCGCGGTGGCGGTCGCGCCGACTTCGATACCCTGAACCGTTGCATCCACGGCAACCTGTTTCTCGGTAGCCAGCGCTTTCAGAATCTGCGCCAGCACATTGACCATCTGGCCCGGCGCAACGATGGACTTGTTGGCGACCGGCATCAGCAGATCGTCGTCGCTGGCATGCACGACATTGGCTTCCGCGCCTTTTTTGACGGCTTGGCGAATACGCTGTGCCAGCAACGGATGGTCTTTGCGCAGGAAGCTGCCGACGATCAGGAAACGGTCGCAGTCGCTCACTTCGGCGATCGGCATACCCAGCCACGGGGCGCCGCCCTGTTTGCCGTCAGCACTGAAGTCGGACTGGCGCAAACGGAAATCCACGTTGCCGCTGCCGATGCCGCGCAGCAGTTTTTGCAGCAGGTACAGTTCTTCCAGCGTGCTGTGCGGTGTGGCCAGCGCGGCGATCTGGTCGGGACCCGCTCCGTTGGCGAGCTGGCGCAAGCCGTTCGCGACGTATTCCAGAGCGGCTTGCCATTCGACTTCCATCCACTTGCCGTCCTGCTTGAGCATCGGCTTGGTCAAGCGCTCCGGTGCGTTCAACCCTTCATAGCTGAACCTGTCCTTGTCGGAGATCCAGCATTCGTTGACGGCTTCGTTCTCGATCGGTGTGACGCGCAGCACCTTGTTGTTCTTCACCTGCACGGCCAGATTGGAACCCAGACCGTCATGCGGGCTGACCGATTTGCGCCGCGACAATTCCCAGCTGCGCGCAGTGTAGCGGAACGGCTTGCTGGTCAACGCGCCGACCGGGCACAGGTCGATCATGTTGCCGGACAACTCGGAATCCACCGTGCTGTTCACGAAGCTCATGATCTCCGAGTGTTCGCTGCGGTTGGCCATGCCCAGCTCCATCAACCCGGCGATCTCCTGGCCGAAGCGCACGCAGCGCGTGCACTGGATGCAGCGGCTCATCTCTTCGGTGGAAACCAGCGCCCCGATGTCCTTGCGCATCACGATGCGCTTTTCTTCGGTATAGCGCGATGCGCCGCCGCCATATCCGACCGCGATATCCTGCAACTGGCATTCGCCGCCCTGGTCGCAGATCGGGCAATCCAGCGGATGGTTGATCAGCAGGAATTCCATCACGCCCTGCTGCGCCTTGACCGCCATCTCGGAATGGGTATGCACCTTCATGCCGTCCGTGGCGGGTGTCGCGCAGGCCGGGAGCGGTTTGGGAGCCTTCTCGACCTCAACCAGGCACATGCGGCAATTGGCCGCGATGGACAATTTCTTGTGGTAGCAGAAATGCGGAATATAGACGCCGGCCTTATGCGCGGCATCCATCACCGTGGAACCGCGCGCTGTCTCGACCAGCTTGCCATCAATTTCAATGTTGATCATTGCTCACCTAACCCGTCAGCCTTACACCAAGCAACGCTTGTGTTCGATGTGGTATTCAAATTCGTCGCGGAAATGCCTGAGCATGCCTTGCACCGGCCATACCGCCGCTTCGCCCAAAGCACAAATGGTGCGCCCGGCGATGTTGCCTCCGACGCTCAACAACAGATCCAGGTCTTCCTTGCGGCCTTCGCCATGCTCGATGCGATGCACGATGCGATACAGCCAGCCGGTACCTTCACGGCACGGCGTGCACTGCCCGCAGGATTCCTCGTGGTAGAAATAGGACAGGCGCTCCAGCGCGCGCACCATGCAAACCGTCTCGTCCATCACGATCACCGCACCGCTGCCCAGACCGGAACCGGCCTTGGAGATCGAGTCATAGTCCATGGTCAGATCCATCATGGTCGCGCCGGGCAGGATCGGCATCGACGAACCGCCCGGGATCACCGCCTTGAGTTTGTGACCGTGGCGCACCCCGCCTGCCATCTCCAGCAGTTTGCTGAACGGCGTGCCCATCGGTATTTCGAAATTGCCGGGATTGTTCACGTGTCCCGACACCGAGAACAGCTTGGTTCCGCCGTTGTTCGGCTTGCCCAATTCCAGGAATTTCTGCCCGCCCTCGCGGATGATGTAGGGGATGCTGGCGAACGTCTCGGTGTTGTTGATGGTGGTCGGTTTGCCGTACAGCCCGAAGCTGGCCGGGAACGGCGGCTTGAAGCGCGGCTGGCCTTTCTTTCCTTCGATGGATTCCAGCAACGCGGTTTCTTCGCCGCAGACGTACGCGCCGTAACCCAGGTGATTGTGCAGGTCGAAGCAGAAATCCGTGCCGAGGATGCGGTCGCCGAGGTAACCGGCCGCGCGCGCGATCTCGCACGCCTCTTCCATGCGCTGGTACGCCTCGAAGATCTCGCCGTGAATGTAGTTATAACCGGTCTTCACGCCCATGGTGTAAGCGGCGATCGCCATGCCTTCGATCAGCAGGTGCGGGTTGTAGAGCAGGATGTCCCAGTCCTTGCAGGTGCCCGGCTCGCCCTCGTCGGAATTGCAGACGATGTATTTGTCGCCCACATAGTTCTTGGGCATGAAGCTCCACTTTAGCCCGGTGGGGAAACCCGCGCCGCCGCGTCCGCGCAATGCCGACAGCTTGACCTCGGAAATGATCGCATCGGGAGACATCTTCTCGGTCAGCACCTTGCGCAGCGCCTGGTAACCGCCGACCTTGAGGTAATTTTCCAGCGTCCACGGCTGGTCGAAATCCATCGTGGTTTGGGTGACCGGACCTCTCATGCCAGTGTCTTTCATAATTGGTCCAATTCCGCCAAGATTTGGTCGATCTTCTCTTTGCTCAGACGCCCGCAAAGCTTCCTGTTGTTCACCGTGAACAGCGGCGCATCCTTGCACGCGCCCATGCATTCGCCTTCGCGCAGACCGTACTTGCCGTCTGCGGTCACCTCGTTAAAGCCGATGCCCAGCCTGGATTCCAGATAGGCCACGGTATCCCCCGCACCGCACAAGGTGCAGGACAGATTGGTGCACACCGTGATGGTGTGCTTGCCCATCGGCTTGAGGTTATACATGTGGTAGAAGGTCGCCACTTCATACACCGCCATTTGCGGCATGCCGAGATAAGCCGCGATATCGGCCATGTCGCCGGTGGAAATCCAACCCTTTTCGTCCTGCACGAAACGCAACGCCGCCATCACGGCGGATTGCTTCTGGTCAGCCGGATATTTCTTCAGCTCGCGGTTGATTTGAGCCTGTATTTGTTCGGATAACATTAGCGGTCTATCTCTCCAAAAACGATGTCCTGCGTACCGATGATGGTCACCACGTCGGCGATCATATGGCCGCGAGCCATCTCATCCAAAGCAGCCAAATGGGCAAAACCGGGCGCGCGAATCTTCAAACGGTAAGGCTTGTTGGCGCCATCCGAAACCATGTAGATGCCGAACTCGCCCTTGGGATGTTCGACGGCAGCGTAGGCCTCGCCGGCGGGCACGTGCATCCCTTCGGTGAACAGTTTGAAGTGATGGATCAACTCTTCCATGTTCTCCTTCATCGCTTCGCGTTTGGGCGGGGTGAACTTGTGGTTGTCGGCCATCACCTGACCGGGATTGTGGCGCAACCAGTCGATGCATTGTTTGATGATGCGATTGGATTGGCGCATCTCTTCGACACGCACCAGATAACGGTCATATGAATCGCCATTCACGCCGACCGGAATATCGAAATCCATCTTGTCGTACGCGGCATAGGGCTGCTTCTTGCGCAGATCCCACTCCACGCCGGAGCCGCGCAACATCGGGCCGGTCATACCCAGCGCCAGGGCGCGCTCAGGCGAGACCACACCGATACCGACGGTGCGCTGCTTCCAGATACGGTTGTCGGTCAGCAGCGTCTCGTACTCATCCACATAGGTGGGAAAACGGCGGGTGAAATCTTCCAGGAAATCGAGCAGCGAACCCTGGCGGTTCTCGTTGAGTTTCTTGACCGCAGCGGCATTGTGTATCTTGGAAGCCTGGTACTGCGGCATGCTGTCCGGCAGGTCGCGGTACACTCCGCCCGGACGATAATAAGCGGCATGCATGCGCGCGCCGGATACCGCCTCATAGGCATCCATCAGATCTTCGCGTTCGCGGAAGCAATACAGGAAGATGGTCATCGCGCCGATGTCCAGCCCGTGCGCGCCCAACCACATCAGGTGATTCAGAATGCGCGTGATCTCATCGAACATCACGCGGATGTACTGGGCACGCAGCGGCACTTCGATACCGGCCAGCTTTTCGATCGCCTGCACATAGGCATGCTCGTTGCACATCATCGACACGTAGTCGAGCCGGTCCATATAGGGAACGGACTGCAGGAACGTCTTGTGTTCGGCGAGCTTCTCGGTAGCGCGATGCAACAGCCCGATATGCGGATCCGCACGCATGATCACTTCGCCGTCCAGCTCCAGCACCAGACGCAACACGCCGTGCGCCGCAGGATGCTGCGGCCCAAAATTCATTGTGTAATTTTTAATTTCCGGCATGGGCTTGTCCTTCAGTTGCAACCGTAGGTTTCTTCGCGCACGATGCGCGGCGTCACTTCGCGCGGCTCGACCGTCACCGGTTGATAGATCACACGCTGCTGCTCGGGGTCGTAGCGCATTTCCACATGACCGGACAGCGGGAAATCCTTGCGGAACGGATTCCCGACGAAACCGTAGTCGGTCAGGATGCGGCGCAGATCCGGGTGTCCGGTGAATACGATACCGAACAGGTCGAACGCTTCACGCTCGAACCAGTTGGCACCCGGCCAGACATCCACCACCGATGGCAACACCGGAAAGTCATCTTGTTCGGCAAACACGCGCACACGCAGGCGGTCGTTATGAACCACGGAGAGCAACTGGTAGACCACCGCGAAACGCCGTCCATCCCATGCGCCGTTGCCGTATTCCAAATAGTCCACGCCGCACAGATCGGTCAACTGCGCAAAACGCAACTCCGCCGCATCGCGCAGCCTGGTCAGCACTTGCAGCATATCGGCAGCCTTGACCACGACCGTGGTCTCGCCCAGTTTTTCGTCCACGCTCACCAGCTTGTCGGCCAGCAATTCGGCAAGCGCTTCACGCAATGATCTCTTATCGGTCGGCATGATTCACCCTAGCGCGCAATGGTATTGGTTCGTTTGATCTTGTTCTGCAACTGGATCAGCCCGTACAGCAGCGCCTCGGCAGTCGGGGGGCAACCCGGCACATACACGTCCACCGGCACGATGCGGTCGCAACCGCGCACCACCGAGTAGGAGTAATGGTAGTAGCCGCCGCCATTGGCGCAGGAACCCATCGAGATCACCCAGCGCGGTTCGGCCATCTGGTCGTATACCTTGCGCAAGGCCGGCGCCATCTTGTTGCACAGCGTGCCGGCGACGATCATCACATCGGATTGACGCGGACTGGGACGAAACACGATACCGAAACGGTCCAGATCATAACGCGAAGCGCCGGCCTGCATCATCTCGACCGCGCAACAGGCCAGACCGAAAGTCATCGGCCACAGCGAACCGGTACGCGTGTAGTTGATGATGGTGTCGAGCGTCGTGGTAACGACACCCTTCTCGAGAACGCCTTCTATTCCCATTCCAAGGCCCCTTTCATCCACTCGTAGATAAAGCCAACCACGAGGATGGCCAAAAAGATCATCATGGAAACAAAACCGAACGTACCGATTTCCTTAAGCACGATCGCCCAGGGGAAGAGAAAAGCAATTTCGAGATCGAACAGAATGAACAGGATGGCGACGAGGTAGTAACGCACATCGAATTTCATGCGCGCATCTTCAAAGGCCTCAAAGCCGCATTCGTAGGGAGACAGTTTTTTGCTATCGGGACGATTGGGCGCCACCAGCTTGCCCAACACAATAGGAACCACACCAAAAGCCAATCCGACACAGATGAATAACAGCACCGGAAAATAGTTTTCC
>JAVHQS010000054.1:0-15996 GCA_036171255.1 Gallionella sp.
CGACACATTTCAGCCCTTCGCCCTATTCGAAACTGCACCAGTCGCAATGCGAAATACTGAAGCTGTTCTCGGCAGCTACTGTTGCCCACGTTTTTCTTGTGGCAGTAATCGCGGTACTTCGTGTCTTCGGTCAAGAGATGTTCGATCAACGCCCGCTTGACCTTCAGCCCAGCATCGATCCATTCGTACTCCACCACGCTGCTTGAACCCCCCCATGATCTCGCGCAACGCCAGCGTGAGCTGCGCATGCTTCTGCGCATAATCTCCTGCCTCAGGATACCCGCGTACATTGCCGCACCCTCAACCTATCGCTACAGATAGAAATAGCGGCAATCCTTTGAGAAACTTTAGAGGAAAGTCAGCTTCTTTTCCCCTGACTTCACTGGCGATGTGGCCGGTTATACAAACAGGGGCAAATGCAATCACTGTCGAACGTCTGGAAATGGCGCATCCGGATACCCAAAATATTTACAGGCTGCTGAGCACTTTGAGATGCGCCAGCGCGCTCCGCCCCAGCGCAGGCAGTTCATAACCCCCTTCGAGAACCGAGACGATGCGGCCCTGCGCGTATTTTTCCGCGATACGTTTTAACTCGACCGTCACCCACGCATAGTCGGCTTCGGTCAGACGCAGCATGGCCATGTCATCGTCGCGATGCGCATCAAATCCCGCCGAGACCAGCAGCAACTCTGGCTGGAAGCGTTCCAGCGCGGGCAGCCAGTGCTGCGTGACGGCGGCGCGGAATTCCTCTCCTCCCGACCCGGCGGCCAGCGGCACGTTGATGATATGGTCGTTGCCGCTGTCGGCCCCGCAATACGGATAGAACGGATGCTGGAAAGTGGAGCACAGCATCACGCGCGGTTCGTCGTGAAAAATGTTTTCCGTGCCGTTGCCGTGATGCACGTCGAAATCCGCGATCGCGACGCGCTGCAAATCATGCTGCGCCAGTGCATGCGCCGCACCGACCGCGACATTATTGAAGATGCAAAACCCCATCGCACGCGCCCGTCCGGCATGGTGGCCGGGGGGGCGGATGTTGCAAAAAGCGTTTTCGACCCGCCTCGCCATCACCAGATCGACGCCCAGCACCACGGCTCCGGCCGCATGCAACGCGGCCTGATAGCTGAACGGATTCATCGCGGTGTCGCCATCGAGTTGCACGATGCCGTGCTGCGGCGCACTGGCCGCGATCGAATCGACATACGCCGCATCATGCACGCGCAACAACTGCTCGCGGGTCGCCGCCGGCGCATCGTGGCGCTGCAAATAATCCATCAACCCGGCGGCGATCAGTTGATCCTCGATGGCATGGATGCGTGCCGGACATTCCGGATGATGTGCGCCCATGTCGTGTTTGAGACTGAGCGGATGGCTGATGTAGGCGGTTTGCAAGCGACTCTCCGTAACGGTTTGGCAACATGGCGGTGTTATCATATCGGCCTAACCATCCAATCAAAAGCAAAATAATGGGCAAGCACTACCTCAACCCCCTGTTCGCACCCAAATCGGTCGCCGTGTTCGGTGCCAGCGACCGTCCCGACTCGGTCGGACAGATCGTGTTCCAGAACATGCTGGAAAGCGGTTTTCAGGGAAATCTCTATCCAATCAACCCGAAGAATCCAGAAGTACAAGGCAAGCGCGCCTACGCCTCTATCGCCGACATCGGCGAACCCGTCGAATTGGTGGTCATCGCCACACCGCCGCAGACCGTGCCCGGCATCATCGAGGAGTGCGGACTCCACGGCGTGAAAGCCGCGGTCATCATCACTGCGGGTTTCGGCGAAACGGGTGCAACCGGCGCCATTTTGGAAAAAGAGTTGGTCGAAGCCGCACACCGCTACAACATCCGCTTGGTCGGCCCGAATTGCCTGGGCGTCATGCGTCCTTCCATCGGCCTCAATGCCACGTTCAACAAGGGTGGCGCGAACACCGGTAATATCGCCTTCGTGTCGCAGTCCGGTGCGTTGTGTACCGCCATTCTGGACTGGGCACAGAGCAACGATGTCGGTTTTTCCAGCGTAGTGTCGATGGGTTCCTCGACCGACGTGGATTTCGGCGAGATTCTCGACTATCTGGTGTCCGACCCCAACACCCACAGCATCCTGATGTACATCGAAGGCATCCGCAATGCGCGCAGCTTCATGAGCGCAATGCGCGCAGCGGCGCGCATCAAGCCGGTGATCCTGGTCAAGGTCGGTCGTCATGCGGCAGGTTCGAAAGCGGCGATGTCGCATACCGCATCGCTGGTCGGTGCGGACGACGTGTTCGATGCGGCCATCAGCCGCGCCGGTGCGGTGCGCGTGCAGACCATCACGCAACTGTTCACGGCCGCCAAGGCGCTGTCGTGCGGCTTCCGTCCGGTCGGCAACCGCCTCGCCATCGTCACCAATGGCGGCGGCCCGGGCGTGATGGCGACCGACCGCGCCTCCGATCTGGGGCTGACGATGGCTACTTTGTCGGATGCCACCATCGAATATCTCAACCAGTATCTGCCGCCCAATTGGCCGCACGGCAACCCGGTGGACATCATCGGCGACGCGCAGGCGGATCGTTACCACCATGCCGTCAAAGCCTGCCTCGAAGACGAGAACGTGGACGGCGTGCTGGCCATCCTCACGCCGCAGGCGATGACCAAACCGCTGGAATCGGCACAAGCGCTGATCGAACTCGCCAACACCCATAGCAAACCCCTGTTGACCTGCTGGATGGGAGAGACGCAAGTAACTGAGGCGCGCAACGCTTTTGCCCAGGCACATCGCCCGCACTTCCGCACGCCGGAACCCGCAGTCGAAGTGTTCTCGCACCTGTCCGCCTACTACCGTAACCAGAAGCTGCTGATGCAGATGCCAGGCCCCTTCTCGCCGCACCATGCAGAACCGGACGTGGAGACTGCGCGGCTGATCATCGAAGGTGCGATGCAGGAACATCGCAAGGTGCTGACCGAGATGGAATCCAAAGCGGTGCTGTCCGCCTTCCATATTCCCGTCGCCAAGACCATGGTCGCGCACTCGCCCAACGAAGCATTGCTGATCGCACAGCAATTGGGATTCCCGGTAGCGATGAAGGTCAATTCGCACGACATCACGCACAAGAGCGATGCCGGCGGCGTGCTGCTCAACCTGGGCAACGCGCACGAAGTCCGCGCCGCCTATCAACATATCCAGGACAACATCCTGCTCAATCGCCCCAACGCGCATGTGGACGGCATCTCCATCGAACCGATGATCGTCAAACCGAACGGGCGCGAGCTGATGATCGGCGTGACCAGCGACCCGGTGTTCGGCCCGGTGATCACCTTCGGCGCGGGCGGCACGACGGTCGAGATCATGGGCGACCGTACCGTTGCGCTGCCGCCATTGAATAACTTCCTGGTCAGGGACTTGATCCAGGGGACGCATGTATCCAAGATGCTGGGTGCCTTCCGCCACATGGCTCCGGCCAACATGGAAGCGCTGGAAGACGTATTGCTGCGCGTGTCGGAAATGGCCTGCGAGTTGCCGCTGCTCAAAGAGATGGACATCAATCCGCTGATCCTCGACGAGAACGGCGCGCTGGCTGCGGATGCGCGCGTGGTGGTGGAATATCGCCAGCCGAGTGCCGACCGCTACGCTCACATGGCGATCCATCCCTACCCCGCGCACCTGGTCAGCCAGTGGCAGCTTGCCGACGGCACCGACATCACCATCCGCCCGATCCGTCCGGAAGACGCCGAACTGGTGCAGAAATTCGTGCGCGAACTGTCGGAAGAGTCCCGATATTTCCGCTTCATGAACAGCATGCAGGAACTCACCGAGACCATGCTGGTGCGTTTCACCCAGATCGACTATAGCCGAGAGATGGCGCTGATTGCTGTGACCGGGGAGCAAGGCAAGGAGATTGAGCTCGGCGTCGCGCGTTATGCCACCAATCCGGATGGGGGCTCCTGCGAATTCGCACTGGTGGTGGCAGACAACATCACCGGCAAGGGCTTGGGACAAAAACTCATGGTCTCGCTGATGGAAGCGGCGCGCTCAAAAGGCCTGGAGACGATCGAAGGCGAGGTGTTGAGCAACAACCACAACATGCTCAAACTGATGAGCCGCCTCGGCTTCACCAGCAAAATTAGCGAGGAAGATCACGGCATCATGAAAGTGAGCAAGGCGCTATAGAGCAGTTCGGGGCGCGGTCAGAAGGTGGGCCACACCTTGCGATTACTCAAGCAGCGCTTCCGCTTCTGCAATCTGCTGTTTGGAGACGGTCGCATTGCGGCAACCTGCCGCTATCCAGTCCAGCCATTCCGGCATGCCCTCGCCGCTGGCGGCCGAAATACGGATCACTTGCAGCGACGGGTTGATGCGGCGCGCATATTCGATGGCGAGGTCAACATCAAAATCCAGATACGGCAGCAGGTCGCACTTGTTGAGCAACATCAAATCTGCCGCGCGGAACATGTCGGGATACTTGAGCGGCTTGTCTTCGCCTTCGGTCACCGACAGGATCACCACCTTGTGCGCCTCGCCCAGATCGAAGCTGGCCGGACAAACCAGATTGCCGACATTCTCGATCAGCAGCAGACTGTCGTCCGGCAAGTCCAGCCGCTGCATGGCCTGGCCGACCATAAGCGCATCCAGATGGCAGCCCTTGCCGGTATTGATCTGCAGGGCAGTGGCCCCGGCGGCGCGGATGCGCGCGGCATCGTTGTCGGTCTGCTGGTCGCCCTCGATCACCGCGAGCGGCTGCGCGCCGTTCAAGGCTGCGATGGTTTTCACCAGCAGGGTGGTCTTGCCGGAGCCGGGGCTGGAGACCAGATTGAGCGCGAAGATGCCGTGTGCGGATAAGCGACGGCGGTTCTCATCGGCATAGTCGTTGTTCTTGGCGAGGATGTCGCGCTCGATCTTCACCATGCGCGCCTGCGTCATGCCCGGCGCATGAGAACCCGCCGCGCCCGCGCCAAAGTCCATCGCACCGTGTTCATACGCTTGAGGATGAACATGCGCCGCGCCCTCCGCATGCGCCCGATAATGCATCGCCTTGCCGGATCTGCGCGGCTGTTTAAGCGCATGTCCTGCGATGAGCGTCTGGCCAATCCCGCATCCGCACGTCGTACACATCATTCCACCTCCAGTTCCTTGACCCGCATCTCGTCGCCACCGGTCACCCGAATCTCGTAGCTCCCGCAATTCGGACAGGCTTCATACAGCGCAACAACCGGCATTTCAAGCGTACATTTCGCACACCGCCCCTGCCCCGCCGTCTCGACGATTTCCAGCCGCGCCTGATCTGCGATGCTGCCGCGCGTCACCGCATCGAAGCAAAAACGCAGCGACTCCTGTTCCACGCAAGCCAGTTGGCCGATCTCCAGCCACACCGTCCTGACCCGCCTGTATCCTTGCTTGCGCGCCGTATCCTCGATGATCTGCAGCACGCTTTCGGCCAGCGACATTTCATGCATGGCAAGTTTTCATTCTATATTCCACACAGGTTGGGCGTTAACGCGCGGAATGGTGAACCCCAAATTCAAAATTGGCAAATCCCGAATCAACAAATTCTGGGCAGCGGTTCGTCTTCCAGCTCTTCGAGCAAGCGCTGGCCGCCGAGCCCGGTTTCCAGCACGACCTGCGCGCGGCCTGCGTTGATGCTGCCGATGATCGCGGCGTCGCGCCCCTGCGGCAGCGCCTGCCAGCGGGCCAGCGCGTCGCCGGCCCGCGACGCCTCCACCACCGCCACCACCCGTCCTTCGCAGGCGAGGAACAGCGGGTCGTAGCCCAGTATCTCGCACACCGCCGTGACCGGCTCGCGCACCGGAATGGCGGGTTGGTTCAGATGCGCCTGCAACTTTGTCGCGCGGCAGATTTCGTGCATCACCGTAGCCAGACCGCCGCGCGTCGGGTCGCGCATGAAACGCAAGCCGCTCAATGGTAGCAGCGCCTGCGTCAGCGGCAGCACGCTCGCCGCGTCCGAGAGCAGCTCGCCATGCAGACCGAATTGTTCGCGCGCCAGCATCACCGCGATGCCGTGGTCGCCCACCGGTCCGCTCACCAGGATCGCATCGCCGGCTTGCACGCGATTCAGTCCGAGTTGCAGATGTTTCGGCCGCACGCCGATGCCGGTGACGGAGAGATACAAGCCGCCGCCTTCGCCGCGCCGCACCACCTTGGTGTCGCCCGCCACCACCGCGACGTTCGCCTCGCGCGCAGCCCCGGCCAGACTGATGACGATGCGCTCCAGTTGCGCGATTTCAAAACCTTCCTCGATGAGCGCGCTCAGCGTCAGGTAATGCGGCACCGCGCCCGACACCGCCAAGTCGTTCACCGTGCCATGCACCGCGAGCGAACCGATGGTGCCACCCGGAAACTCCAGCGGCTGCACGGTGAAACCGTCGGTGGTCACCATGAGCTCGCCCTCCATGTCCGGCAAACGCGCCGCATCCGTATGCACGTCGAGCAGCGGATTGGCGAGATGGCGCGCGAACAATTCTTCGATCAGCTCGCGCATGTAACGCCCGCCGTTTCCGTGGGCGAGGCTGATGTGCGTGTCTTCCATTCGTAGATTCCTTAACAATCCTCGGGAACGTCCCGTTATTCAGGCTAACATTGCGATAGCGGCATTTGTCGGAGGGGGCCATGCCCGCGAGCGTGTGGTCGCGGGCATGGCCTGCTCCTACGGTTTGACAGTTGATGCCATCTCTATCAGTTGGCCGAGCGCCAAGCCGCCGTCGTTGCATGGCGCCTGCTGCGGCAGATGCGTCTCGAATCCGGCAGCGATCAGTTGTTGCATCGCCAGTTCGGCGAGCAGTTTGTTCTGGAACACGCCGCCGGTCAAACCCACCGCGTCGAACGGCGTGCGCGCATGGATGCGCCGCGCCTGCGCCACGATGGATTGTGCGAGGCTTGTATGGAACTGCATCGCGCGCTGCGCTACCGGCGCCGCGTCGCGCCGCAATGCATGCAGCAGCGGCGTCCAGTCGGCGGTGAGCAGCCCGCTCCCGTCCTCATGCAGCGGCAAATCTACCGCCTCGGCTTCGCCCCACGCGGCAGCCTCCAGCAGCATCGGCCCCTGCCCTTCGTGGCTCGCCGTGTCGATCAGCCCGAGCAAGCTGGACGCAGCGTCGAACAAGCGCCCCGCCGCCGTGCTGACCGGCGCATTCAGGCCGAGCTCCCACGCGCTCTTCAGCAGCACCGCATCGCGCGCGTTCGACCGCCAATCCAAGCCGCTCTCCCAGCACAGCGCAGCAGCGGAACGCCACGGTTCGCGTCCGGCGCGTTCGCCGCCGGGCAGTCGGAACGGCTTGAAGCTGGCGGCGCGCCGCCACGCGGATGGCTTGCCCAGCAGCGCCTCGCCGCCCCACAGCGTGCCGTCCGCGCCCATGCCCACGCCATCCCAGGTGAAGGTCAGCCAGGTCTTTTCGAGGCCGCCTTCAAACGCCAGCGCCGCAGCGTGTGCATGGTGGTGATATACGCGCCGCAGCGGCAGCGCCTGCCGTGCTGCCCAGCGGCTGCTGGCATAGCCGGTGTGCGCGTCGCAGACGATAGCTCGCGCGGCGACACCGTACAGTTGCTGCAAGTCCGCGATAACCTGCTCGAAGATTTCCAGGCTGCGCGGCGCGTCGAGGTCGCCGATGTGCGGCGACAGCACCAGGCGATTGTTCCAGCCGAGTGCGATGGAATTTTTCATGTGGCCGCCCACCGCCAGCAGCGGCTGCGGCAAGCTGAACGGCAGGTCGAATTCCAGCGGCGCGATGCCGCGCCCGGTGCGCAGCAGGCGCGGTCTACCTGCGATGACGCGCAGCACGCTGTCGTCCACCGGGCGCGCGATCGGGCGGTTGTGATGCAAAAAGGATTGTGCCACCTTACCCAGCCGCGCCTCGGCTTCGGCGTTATCGGTCAGCACCGGCTCGCCGCTGACATTACCGGAAGTGGCGACCAGCGGCGATCCGAAACTTTCCAGCAGCAAGTGATGCAGCGGACTGTAGGGCAGCATCGCGCCGATCTCGCGCAGCCCCGGCGCGATGCTATCCGGCAACGCCGAATCCGCGCGTCTGGGGATCAGCACGATGGCGCGCGCGGCATCGCACAGCGCGGCCTGCGTCACCGCATCGAGCTGCAATTCTTCGCGCACGCGCTGCAGGCCGTCGTCACCCTGCCACGGAAACATCAGCGCCAGCGGTTTGTGCGGCCTGTGCTTGCCGGCACGCAGCCGCGCGATGGCCGCCGGATCCAGCGCAGCGCACATCAGGTGATAGCCGCCGATGCCTTTCACCGCGACGGTTTCGCCGTGCCGCAACGCCGCGACACAGGCAGCCAGCGCGGCATTGCCCCCGGTGCGTTGATGCGCTGCGATGAAACTCAGTTGCGGCCCGCACACCGGGCAGGCCAGCGGCTGCGCATGGAAGCGGCGGTTGTGCGGGTCTTCGTATTCGGCACGGCAACGGGGACACAACGGGAAATCCGCCATGGTGGTGTGCGGCCTGTCGTAAGGCATCGCAGTGATCAGCGTGTAGCGCGGCCCGCATTGCGTGCAGTTGATGAACGGATAACGGTAGCGCGCATCTTGAGGATCGAGCAGCTCGCGGCGGCAGTCGTCGCACAGGAACAGGTCGGGCGGGATACGTATGTCGTGTTGCGCGGATGCAAAGCTGGCGAGGATCGCAAAGCCGCCCGACGCGCGCAGCGGAATGGGCTGGCAGGAAACCACCCGGGGCCGCGCCAGCGGCGGCGCAGCGGAGACCAGCGCGGCAGCGAAGGCATCCAGTACGGCAGGTTCGCCCTGCGCTTCCACCAGCACCTCGCCGGTGAGATTCTGCACCACGCCGCTCAGGCCGGAACGCTGCGCCAAATTGAACACGAAGGCGCGATACCCGACTCCCTGCACCCGCCCGCCCATCAGCCAGCGGCGGGCTTCGGGTGTGATGCCGTGCAATGAAGGTTGGTTGTCGGTATTCATATGGATGACAAGGTACGACCCAAACGAGACGCTGACAAGCATTGCCCTTGTTCCCGGTTCACAAGGTACAGTAAAACCTAAAACACGTTATGGGTGATTTGAGTTAACGGGCTGCTTTGCGGACGGGTTGTTGCAAAAACGCGAGTTTCCAAAAAACATTGCCCACCGGCACCACACTCCTTCCGTCAGGCACTCCACCAGACCGGTAGAGCCGACCTTACGCATCCGACAATTCTTCAAGTCGCTTTCCGGATGATTTTCTGGAATGCTGGTCTGAGCTTGATCTGAAGTCATGACCCCCCCTTAGACTTAAATCTTCAAAGGCATCAGGTTTGGAGTCGGACAGACATAGGGGAGAAATCCCATATCGCAGTCCCGCTACCTTAGTTTCCCTTAGGCCGGAGACTTTGCGCCCATACCTTTCAGTATGTTTGCCAAGTTAAGCCGGACGCTAATCCAATTTACCAACAATGTCAATTGCAATTCTGGCCGAACGTCGGGAAACGGCATAAAACGGGCCAAGAACCAATATCGACACAGTATCGGCAAATCAAACGGCGCACATCGCACCGCAATTCTTTGTCAGGCTGTGGCAAGCAGGTAAGCGCCGCTCACGGCAATCGCACCCCCCAGCAGTCTGGACAGCAAAGCGTACCGCTGACGCGTAACGACACCCGCCGCGATACCGCCGAGATGCAAGATCGCCGTTGCGGCGAGGAAGCCCAGCGCATACTCCGCAGCTGCGGCGGATTCAGGCAGTTCCAGACCATGCGCGTAGCCGTGCAACAGGCCGAACAGGGCGGTGAGCACAACACTAAGTGCCATAGGTAATTGCAGGGACAACGCGATGAGCAGACCCAGCGCCAGCACTGAAACGGCGATACCCGCCTCGACCAGCGGCAGCGATTGCCAATGCATGGCGATACCCGCGCCGGCCGCCAGCAGGGTCATGAACGTGGCGGGCAGCAGCCATATTTTTCTTCCGCCGCACTGCGCCGCCCACAGTCCCACCGCCACCATCGCGAGCAGGTGATCCAGTCCGGAGAACGGGTGCGTCAGTCCCGCCGCCAAGCCGGAGACGTTGTGACCGGTATGGGCAAAGGCGGCGCTGCTTGCGCCGAGCAGAAAAATCGCTATCAAAAATTTGGCGATCGAATTACGCATATCGTTTCTCCTTGATGGTTTACCGGATCTTAACCTTGACCAGATCTTCCCCGTTCGGATCGGTGACATGCACGGCGCAAGCGATGCACGGGTCGAAGCTGTGGATGGTGCGCAGAATCTCGATCGGCTGTTTTGGGTCGTGCAGCTGATGACCTTTCAGCGCCGCCTCGTAGGGGCCTTCCTGACCCTGAGTATCGCGCGGCCCGGCGTTCCAGGTCGAGGGGACGACCGCCTGATAATTGTCGATCTTGCCGTCCTTGATCACGATCCAGTGCGCCAGCGCACCGCGCGGCGCTTCCGTGTAGCCCACCCCTTTCGCCACACTCGGCCAACTGGATGGCTCCCATAGCCGGCTGTTGTGCGTCTTCACATCGCCCGCCTTGATGTTCGCGATCAACCGGTCATACCAGCCCTGCATCGCGTCGGCGAACACCTTGGTCTCCAGCGTGCGCGCGGCAGTGCGCCCCAAAGTCGAATACAGCGCGGTTACCGGCAGGTCGAGTTTATGCAAGGTCATGTTCACCAGCTCTCTGGTCTGCGCATGGCCTTTGGCGTACAGCATCAGCACGCGCGCCAGCGGCCCGACTTCCATCGGTTTGCCCTGCCAGCGCGGCGACTTGAGCCACGAATAGGAAGCGTCGGTGTCGAGGTTGGCGTAGGGCGGCTTCGGCCCGGTGTAGTGCAACTCGGTCTCGCCCTGATAGGGGTGCAGCCCTTTTTCCTTGCCCACGCTGTAGTCGTACCACGAGTGCGAAACGAATTCCTGGATCTGGTTCTCGGCGCCCAGATCGACTGGATGGATGGTGGAGAGGTCGCGATTCAGGATCACCCCGGAAGGGACGAGGTAAGAGGATGGATCGCTCATGCCCTTTTCCGGAAAATCGCCGTAGGTCATGAAATTGCCCACCCCTTCGCCCTGCGTCGCCCAATCCTTGTAGAAGCCCGCGATCGCCAGCGTGTCCGGCACATACACTTGATCGACAAAGGTGCGCATCTGCTCGATGATGTTGCGGACGTTTTCCAGCCCCACCATGTTGAGCGAGGTCGCGCCTTCACCGCCGCGAAAATGAGGACCTTTACCGTGTCCTTCATGTTGCGGATGTACGCTGATCGCGCACGGCACGCCGCCGACCAGAAAATTCGGGTGCGGGTTCTTGCCGCCGAAGATGGTGTGCAGCTTGGCCACTTCGCGCTGCCATGCCAGCGCATCCAGATAATGCGCCACCGCCATCAGGTTGGCCTCGGGCGGCAGCTTGTAGGCGGGATGCCCCCAGTAACCGTTGGCGAAGATGCCCAACTGTCCGCCCTCGACGAAGCCCTTCACCCGCTTCTGCACGTCCGCGAAATAGCCCGGCGAAGAACGCGGGTAGGACGGGCTGACCGCCTGCGCGAGCTGCGAGGTCGCCTTCGGGTCGGCCTTCAATGCGGACACCACATCCACCCAGTCCAGCGCGTGCAGGTGATAGAAGTGCATCACGTGGTCGTGCACGAATTGCGCGGCGATCATCAGGTTGCGGATCAGTTGCGCGTTGGGCGGCACTTCGTATTTCAGCGCGTCCTCCACCGCGCGCACCGAGGCGATGCCATGCACCAGCGTGCACACGCCGCAGATGCGCTGCGCGAACGCCCAGGCATCGCGCGGGTCGCGTCCCCTGAGGATGATCTCGATGCCGCGCACCATGGTGCCGGCGCTGGATGCCCGCGTGATGCGGTTGTCCGCATCGGTCTCCGCCTCGATGCGCAAATGGCCTTCGATGCGTGTGATCGGGTCGACGACAACGGTGCGTGTCATGATGGTTGTCCTTCCTTGTTATCCGCCAGGTGATCGGCGATGAGTTCGGTCAGGCCGATGACCTCGACATCCATGCGGTTGTGCTCCAGCCCGTCCAGCAGCATGGTGCGGCAATTGGAGCAGGAGGTGACCAGCGTCTTCACGTTCACCGCATCGAGCTGCGCCTTCTTGCGGCTGAACACCTGCAAGCGCAGCGGATCGGCGCGCGGGTTCGCGGCCACGCCGCCACCGCCGCCGCAACACCAGTTCGGCACGCCCGCATCCGGCATCTCGATGAAGTTGGGCGCGACCTGTTTCAGCAGATTGCGCGGCGGTTCGATCACGCCGCCGCACCGCACCAGCTGGCACGGGTCGTGGAAGGTCATGCGCGTCTCGTCCACGCTGTCCGTGCGCAAACGTCCCTCGCTGCGCAACTGGTCGAGCAGCTCGATGATGTGAATGACCTTGAACGGATAGGGACGACCGATCAGGTTGGGGCCCTCCCAGCGCAGTGCGGTATAGGCATGACCGCATTCCGGGCTGATCACGTATTTCACCTTGAGCCGCTCCGCTGCGCGCACGATGCGGCCGAGTATCTCCGCAGCGAGGTCGGACGAGCCGATCTGGATACCGCTGTTGGTGCCCTCGAACCCATCCGGGGCGAAGGTCCACGACACCCCCGCCCGATGGAAGATGCGCGTCACCGCGGTCACGATCTCGCTGTAATCGGCGACCTCTGCGGAAGACAGCACCAGCATGTAGTCCGCGCCCTCCTTGTCCATCGGCACCGTCAGGCCGGTCTCTTTTTCGGTGTGCCGGATGTGCGCCATCAGCGTGTTCAGGTTTACCCCCATCGGGCTGCCGAACTCGATGGCGCGCTGCGTCGCGCCCTTCAATCCTTCCGGCGCATGGCCGGAAGCCACCATGCCTTCGCGCATCTTGCGCACCATATAGGCGATGTCGTTGCCGACCGGGCAGGCCAGCGAACAGCGCCCGCACAGCGTGCAACTGTCGTACACCAGCGGTTCCCATTCGGCCAGTTCTGCGTCGGTCACCGGTTTGCTCAAGCCGAGCTTCTTCATCAGCTTGCCCCAGAAGGTGTATTCCTGCTGCCACAGGCGGCGCATCGGCTCCAGCTTGTGGATCGGCGTGTATTTCGGATCCTGCGTCTCGGTGTAGAACAGGCAGGCATCGGCGCACAGCCCGCAATGCACGCAGGAGGTGAAGAAGCTGGCGATGGGGGAATCGATCTGCCCGATCAGGGTGTTGATGCCGCGCTGGAGTGGGGTTCCGGTGTTGTTCATGCTGACACTCCTTCCATCTGGCAACCGAAATCCGTTCGCCCTGATCCTTCGACATCGCTCAGGACTAAAGGCTTCGTCGAAGGGGGAACGGGCTTCGACAGGCTCAGCCCGAACGGATATTTTGGTGCAGCGGCCAAAACAGGTATGGGTATCATGCTTTTATCCCCTTAAAGCCATTCACCGCACCGTTGTACCAGCGCGCGATGAAGGTCGAGAACATGTGCGCCAGTTTGGTAAACGGCGCTGCGACCAGCAGCAGCTCGACGCTGGCGATGTGCAAGGTGAGCAACGTGACATATTCGAAGCCGATACCGCGCAGCAGCATGAAGCCGGTGAGCAAGGGCAGGAACGACAGCGTCCATGTCAGGTAATCCTCGAAGCCGGACAGCAGACGCTTCACCGGATCGACGAAACGGTGGACCAGCAGCGCGATCATCGCGCCAATGGCAAGCACGGCGGCGATGTCGATGATGCCGCGCGGCATGGCGGGCCAGCCAATACCCAGCACGGCGCGCAACAGGTCGATGTGCTGGCTGAGGAACAGGAAGGTGATGAAGAATCCAAGGTGGAACACATAGCCGGCGACGACGGTGAACTTGCCGCGCGGACTCAGGGCGAGCGACACGAAGCTGCGCCGCCACATGGTGCGCAGTCCGCCGCCCCATTCCGAGCCGCGCGCTTCGGCCAGCGATCTCTTTCGGCCCAGCATCAGCAGATGCAATATGCGGTAGCTCATGCCGAGCACGAACACGGCAACGGCGATCTGCAAGCCGGTGCTGCGCACCCAAAGCAACAGTTCCGGATTCATGTTCGCGCGCTCCTTAATTCAGGTCTTTGACGGTGAGTTTTTCGCGCGTCTGCTGCGCCCGTTTCCGTTTGGCGCGATCCAGCGCGCTCAATGCCACGGCAGCACCGGCACCGGCGACCGCTGCCGCCTGCGCGACCGTGGTGACGTCGGCGGCAGGGGCGGGCAGCGGCTTGTAGAAACTGCCTGCATCCCAGAAATGCGGCTCGGAACAGCCGAGGCAGCCGTGTCCCGCCTCGATCGGGAAGCCCGCGCCGCCGTTCCATTTGGTCGTGGCGCAGGCGTTGTGTGTGGTCGGCCCCTTGCAGCCCAGCTCGAACAGGCACCAGCCGTTGCGCGCGCCTTCATCGTCAAAACTTTTCGCAAACTTGCCCTGCTCGTAGAACGGGCGGCGATAACAGCGGTCGTGGATGGTCTCGCCGTAGAACGCAGTGGGCCGTCCGAGATGGTCGAGCGCGGGGAGTTCGCCGAAGGTGAGGTAATGCGCGAGCACACCGGTGATCACCGCAGGGATGGGCGGACAGCCGGAGATGTTGATGATGGGCTTGTCCTTGACGATGTCGGACACCGCCACCGCGCCGGTCGGGTTCGGCTTCGCATTGGGAATGCCGCCGAACGAAGCGCAACTGCCCACCGCCACGATCGCCGCCGCGCCTCTCGCCGCTTCTTGCAGCAGATCGAGGTTGGTGCGCCCGGCGATGGTGGAATAGATGCCGCCATCGTTGAGCGGGATCGAACCGTCCACCAGCAACAGATAGCTGCCGAAGAATTCCTTCATCGCATCCTCGCGCGACTTTTCCGCACCGTAACCGGAAGCGGCCTGCAGCGTGTGGTGGTAGTCGAGCGAGATCATGTCGAAGATCAGGTTCTCCAGCGTCGGCGAATGCGAGCGCGTGAGCGATTCGGTGCAGCCGGTGCATTCCTGGAACGACAGCCAGATCACCGACGGGCGCTTGGCCTTGACCAGCGCTTCGGCGATCGCCGTTGCCGCGCCGGGTGGCAGCGCCATCATCGACGCCATCGCGGCGCAGAACTTGAGAAACGCGCGGCGGCTGATGCCCTGCTGCGCGAGACGTTCACCCAATGTGTCGTGTCCGTTCATTGCTGCACCTCTTCGTTGAGTCGAGCGCGTAACAATTCCAGTCCGGTATTGATGTCCTCAGGCTGGCTCTTGATGATTTCCGGAATGATGGTGATCTCCAGCGTGTCGGCGACGATGTCGCCCTCGACGTTGTAATGCGTCACCCACCACACGCCGGGATAGCGCGTCTCGATGAGCTCGCTCGGGCCGATCGCTTCGATGCGCGCGGAGACCTCGCCCTGCCCGAGAGCCTGGCGCAACTGTTCGTATTCGCCGGGCGCGAACGGCAGGCTGTTGAGGTCTATGCTGCCGCTTGCGCCATCGCGCATCAACCTCTCCAAGTGTGTGGCGATCTCCGTGAACAACGCGCGCAGGTTGCCGATGGAATACTCCTCTTCAGCTCCGATTTTGATGGGGATGTTTTGCAAATTCATGCGTGCCACTCCTCGATGAGTTGCAATGCGTGATCGCAGGCTAGCCGGATCGCGGCGGCAACGGGCGGCGATGGAGTCTCACCCCATTCGATGTCTTGCGGCTGGATGCCGATCAGCGCGCGCCGCTGCGGCAGCTGGCCGGCAAGGCGGGCGATCATCAGCAGGTCGATCAGGCTGACTTCATGCACGCTGCGCTTGCGGTTGCCGCCGACGAACATATCCATCTGCTCGCCTTCAAACACCCGGGTGGCGCCGGGCTTGCCATCGAGCTGCGCGGCATCGATCACGATCAGTTGCGCCGCATCCCCGATCGCACCGGCCAGCGTGAAGCTCAGCGTGCCGCCATCCATCAGCTCGATGTCATCGCGCCCCGCCACCCGTTCCGCCAGCATCCGTATCGCATGGACGCCCGCACCCTCGTCCCGCAACAGGGTGTTGCCGATACCGAGAATCAGGGTCTTGCGGCGGTCACTCATGGTGATGGAAACAGTGAGCAGGCAACGGGTTCAATCTAG
>JAVHQS010000055.1:0-3463 GCA_036171255.1 Gallionella sp.
CGACCGCACCGACCATATACACCGTGCGTTGCGCGGGTACGCCGTAGCCGGACAGCAAGGCATAGCCGAGTGCCACCAGTAGTGCCACGAGTGCGGCAGCTTTGCGTGCCGGCAGCCAGATGGTCAGACGTACACTGCGCCGCCACAGCCAGTAGCTGAGCGCGAAAGCGACGCTGGCGAGCATGGTGATATGCAGGCCCGAGATCGACATCAGATGGTTCACGCCGGTGCGCGTGTATACCTGCCACTGCTGTTGTGGGATGCTGCTTTGGTCGCCTATCGCCAGCGCGCTCAACACGCCGACATAAGGCGCGTCTTGCAAAGTCGCAGCGAATCGTTCGCGCACTGCCTCGCGCCAACTCTCGATGCGATAGCCTATGCCTGCGGCGAGTGTGTCTATACGATGATTGTCGCCCTTGCCGTGTACATAACCGACCGCGCGTACATTGTTCTCTAGCGCCCAACGTTCAAAGTCAAAGCTGTGCGGATTGCTGCTGCCATGTGGTTGTTTGAGGCGCACGGTGAACTGCCAGCGTTCGCCCGCGTGCACTTGAACTGGTTCACTGCGCTCATCGATATAGGTGCTGAGATAGACGTGAGGAGGGACGGCAACTTCAGGCGTGAGAGTCTGTTCCACATCGAAGGCGAAGCGCTGACCGCGTTCGCTCACCCGTGGCAACTCGGCGACCACGCCGATGACTTCGATGTCGCGCCCCTGCCACTCATAGGGTAGGGTGATGGCGAGGCGTTGCTGTGCCTGATAGGCGGAGAGATAAAAGCCCAGCACGACGCCGAGCAACATGGTGAGCAGCCCACGCAGGACGCGCGCCCAAGTTACCCGCTCGTCCAGCAGCAAAGCCAGCGGTGTGAGCGCCAGTAACCATGCCCAGCTATATCCGGGCAATGCAGCTTGCTGCTGCAACAGCCACACGCCGCATGCGTAACTGAGAGTGAATAGAACCATGCGCGTAGATTACGCCGCAGCTAGAATGGCGTCATGCGTAAACGCCTGAAAAATTGGATGCCCGACCACGAGACGATTAAGCGCTATCGCTGGCTGCAACCGTTCGCCCATCTTTTGCAACACCATAATCTGTGGCATCTGCATCGACGCTCGGTGGCTGGTGGGGTGGCGGTGGGCTTGTTCGCGGGACTCATCCCCGGGCCTTTGCAGATGTTGGTGGCGGCGTTACTGGCGATCAAATTGCGCGTCAATCTGCCGGTGGCGTTGTTTTCCACTTGGTATACCAACCCTTTCACCATCTTGCCCTTATATGTGCTCGCCTATCAGTTGGGCAGTCTAGTCACGGGTAGTCATAAGTCTGTGGCCTTGGTTCTGCCGGATATGCACTGGCATAACTGGCTGAGTGAGTTGTGGGGCTGGTTCGCGGCGCTAGGCGAGCCAATTTTGATTGGTTTACCGCTATTAGCCCTGCTATTGGCCGGTTTGGGTTATGTGCTGGTGCGGCTGGCATGGCGAGTCATGGTGATCTTGCGTTGGCGGGCCAGAGCGAAAAGTAGGACATCAGCTATATCGCGTTTCTGAACAGCAGCCCTTTTAGGGGGCTAATCCAACCTTCTCCGCGCACCCTTCTGCCCTAATCTGGGAGCTCTCTAACTTCGGGTATCCATGTTCCCGTGATGAATAGCGCCCCTCCAGAACACGCAGCGCAAGTATGGTACCAACCATGGCGATGGCCCTTATTAAATAGGGTCTATGCGATGGTGGGCGTGATGGCTGTGCTGGTGATTCTGGCCAAGTTGTTGCCCGCCACCGAGAGTCTGAGAGGGATCTCCGGTTATTTGCCCTTGCATACCCTGCTAGAAGCGCTTGCGGTATTCGTGTCTTTACAAATATTCACAGTAGGTTGGCATGCGCATCATCGTGGTGTGGCGGGACAAAATCTGTTTATCTCCTGTGTCTTTCTCGGGGTGGGCATACTGGATTTTAGTCATGCCATGTCTTATGCAGGGATGCCCGATTTCATCACCCCTAGCGGACCAGAGAAAGCTATCGATTTCTGGCTGGCGGCGCGCAGTCTAGCGGTCACTGCCTTGCTTATCGTTGCCATCAAACCTTGGTATAGCTTGGTTTCCAGAAGCTCACGCTTTCTGGTGTTGGCGCTGATACTGAGTTTGGTAACGGTGGTGCATTGGCTGTTCCTGCTGCATCACGATTGGTTGCCTGCTACTTTTGTCCCCGGTAAAGGACTGACACCATTCAAGATCAGCTATGAATATGTGCTGGTATTGTTGAGCGTGGCGACGGCGCTGGTGTTCTGGCAACGCCGCAACGATCAGGCACTGTTCAATGGCCCTTGGTTGTTTGCCGCTGCCTGTGCCATGGCCTTGAGCGAGTTTCTATTTACGCTCTATGCGGATGTGACCGACATCTACAATCTGCTCGGCCATCTGTACAAGGTGGCGGCATATTTCTTTCTCTATCGCGGCATCTTCCTTGCCACCATAGATAGGCCTTACGCCCAGCTGCATGAGACGCAGAGCAGGTTGCAGGCGACACTGGATGCCTTGCCTGATCTGTTATTTGAGATTGACGGTGAGGGACGCTATTTAGACTATCACTCGCCACATGAGGAATTACTGGCCGCACCACCGGCTCAGCTGATAGGGCGAACCATACACGAGATACTGCCAGCCGCTGCGGTGGAGGTGTGTATGGATGCTATGCGTGAGGCCGAGGCGCATGGCTATTCCAACGGTAAGCAGATCCAGTTGAACTTACCCGATGGCACGACCCATTGGTTCGAACTCTCAGTGTCGCGCAAACCCAACCCGTCAAGCAAGGCGGCACACTACATCGTGCTGTCACGCGACATCACCGCGCGCAAAAAAACCGAAGCTAGCTTGGAACGTATGGGCAAGATGTATGCCGCTTTGAGCCAGTGCAACCAAGCCATGATGCGCAGCGGCAGCGAGGCGGAGCTGTTCCCCATTATCTGTAGCAACGCGGTGCGCTTTGGTGGCATGCGCATGGCTTGGATCAGTTGGTTAGACGAGGATGGTAAGACGGTACGCCCCATCGCTGCAAATGGCGTAGGGACGGAATATCTGCAAGAAATCGTCATCAGTCTGGATGCAAGCAGCCCCTATGGGCACGGCCCCACCGGTATCGCGATGCGCGAAGACCGCCCCTATTGGTGTCAGGACTTCCGGCAGGATGAGGCGACCAATGCCTGGCGTTTGAAGGGCGAGCGTTATGGTTGGGTGTCTTCCGCTTCCTTACCGTTGCATCGCAAGGGGGTGGTGGTGGGAGCCTTGACCGTCTACGCGCCCGAGGTCGGCGCGTTCGACGCGGCGCTACAAAGCTTGTTGCTGGAGATGTGTATGGACATCGATTACGCGCTGGAAGTGTTCATGGGCGAAGCGATGCGCGTACAGGCGGAGTCCGAGTTGGATAGCTCGCGCCAGTTGCTACAGACCATCATCGATACCGTTCCGCTGC
>JAVHQS010000056.1:0-3435 GCA_036171255.1 Gallionella sp.
CGGCACCGGTCTCTACCCGCTCGGCTCCGCGATCGACCCGCTGAACATGGCCTGGGATAACAGCGATTCCGTACTCGCCCCCAGCGGGGTCGGTCGCTACATTATCCAATTGATGTCCACCAACAGCGTCATGATCGGATCCAGCGCAACGATCGGCGGCCCTCTCAGCTACGCGTGCAACAAAGTCAACACCTACCGCATCACCGCGCGCGGCGCCAGTGCGCGCGGCGCCACCAAACATGTTCAGACTTATTACAGCGTATTAACGACTTGTTAACCGGGAGCACATCATGAGCAAAATCTCTGACACCAAATTTGCACCGTCACCATGGCTGTCCATGCTGTTCCTCGCCGGCATGGCGGTCAACGTTGCGCTGGCGATCACTGCAATCAATACCGCCTTCGCGCCGCAAGACCAGCCGGTGGGGTACGTGGCGCAGGACGAAGCCACCAATTTCAACCTGACCAGCGGCAACGAGCAGATTTACCGTCCGAGCTATGAACGGGAATTCTGGAGCGGCACCGTTTACGCTTACCCGGCAAATGCGGCCGGGGTGATCGACTTCAGTACCGAGCCATGGGGGGTGAACGGTGTGGCGACACCGCTTGCCTTGCAAAATTTTAATACCGGCCGATTCATTGCCACCCGCAATGCGTCCATACCGTCGTCGGGCATCCAGTTCCGCTATGCGAGCCTGTCGGGCGCGCAACAGTCGCTGTTTCCCACCACCACGATCGGCACCACCAGCTATACCGGCGATCAAATCGTCAATTTCCTGCGCGGCGAGCGCGTCAACGAAAGCCCGGCCGGCATGCGCAACCGCTCCGCCGAAGCGAACGGCACCGGCGGCCCGACACTGGGCGACATCATCCACTCGCGCCCCTATTATGTGGCGGACGCGACCAATCCGACCCTGTTCGTCGGCGCCAACGACGGCATGCTGCACGCGTTCAATACGACCACCGGCGCGGAACGCTGGGCCTACGTGCCTTCCATGCTGTTGGACAAGATGGCGAAACTGGCCAAACCCTACGGCACGGTCGGCAATCCGCACGATTACTACGTGGATGGCCGCATCAACGTCGGCACGGTCAAGGTCGGCGGTACGCCGACCCGCATCCTGGTCGGCGGTCTGGGCGCCGGCGGCAGGGGACTGTTCGCGCTCAATATCGACGGCAGCGCGGGGCTGACAGCAAGCAGCGAAGCCAATGTCGCCAGCAAGGCGTTATGGGAGATCAGCGGCACCAGTGGCAACTTGAATAATGACACACCCGCCACGCCGGGTGCCTATGACAATATGGGTTATACCTATGGCATCCCGCTGCTGGCCAAAGTCAACGCGGGCGGAACCGATGCCGTCATCATCGGCAACGGCTATAACAACAACTCGCTGGGCAACTATCAGGCCTACCTGTATGTGATCGAGGCCGCGACCGGGCAATTGATCGCTTCGGTACAGGCCGGCAGCGGCGGCACCTCGGCCAACCCGAACGGCCTGTTCAACCCGGTTGCCGTCGATACCAATGGCGACGGGAAAGCCGACCGGGTGTATGCGGGCGACCTGAACGGCACGCTGTGGAAGTTCGATCTTTCCAGCGCCACGGCGGCAAGCTGGACGGCCAGCGCGCTGTACGCGACCTCGCCGGCACAACCCATCACCGCCACCCCCGGTGTCGCGCTGCACCCGAACGGCGGTTATATGGTGGCCTTCGGCACCGGCTCCATGCTGGACACGGCGGATACCACGGACAATACCGTGCATTACGTTTACGGCATCTGGGATGGCGCGCCGGCAGCCAACGCCGCCATGATGACAACCGCGACCCTCGAAGAACGCAGCTACGTCAATGGCTCGACAACCACACGCGTGCGGCGCAGCCTGAACATCACCACGCCGAACTGGAACAGCGGCGGGCACAAAGGCTGGCGAGTCGCCTTGCCCGCCGGAGAAAAGACGGTCGGCGAGGGCAGCTTCATCGAGAGCGGCCGCTTCTACTTCGCTACCCACAACCCGACGGTTTCCGTGCTGAGCGGGGCGACCACCGTCAAATCGGCCACGGTAACGGCCGGCGGGTCGGGCTATACTTCAGCCAGCGTCGCTTTCTCCGGTGGCGGCGGCAGCGGTGCTGCAGCCACGGCCACCATAGACGCTGTCACCAAGGCAATCACGGCTATCCAGATCACTTCGTCCGGCACCGGCTACACTTCTGCCCCCACGGTAACGATCACCGGCGCGGGCGGCGCGGGCGCCACGGCGACCGCCGTGTTGAGCACCGGCACCACGGTCAAGGGCGAGAACTGGCTGATGGAGCTGGACTACCTGTCGGGCGGCAGCAAGGACAGCCCGTTCCTCGATCTGGACGGGAATCAGTTGCTGAACGATAGCGACCGCATCAAATACACCGCTGCCGACACTTTGCCCGCCGGCAAAATCGTGGGGGATTTCATCTCTGGAACAGATGGTATACCCGTTGGCAAGTTCCTTGCCAACGGCGTGCTGTCGCAGCCCATCCTGGTGCAGTTGCAGACCCTGAACACCACCTTCTTCAACCAGAATTCGGATGTGGTGTTCCCGGTGACCGAGATCACCTACGGGGTAACCGGCGGCCACTTCGACGTGGATATTTTTTACAACGGCAGCATCGGCAACCTCTGCACCACCACCACCGGTGTCAATGTGCCCCCCGCTGCAGCCACTGCGACCATCACTGTCGGCACCGCCGGTCAGACCGCCAACCTGCCTGCCACCTTGGGCGGCATCCAGGTGGATGGCGCCAGCATCGTGCCGGCGCTGACCATCGCCGACATCACCGACGGCACGGCCACCACCGCCAACGCGACCACGATCAAGAACAAGGTAACGGGCGGCTACACCGCCACCGTGTCGGGCAACGTGATCACCGTCACCGCGCCCGCAACCGGCCCTGCCTACAACGGCAAGGTCTTGAACGTGCTGGATGGCACCTCGCTGGCCGGCTCGCCTGCGATACCCGCATCGGGAGGAACCAAGGCGGTCGGCAGCGTAAAGTTCACCTATGCCAGCAGTTCGACATCGAAGAACGTCACCTCGCTGACCATTACTGCCAACGGCGAGGTGCTCTATTCGGGCGCACCGGGTAACAAGCGACCGAAGGATCTGGACGATTTCCTCGATGGCAAGTTTTCCGCCAACTATGTGATTGCAAAAAATTACGGTGATTCCGCCACCCTCAGCATTACGGCGAAATCCAATGGCGCTGCCTTTAACGGGACGGTCACTGTTGTTATCACTACTTCCGGCAGCTCTCCGGGCTATACCAAAACCAATCTGACCGGCGGAACTGATGGGGTTGCTCCCGTTGCCGCCACCGGCTGGAGCAATTTCAAGCCCGCGCTGACAGTCACGACCTTCAGCGGCGGGGCGGATGCGCTGACCAATGTCACAACCACCTCCA
>JAVHQS010000057.1:0-3389 GCA_036171255.1 Gallionella sp.
CTGCCGAAGACGAAGCGCGTTTGCTTCATCCGCTGGTCGGCGGGGTGATCCTGTTCAAGCGCAATTACGAATCGCCCGGCCAGCTGGCCGAACTCACCGCCGCGATCCATGCGCTGCGCACGCCGCCGTTGCTGATCGCGGTGGATCACGAGGGCGGACGGGTGCAGCGCTTCCGCGACGGTTTTACCAGGATCCCCGCGATGCGCGAACTCGGCAGGATCTGGGACAGCTATCCGCAAAAGGCGCGGCATCTGGCGCAGCAGGCCGGATATGTGCTGGCGGCGGAATTGCGCGCCTGCGGCGTGGACTTCAGCTTCACGCCGGTGCTGGACGTGGATCACGGGCAAAGCAGCGTGATCGGCGACCGCGCGTTCCACAGCGACCCGCAGGCGATCGCCGAACTGGCGCATAGCCTGTTGCTGGGACTCAAGCAGGGCGGGATGCACACGGTGGGCAAGCATTTCCCCGGACATGGTTACGTGCGCGCCGATTCGCATCTGGACATCCCGGTGGACGAGCGGAAATTCGTCGACATCGAACTGTGCGACCTGATCCCGTTCCGGCAGATGGTGGATTACGGCCTGACCGCCGTGATGCCCGCGCATGTCATCTATCCCGAGGTGGACAGCCGTCCGGCGGGGTTCTCGCCGGTCTGGCTGAAGCATGTCCTGCGCGGACAACTGGGCTTCGAAGGCGTCATCTTCAGCGACGACCTGAGCATGGAAGGGGCGACCGTCGCGGGCGGCATCGTGCAGCGCGCCGAAGCCGCGCTGAATGCGGGATGCGACATGGTGCTGGTGTGCAACAAGCCGGAATCGGCGGATGAGTTGCTGCGCGGATTGCATTGGGAAATGTCCGCGACCAGCAAGGCGCGCCTCGCGCAGATGCGCGGCATGGCGCATCCCGAGCCGCTGGCCAAACTGCACGAACAGCATCCCTTCCTCAAGGCGCTGGACGAGGTCGCCGCGATCGGCATGAGCAATCCGGAACTGCCGCTGGCCTAGTTATACAAGCCGGGTGTCACCGCAAGCACAGCAGATGCTGGAGGAGAGTGTTGAGCAGGTCTTTGCCGTGAGATAATCTGCGCCATCTTGATTATGTGGAAACCTCTAGAAATTTGTTTTTCGGGATGAAGCGCAAGGAGCCGCGCAGCGAATGACGAGGCATATCACATTGATAGACGAGGAATGAGCGAGCACGCGACACAGCGATTCGCTCGACAAACAGATTTATAGAGGTTTCCATGAGCGAATTACAAGCAGCTTTGCTGCTGATCGGTGCCGGCGTGATCGTCGCGGTGTACGCCTTCGGCTGGTGGCAGCAGCGTCAATACAGCCGCAAGTTCGGCGCGGCGTTCAAGGCGAGCCATGCGGACGCGCTGTATCAGGACAGCCCCGCCAGGCCGGCAGCACCGATGCCGCCACCTCCGTTGGTGGAGACGGTCGAAGATGCGCCGGAAGAAACGCCGGCGGCGGCGGATGAAACGACCGGAGTCCCTGCCGCAGAACCCGCTGCCGCCACTTTGCTGGATGAGTCCTGCGCGTTACTGGACGGGCGCAGCGATTTCATCATCGAATTGCGTCTGGCCGAACCCAGCCCCGCGGCAGTGCTGGACGGCTTGTGGCAGCGCAAGTTCGATTTCGGCAAGCCGGTGCAGGTGTGCGGCCTGACGCTGAACGGCCAGCAATGGGAACGCGCCATCGCCGAGAGCCAAACCTTGTACGCGCGCTTCCGTATCGCGCTGCAACTGGTGGACCGGGGCGGCGCGATCAGCGCGGCGAAGCTGGCGGATTTCCGCGATCTGGTGTTGGGTCTGGCCAGGCAGATCAAGGCGGACACGACGGTTCCAGAACTCGACGAGACACATCAACACGCGCTTGAACTGGACGTGTTCTGCGCCGAGGTGGATCAAATGGTCGGGGTCAATCTGGTGCCGCCCGGCGAGCGTCTGGTGATGGGCGGCAGGATCGCGCAGGCGGCCGCGCTGCAAGGCATGACGCTGGAATCGGACGGCGCGTTCCATCTGCTGAACGCGCAGGGGCACAGTTTGTTCACGCTGATCAATCTGGATACCAAGCCGTTCCAGCATCACACGCTGGAGACCTCCGGCACGGCGGGCATCACCCTGTTGCTGGATGTGCCGCGCGTGGAAAATCCCGCCTTGCAGTTCGACCGGATGGTGCGCGCCGCGCGCGAGTTGGCGCGCGAGTTGCAAGCCAACGTGGTGGACGATCATCGCGTGGTGCTCAGCGATAACGGTTTGGCGGTCATCCGCGCGCAGATCGCCGAAGTCGAGGCGAAGATGCGCGACCACGGCATCGCACCCGGCAGCGCCCAGGCACGCAGGCTGTTCGCCTGAATATAAATTAAGGCAGTTGAAATGATAAAAAAACCGCCCATGCTTCGACAGGCTCAGCACGAACGGTTTTTTGTAATATTCACAAATTGGGTGCTGTCCGGAAAACCGTTCGTGCTGAGCCTGGGACGCGGAGCGTCCGAAGTCGAAGCATGCCAACTGCCGGATTTAGTCTGATGCAGACCGCCGCGCGTATCGCGCAACTGCGCGCCGAGATCGAACAGCACAATCACCGCTATTACGTGCTGGATGCCCCGTCCATTCCCGATGCGGAATACGACAAGCTGTTCCGCGAACTGCAAGCCCTCGAAGCGCAACATCCCGAACTGCCGAGTGCCGATTCGCCCACGCAGCGCGTCGGAGGGAAAGTGCTGGATGGCTTTGCAGCGGTGCGCCATGCCGTGCCGATGCTGTCCATCCGCACCGAGACCGACACCGAAACCAGCGGCGCAGCCAAATTCGATACCCGCGTGCGCAACGCGCTGGGGGGGCAAGCCGGCGAGATCGAATACGCCTGCGAACTCAAGTTCGACGGCCTCGCCATCAACCTGCGCTACGAGCGCGGTGTGCTGAAGCAGGCCGCCACGCGCGGCGACGGCGAGACCGGCGAGGACGTGACGCAAAACGTGCGCACCATCCACTGCATCCCCTTGCATCTGAACGGCTGCGATGCCGAAGTGCTGGAGGTGCGCGGCGAGGTGTACATGTCGCGCAAGGATTTCAACCGCTATAACGACCAGCAGCGCGCGCTGGGGCTGCCGACATTGGTCAATCCGCGCAACGGCGCGGCGGGCAGCATCCGCCAGCTCGATCCGGCGCTGGCGGCGAGACGTCCGCTGTCGTTCTTTGCCTATGGATTGGGCGAGGTGCAGGGCTGGAAGTTGCCCGCGACGCATAGTGCCGTACTGGATGCGTTGCAGAGATTCGGAATGCCGGTATGCGATGAGCGTGCCGTGGTGCAGGGTGCGCAGCAACTGGCGGATTTTCACCAACGTGTCGCGGCCAAGCGCGACAGCTTGCCGTTCGACATCGA
>JAVHQS010000058.1:0-3082 GCA_036171255.1 Gallionella sp.
GCCGCGCGTTCCGCCGACTGCACCGTGTTCGCCACCAGCATGGTGATGGTCATCGGGCCGACGCCGCCCGGCACCGGGGTGATCCAGCCCGCCACTTCTTTCGCCGATTCGAAATCCACATCGCCGCACAGTTTGCCGTCCGCCATGCGGTTGATGCCCACATCGATGACGGCTGCGCCGGGCTTGATCATGTCGCCGGTGATCATCTTCGGCTTGCCGGTGGCGACCACCAGGATGTCGGCATCGCGCGTGTGCCTGGCGAGATCCTTGGTCTTCGACGTGCAGATGGTGACGGTGGCATGGTGCTGCAACAGCAACTGTGCCATCGGCTTGCCGACGATGTTGCTGCGTCCCACCACCACCGCATGTTTGCCTTCGATGGAGACGCCGCTCTTTTGCAACAGGATCAGCGAGCCGTAAGGCGTGCAGGGCGCGAAGCGCATGTTGCCGGTGGCCAGCGCACCCACATTGAGCGGATGGAAACCGTCCACATCCTTGTCGGGGCTGATGGCGTTCAATATCTTTTCGCTGTCGATGTGCCTGGGTACCGGCAGTTGCACCAGCAGGCCGTGTATCTTCGGGTCGGCATTCAGCCCGGCGATCTTTGCCAGCAGCGCGGCTTCGCTGGTATCTGCAGGCAGGGCAATGTGTACGGAGTGCAAACCCAGTTCCGCGCACGCCTTCACCTTGTTGGCGACATACACCTTGGAGGCCGGGTCTTCGCCCACGATGATGACTGCCAGTCCCGGCGTGATGCCGCGCGCCTTGAGGGCGTCGGCGCGTGCCTTCCATTCGGCGCGCACTTCCTGTGCGATGGCTTTGCCGTCAATGATGCGTGCGGTCATCGTTGTCTCCGTAAATCAGAACTGCGGCTTGTCGGTGGCGTTCTGGTAAATGGCGACGCCGGCCATGATCTCCTTGCGCGCCTCTTCGATGCCTTCCCAGCCGCCGATCTTGACCCACTTGTTGGGTTCGAGGTCTTTGTAGTGCGCGAAGAAATGCTCGATCTGTTTCAGCACGATGGGAGGCAGTTCGGTGTGGCTCTTCAGGCCGCGATACATCGTGGAAAGTTTGTCCACCGGCACGGCCAGCACCTTGGCGTCGAAACCGGATTCGTCTTCCATCTTCAGTACGGCCAGCGGGCGGCAACGCACCACCACGCCGCTGTTCAGCGGCACCGGGGTGATGACCAGCACATCCACCGGATCGCCGTCGTCGGACAATGTGTGCGGGATATAGCCATAGTTGCACGGGTAGTGCATCGCGGTGTTCATGAAGCGATCCACGAAGATCGCGCCGGACTCTTTGTCCACTTCATATTTGACGGGCTCGCCATGCTGCGGAATCTCGATGATGACGTTGAAATCGTCGGGAAGTGCGTTGCCGGAAGGGACTTTGTTCAAGCTCATTTGTTTTCCTTTGGATAAACCGTGTTAAAAGACCGCGCAATTATAAGCGATAGCGCGTGAAATCGCAGCGCGCTTTCGGCTAGAATGGCGTATCTATTAATAACCCGTGGAGAACAGGAATGACGGCAAATCTGGTCGGCAAAATGGTGATTGGTCAATCGGGCGGCCCTACGGCAGTCATCAACCAATCGTTGGTTGGCGCGGTATTGGCCGCACGCAAGCAACCCAACATCACCGGCATCCTCGGCGCGCGTCACGGCATCGCGGGCATCATGAAAGAAGACTTCATCGACCTTACCACGCAGAGCGTCGAACAGCTTGAACTGGTCGCCACCACCCCGGCGGCGGCATTGGGTTCGGTGCGCCTCAAGCCCGGCAAGGCGGAATGCGAAAAAGTCTTCGAGGTGTTCAGGAAAAACGACGTGCGTTATTTCTTCTACATCGGCGGCAACGATTCCGCCGAGACCGCACACATCATCGCCGAGATGGCGAAGGAGGCGAACTACGATTTCTGCACCGTGCATATCCCCAAGACCATAGATAACGATCTGAAGGTCACCGACCACTGCCCGGGTTTCGCCTCGGCGGCACGCTTCGTGGCGCTGGCCTTCATGGGCGACGACCGCGACAACCGCGCCTTGTCAGGCATCAAGGTCAATGTGGTGATGGGGCGCAGCGCCGGATTCCTGACGGCAGCCTCCGCATTGGCGCGCCAGGCAGAGGGCGACGGCCCGCACCTGATCTACCTGCCGGAGCGCGTGTTCGATGTGGAGAAATTCAAGCAGGACGTGCGCGATGCCGTGGCGAAATACGGTCGCTGCGTGATTGCCGCTTCCGAAGGCATCACCGACAAGGACGGCAACCCGATCTCGACCAGCGGCGAAAAGGACTCGCACGGCAACATCCAGTTGTCCGGTAGCGGTGCATTGGGCGACACATTGGCGGCCCTGGTGAAAGAAGCCTTCCCCGGACAAAAGGTGCGCGTGCGTGCCGACACCTTCGGTTACTTGCAACGCTCCTTCCCCACCATCATTTCTCCGATCGATGCGAAGGAGGCACGCGAAGTGGGCGAGCACGCCGTAAATCATGCCGCCAACACCGGTCAGCCCGGCTCGGTATCGATCCGCCGCCTGAGCAGCAAGCCGTATGCCAGCGAATGCTTCATCACGCCGCTGTCTTCGGTGGCACGCGAGGCGACGCACATGAAGGACGAGTTCATCAACGCGGCAGGCAACGATGTGACCCAGGCGTGGCTGGATTACGTCGCGCCGCTGGTGGGCGAGTTGCCGAAGATGGGGCGGCTGTAAGTTTTAATTCGCTTTTGTATCAAGATGACAGGGCGGGGCGACCGCCCTGTTTTTTTCTGCCGTGATGGGCGATGAGGTCAAGAAATGAATAAGCAAGGTGTTTGGTAGATCGCGATGAGTGACCACGCCGTCATCACTTGGCAAGAAGCGGGTAAAGCCTGTTCCGCGCGCTGGCGTTCCGAGAGCGGATCGCCGCCACCCAAAAAAGTGCAGATCGCGGATGACACGATGAAGGCGGATGAGGCATATCGCCTGGCTTGCGAAGGGACTGCACTGTTGTGGCGCGGCGATTATCAGAATGCGCGCCAACTGCTGCTGGCGATGTCGCGGCGCGCGGATCGCAAGCCGCGCAAGCCTGTCCTGAGC
>JAVHQS010000058.1:3182-15442 GCA_036171255.1 Gallionella sp.
GCCTGTCCTGAGCAAGGTCGAAGGGCATATCCCGAGCAAAGCCGAAGGAACTTCTGCCGTGGCCAGCGAGGCGTTCAACTTGCATCGCCAGGCACAGTCGCAACGCGCCCGCACACTGGCGATGATCCTGTTGCCGCTGGAAGGCGATTATGCCATTCCGCTGCGTCGTGCGCCCGATCTGCGCCAGGCTTGCACAGAGGCCTACGGTAATGCGTGCGGCGAACCCTCCGTGGCCTCGCTGCGCGAGTTGCTGGGGCTGATCGGCGCGCACGAATGGCGCAAGAAAGGCGTCGAGATACCGGCGCTCGGCGCGCGCATCCATCCGCACTACGGTGTGTTCTCTCCGGTGCGCGGCGAGTATGTGGCTCTGGTCAACGAAGCGCCGCTGCCCCCGGCTTTTCAAGCGCCGGAGTTGGCTTTCGACATCGGCACCGGCACCAGCGTGCTGGCTGCGGTGCTGGCACGCCGTGGCGTGAAGCGCATCGTGGCCACCGACCAGGATACACGCGCATTGGCCTGTGCCCGCGACAACCTCGCGCGGCTCGGATTGAGCGAACAGGTGGAGGTGGTGCAGGCCGATCTGTTCCCCGCAGGGAAAGCGCCGCTGATCGTGTGCAACCCACCGTGGATCCCCGCGCGGCCAAGTTCTCCGATCGAGCATGCGATCTTCGACCCGGGCAGCCGCATGCTGCGCGGCTTCCTCGCCGGGCTGGCAGCGCATCTGGAGCCGGGCGGCGAGGGCTGGCTGGTGCTGTCCGATATCGCCGAACATCTGGGTTTGCGGACACGAGACGAGTTGCTTGCCTGGTTCGATGCGGCAGGATTGCAGGTGGCGGGGCGGATGGATGTACGGCCGCATCACCCCAAGGCCGCCGATGCCGCCGATCCGCTGCACGCGGCACGCGCGGCGGAGGTCACCTCGCTGTGGCGGCTTGCGGTTAAAGCGTGAGCGCACAACACCGGCATCTTCGACCGGATAACTATCAGACTATGCAAAGCCCGCGTGTTCGGTAGCACCGCTCATATTGCGCCGACCTGATCCGACGAGCGCACGCAGTTCCTGCCCGCGTCCTTTGCTGCATATAGCGCTTTATCAACCTGTTGCATCATCGCATCCAGCGTCTGCGGCGTGCCGGGGTGATGAGCACCGATGCTGACAGTGAATGAAAAGGTCCTGGTGCCGGTCTCGATGCGCAATGTCTGGATCGCTTCGCGGATACGTTCGGCGATGGTAAGCAGATCCTGTTCGCTGCAGTCCGGCAACAGCAGCAGGAACTCTTCACCTCCCCAGCGACCGGCATGGTCGTAGCTGCGTTTCATGGAGTGCAATACATTGGCTGTGGCGCACAAGGCCAGATCGCCTGCCGCATGGCCGTGCGTGTCGTTGACTTGCTTGAAGTGATCCAGGTCGAACAGCAGCAGTCCCAGTGAGCTGCCTTGACGCGCTTGGCGCGCGATCTCTTCCTCGAATCTCGCCAACATGCCGCGCCGGTTGAGCAGACTGGTCAGCGGATCGATCTCGGTCAGGCGATGCAGATCCTCGGTGCGCTCTTTGACTTTGCGCTCCAATTCAAGGTTGGTCTGTTTTACGAACTCGACCATCTGCCGGAACGATCCCGACAAAGCGGCAATCTCGCCGGTTCCGACATTCGGGGGTTCGGCCTCATAGTTGCCGCGCTGGATCTCATCGGACGCCATCTTGATTTTGTAGATGGGTTGCAATATCCAGCGATGCAGCAAGATACCCAGCAACAGCATGGCGAGCAAGAACAGTGTGACGAAGAATACCGCCATCCAGCCGAAGCTGTTCAACAGTGCCAGTTCATTTTCGTCCATGAATGTCAGGTCGAACCAGCCGATGCTTGGCAGATAGTAGATACCCAGCCAATGCCTTTTGCCCATGAAGCTGACTTCCAACAAGGCGCTCTGATTCGGGCTGGTTGCGATCTGTTGCATCGCAAGGCGCAAACTTTCCACATCCTCATTGTTGTCGAACAACAGATCCGCTTTTTTGCGCTTGCTGACATCCTTGGTGATGCTGGCGTAATCGATCAGCGCGGGGTCGGCGGACAGCTGGATGGCCATGCTGCGGTCAATGAAGAAGTTGTGGACGCCGGGTTGCACGATGTCCACGCTTTGCTTCAGGAAGTCAGTGAGATCGATGCCGGTGCCGATCACGCCGAGTGTTTCGTCACCCTGTTTGAGGAGCGCGTTGATCCATATCTTGGTGACACCCAGATGCACGTCAGAATCAAGATTCACCTGATAATCCTTACCCCCTTTCAGGGTGGCGTAGAACCACTTGTCGCTCGGGTTATTTGGCGAAAGCTTGTAGCGTAGCTGCTTGCCCGCATAACGGTTTGCCACATCGTTGAAGTAATAATCGCCCGAGCCGGCGAATGCGGCAAAGTAGCTGTGATCGCGGAAATTGTTACGATATCTCTCCATTACCTTGATCGCATGCTGACTCACCTTGGTATCGCCATCGTGCAAGGCCATCTCGATCAGCGCCGGTTCGGTTGCCATCTTTCTGGCCAGATCGATTTCGTGGGTCAGCGGCGACAGCGTACGGTATTTGTCGAACAGCACTTGCCGATGGGCGAAATTCTGCGCCCATTCCCGGTTGATCTTGTGCACCGTGTTCTGGATGGCAACCCAGGTAAACGCGGCAAACAGGAGAAAGATCGCCGACACCACCAGCAGGAACCTTGTCCCCAGTTTCATTGTATTCCCAGGTTGGATGCGGATATTGCGATCTCCATATCACCTTATTGGAATGTTCCGCTTAAAGCAAAGGAACGATCATCAGCGCGACGATGTTGATGATCTTGATCAGCGGGTTCACCGCAGGACCGGCGGTGTCCTTGTACGGGTCGCCCACGGTGTCGCCGGTCACGGCGGCCTTGTGCGCCTCCGAACCTTTGCCGCCGAAGTTGCCTTCCTCGATGTATTTCTTCGCGTTATCCCATGCGCCGCCGCCGGTGGTCATGGAGATGGCGACGAAGATGCCGGTGACGATGGTGCCGACCAGCACGCCGCCGAGCGCCTGCGGGCCGAGGGTCAGGCCGACCACCACAGGCACCGCGACCGGCAGCAGCGAGGGAACGATCATTTCCCTGATCGCGGCTTTGGTCAGCATGTCCACGCACGTGCCGTATTGCGGTTTTCCGGTGCCTTCCATGATGCCGGGGATCTCCTTGAACTGGCGGCGCACTTCGACCACCACGCTACCCGCCGCACGGCCGACCGCTTCCATGCCCATCGCAGCAAACAGGTAAGGCACCATGCCGCCGATGAACAGGCCGATGATGACCATGTGGTTGGATAAGTCGAAAGTCAATCCGGGGTGATTCGCGGAAAGCGCATGGGTATAGTCGGCGAACAGCACCAGTGCGGCGAGTCCTGCGGAACCGATGGCGTAGCCTTTGGTGACAGCTTTGGTGGTGTTGCCGACCGCGTCGAGCGGGTCGGTGATGTTGCGGATGCTCTCGGGCAAGCCGGCCATTTCGGCGATGCCGCCGGCGTTGTCGGTGATCGGGCCGTAAGCGTCGAGCGCCACGATGATGCCGGCCATGGAGAGCATCGAAGTGGCGGCGATGGCGATCCCGTAGAGTCCGGCAAAGGCATAGGCGCCATAGATGGCCAGACACACGGCGAGCACCGGTGCGGCGGTCGAGCGCATCGATACACCCAGTCCGGCGATCACGTTGGTGCCGTGGCCGGTGGTGGAAGCCTGGGCGATGTGACGCACCGGGCTGAACTCGGTCGCGGTGTAGTACTCGGTGATCCACACCAGCGCGGCGGTCAGCAACAGGCCGATGACGGCGGAGCCGTACAGCGCGTTGACGGAATACACACCGTTATCGCCCATCATCATGGAGGTGATCGGATAGAAAGCGATCAGCGCCAGCACGGCGGAAACCGCCAGGCCGCGATACAGCGCGTTCATGATCTTGCCGCCTTCGCGAGCGGTGACGAAGAAGGTGCCGACGATGGAGGCGATGATGGAGAAGCCGCCCATCACCAGCGGATAGATGACCGCGTTCGGTGAATTGGTCATGAGCAAGCCGCCCAGCAGCATGGTCGCGATGATGGTCACCGCGTAGGTTTCGAACAGGTCGGCTGCCATGCCCGCGCAATCACCGACGTTGTCGCCCACGTTATCGGCGATCACCGCCGGATTGCGCGGATCGTCTTCGGGAATGCCCGCTTCCACTTTGCCGACCAGGTCGGCGCCGACGTCCGCACCCTTGGTGAAGATGCCGCCGCCGAGACGGGCGAAGATGGAGATCAGCGAGCCGCCGAAGCCCAGACCTACCAGGGCGTGGGTCGCTTCAGCGGCGGTCGCGCCGGTGTTGGTCAGAAAAGCAAAGTAGCCCGCCACGCCGAGCAGACCCAGGCCCACCACCAGCATGCCGGTGATCGCGCCGCCCTTGAATGCCACATTCAATGCGGCATTCAGGCCATCTGACGCCGCTTCGGCGGTGCGCACGTTGGCGCGTACCGACACGTTCATGCCGATGAAGCCCGCCGCGCCGGAGAGCAGCGCGCCGATCGCAAAACCGATGGCGGTCTGCCAGCCCAGTGCAAGGAAGATGACGACGAACAACACGGCACCGACGATGGAGATGGTGGTGTATTGACGGCTCAGGTAGGCAGTGGCGCCTTCCTGCACGGCAGCGGAGATCTCACGCATCCGGTCGGTGCCGGTGGGTTTACTCAAAATCCATTTGATGGAAAATGCGCCATACAGAATTGCAACAATGGAGCATAACAAAGCGAATCCGAGACCACCTGACATGATTTTTCTCTCCCTGAGTTGAACGGTCAAAATTAAATGCCGCGAAGCCAGAATTTTCTGACTTGCGCATGATAGCAGCAACCGGTGCAAACTATGAACGATAACGATGCGGATAATTTTAGTTGCTTTTGATTTGCGTCAAATGTACTGTTGCTGCGTTCGAATAGCATCGCGAACCAAGATAATTACCAAGGGGAGGTGAAAATGGCTGTCGAGTTATTCAATAACGGCAAGCATATGTGCCTGATGTTCGACGATCTGGTGGATGATGCCAACAGCGCGGCAGTGCAGGCGAACCAGTTCCTGATCATCGATAACGGGCAGGGGGCGTTGCTCGATCCGGGCGGCAACATGACTTACAACGGGTTGCTGATGGCGATGCACAATTACTTTCCGCCCAAAAAGCTTAAATACATTCTGGCTTCGCATGCCGATCCGGACATCATCGCCTCGGTGAACAAGTGGATGATCCACTCGGATTGCCAGGTGTTGATCTCCAAGCTGTGGGTGCGCTTTGTGCCGCACTTTTGCAGCGTGGGCAATGTCGAAGGCCGGGTGGATGGCATTCCCGACGAGGGTATGAACCTGCCGCTGGGCGATTCCGTCATCAAGGCGATCCCGGCGCACTTCATGCACTCGGAAGGCAACTTCCAGTTCTACGACCCGGTCAGCAAGATCCTGTTCAGCGGCGATATGGGCGCGTCCATCGTGTCGCACACGGAGGCGGATACACCGGTGGAAGATTTCAATGCGCACCTCAAGTACATGGAGGGTTTCCACAAACGCTACATGATTTCCAACAAGATCTGCCGTTACTGGGTGAACATGGTGCGCCAGATGGACGTGGAATGGATCGTGCCGCAGCACGGCAAATCGTTCAAGGGCAAGAAGATGGTGAAACAGTTCCTCGACTGGATCGAGCAACTGCCTTGCGGTGTGGATCTGATGACACAGGATAACTACCGCATTCCGCCTTGATCGGTTTTTCAGTCGATCGCGCCGAGTGTTCCGGCTCAATCGATGCAAAGCGCCGCGTTGCATAACAACGCGGCGCTTTTTATTTAAGGCAACTTCGAAAACCGTACAGGCAACTACTTGGCAGACGTTTGCCGATTGTGCCTACGCCGCCAATGCTGCCAGTCCGGCGGCCGCGATCTGCCCGTCCTGAACCGAGCGCACGCCGCTGATCCCTAAGCCACCGACCACGATCCCATCGAGTGTCAGCGGCACGCCGCCTTCGGCTGGGATCACGCCGGGCAACGCGAGGTGGATCAACCGGCCGCTCAATACGGCATCCTCGGAGGCTTTGGTCGGGCGCTGGAAAGCGATTGCCGCGTGCGCCTTGCATATCGCCGTTTCCACGCTGCCGAACTGGGTGTCGTGGCTGCGTTGCAGATAGAGCAGATGACCGCCGTCGTCCACCACGGCGATGACCACGCGCCAGCCGTTGCGTTGCGCTTCGGCTTCGGCCGCCGCCGCAACGCGTTTGGCGTCTTCCAGCGTCAGTGCCGGTTTGCTGGCCACGATCAGTTGCCGCCCAGGGCCGCGAAGATCTGGTCGCGGATGTTCTCCACGCCACCCACGCCGGGGACGTTCACGCACTTGGGCGCTTTCGCATCGCCGGATTTTGCCCAGGCGGCGTAATAGTCGACCAGCGGCTTGGTCTGCTCGTGGTAGACGTTGAGGCGTTTGATGACGGTGTCTTCGACATCGTCGGGACGCTGCACCAGATCTTCGCCGGTGATGTCGTCCTTGCCTTCCACCTTGGGCGGATTGAACACCAGATGGTAGGTGCGGCCGGAAGCCAGGTGCACGCGGCGCCCGCTCATGCGCTTGATGATCTCGCTATCCTGCACTTCGATTTCCACCACATAGTCGATCGGGATGCCGACATCCTTCATCGCCTGCGCTTGCGGGATGGTGCGCGGAAAGCCGTCGAACAGGAAGCCGTTGGCGCAATCCGCTTCCTTGATGCGCTCCTTGACCAGATTGATGATGATGTCGTCGGATATCAGCCCGCCCGCATCCATCACCTTCTTGGCGGAGACACCCAGCGGCGTGCCCGCCTTGACCGCCGCGCGCAGCATGTCGCCGGTGGAGATCTGCGGGATGTTGAATTTCTCCTTGATGTAGTTGGCTTGCGTGCCTTTGCCTGCGCCCGGTGCGCCCAGTAGTATCAGTCTCATTTTGAGTTCTCCTTCGGTTTGTGTTGTGCGTCGAAAATTTGTCGTGCCAGATGTAAATCCTGTTCGGTATCCACGCCGCCGTGCGGGGCTTGCCCGGCGATGACCACGCCGATTTTGTAGCCATGATACAGCGCCCGCAATTGTTCCAGTGCTTCAAAGTGTTCGATGGGTGTCGGGGCCAGTTGTCCGTACGCGCGCAGGAAACTGGCGCGGTAAGCGTAGATGCCGATGTGGCGCAGTACCGGCAAACCCACGGGTAGTTCTTCATGTCTGGCGAACGCATCGCGCGGGTAGGGGATCGGTGCGCGGCTGAAATACAGCGCGTTGCCTTGTTTGTCGAGCACGGTCTTGACGATGTTGGGGTTGCGCAGCGATGCTTCATCGTGGATCGCATGGCAGGCCGTGGCGATCGCACATTCGGGATGGTCGTGCAGATGCTCGGCTACGGCGCGTATCAGCGCGGGTGGCATCAGCGGCTCGTCGCCCTGCACATTGACCACGATGGTGTCGTCCGGCCAGCAGTGCTGTTCAACCACTTCGGCGATGCGATCCGTGCCGCTGGCGTGAGTGTCCCCGGTCATGCAGGCCTTGAAACCATGTTCGTGCGCCACATTGGCGATCGCATGATGGTCGGTGGCGATCCAGATCTGCTGCGCGCCGCTTTGTGCCGCCTGTTCTGCAACCCGCACCACCATCGGCTTGCCCGCGATATGCAACAGCGGCTTGCCCGGCAAGCGGGTGGAAGCGTGGCGGGCCGGGATGACGACGTAAAAAGCGACCATTAAAGAGCTTCGGCTTCTTCTACGGTGAGTTTGCGCGCTTCGTCGGCCAGCATCACCGGAATATCGTCTTCGATCCTGAAGGCCAGCCGGTCTGCCTTGCAGATCAATTCCTGCGCGGCTTTCCGATAGACCAATGGGGATTTGCACAGCGGGCAAACGAGGATATCAAGCAGTTTGGCGTCCATGAGTTTTGATCTTCCTCAGTAGGTGTTCGAGCAGGGCTGAGTCTATTTGAGCGTCGACACGCAACACCCAATATCGCGCATCAGCGAATGCGGCGCATTTTACCGCATCTTTTTCGGTCAGGAGTAGCGCATCGCAATCGGTAAAGGCGAGGTCGCTCGCACAGTAAGGATGATGATCGGGAAACGGATGCCGGGTGAACGTCAGACCCAGCGATTCCAGATGTTGGAAGTAACGTTGCGGATTACCGATGCCGGCCACGGCATGCAGGCGCAGATCACGCAGATCGGCAGCGGTGGCGGTCTGGCCGAGATCGAGCAGGTTATAGAAAATTTCTCCCGATAACTGCATGGCATATTGGTCAGTGGCGGCCGCGCCACCGTTCACCACCACCGCGTCCACCGTCTGCAGTCGCGCTACCGGCTCGCGCAACGGGCCGGCGGGAAGCAGCCAACCATTGCCGGAGCCGCGCGCGCCATCGATGACTGCGATCTCGAAGTCGCGCTGTAAACGGTAATGCTGCAAGCCATCGTCGCACAGCACGACATCGCATTGCGGATGGGCTCGCAACGCGGCGCGTGCGGTGGCGGCGCGATCCGCCCCGACCCATACCGGACAGAGGTTGCGCCGCGCCATCAGCAACGGCTCATCACCCACTTGCTCAGCCGTGCTGTTTGCCGATACGGCATGCTGTTGAGCGATGCCGCCATGACCGCGGCTCACGATCAGCGGCTGCCAGCCGCGACCGATGAGTTGTTGTGCCAGAGCAAGCGTGAGCGGGGTTTTGCCGGTTCCACCGACGCTGATATTGCCGATAACAATGACCGGTACGCCCAGTTTTTCGCTGGGCAGGATGCCGCTGCGATACAGCGCGCGGCGCAACGCGACCAGTACGCGGAACGCGAAGCTGACCGGCAGCAGGATCAGGTGTAGCGGGGTGATGCGGTACCAGTGGCGTTCAAGCTCAAACATGCCTCATTCCGATTCTGTTTCGAAGGTCAAACAAGCCTGTCCCTCAGTCGAAGGAGCGGCGGCGAGCAAACGACGCAGGCAGCGCTAATGGCACGGCGAGGGGTGAGCGGGGAAGCCAACGCAGTTTCACCGATGAAATAGGATTGGAATTATTGGGGCTGGTTCTGCGTGGTAAAGGTAATACGCCCGTAGCCCGCCTGTCTGGCCGCTTCCATGATGTTGATCACGGCTTGATGGGGAGTCTTGGCATCGGCATTGATGACGATGGTGGGGTCGGCTTGATCGCCGGCAGCCTGTTTCAGGGAGGCGGCCAGCGATTGCACGCCAGTGTAGGACACGCCCTGATTATTGATGGCATAGTGTTCCGAAACATCCACCGCTACGTTGATGGGTTTGACTTGCGCGACGGTCGTTTCGCCGCCGGCTTGCGGCAGGTTGATCTGCAATTCGGAAAATTTCGCATAGCTGGTGGTGACCATCATGAAGATCAGGATGACCAGCAATACGTCTATCATCGGAATCAGGTTGATTTCCGGTTCTTCGCGGTTGCGCCCACGCTGGAAATTCATCGTCTAACCTTTGCGTTGGCCGTGCATGATCTCTACCAGCTTGATGGCCTGTTGCTCCATCTCGATGGTCAGGCTGTCCACTTGCGCACGGAAATGACGGTAAAAGATCATACTCGGAACCGCGACGATCAGACCGAAGGCGGTGTTGTAGAGCGCCACGGAAATGCCATGGGCGAGTATCGCCGGGGTATTGCCCGCCGCAGTCTGCGAACCGAAGATCTCGATCATGCCGACCACCGTGCCGAACAGGCCCAACAACGGGCTGATCGACGCGATCGTGCCCAGCGTGGTGAGGAAGCGTTCCAGATCATGAGCGGCGGCGCGGCCTGCTTCTTCGATGGATTCCTTCATGACCTCCGGCGAGCTCTTGATGTTCTTCAGTCCGGCGGAAAAGATGCGTCCCAGCGGCGAATTTTCCGTCAGCTTGGCCAACATGCTGTCGCTGACCCCGCGTTGCTGGAGTTCCTTGACGACTTCATCCAGCAAACTCGGCGGCGCAACCCGGCTGCTGCGCAGGTATGCCAATCTTTCCAGGATCAGACCAACGGCGATGACGGAAGCGAAAATCAAAAACCAGATCGGCCAGCCGGCCGCTTCAACGATTGCAAACACGCGGATTCTCCAAATGTGCTTAAATTGACAGGGCGTAGCCGCTGTGAAGTAACAGGGCGCAACTGTAACGTGTCGCACCGAGTTGAGCAAGATTTCTCAGGATTTACTTCAGCGATGTTTCGCTAACCCGCCATTAGAAAAGAGTATTTCCGTTTACCCACAAAAGCTGTGGATAACTTTGTGGATGATTCTTGGGGTTAACGCTTTAAGATACCGTGACGTAAGGTTTTTTCTTACTTTGCCTATTTTTTGTGTGGCTATAAATCACAATAAAAACAAACAGTTAATGTAAGTGGCTGGTTGTTTTTGGGCTGCATGGTTAAGAAATGGCGGATTTGCTGGCTTTGTGGATTATTTCGGATTGTCAATATGTCTTTCGGCCTATTTTTGGAAGAAAAAAATCGCGTTTTACGCGTCGCGGAACTCACTCTTGTAATCAAGCAGTTGCTGGAATCCGAGGTGCCGTTGCTATGGGTGCGCGGAGAAATTTCCAATCTGGTGAAGGCGGTCTCCGGGCATTGGTACTTCGCGCTCAAGGACGATCAGGCGCAGGTGCGCTGCGTGATGTTCCGGCATAAGAACCAGTTGCTCGACAAGACTATCGTCAACGGGCAGCAGGTCGCCAATGGTCAGCAAGTTGAGATTCTGGCCGTCGCCACCCTGTATGAACAGCGCGGCGACTTTCAGTTGACCGTGGAACAGATGCGCCCGGCTGGGCTGGGTGTCCTGTACGAACGATTCGAGCGCCTGAAACAATTGTTGCAAAGCCAGGGCCTGTTCGACGCCGCGCGCAAGCGGGCCTTGCCAGCTTTCCCTGAACGCATCGGCATCGTCACGTCGCCGCAGGCCGCCGCATTGCGCGATGTGCTCACCACCTTGCGCCTGCGGCTGCCCAGTGTGCCGGTAGTGTTGTATCCCGCGCCGGTACAGGGCGGCGGCAGCGCCGAGAAGATCGCGCTCGCCATAGCGCTCGCCAATCAGCGCGCCGAATGCGATGTGCTGATCTTGTGCCGTGGTGGTGGCAGTATCGAAGACCTGTGGGCGTTCAATGAAGAGCCGGTGGCGCGCGCGATCGCCGCCAGTGCCATTCCCGTCGTCAGCGGCGTCGGTCACGAGACCGATTTCACCATCGCGGATTTCGTCGCCGACGAACGCGCGCCGACTCCCACCGCTGCGGCGCAGCGCGTCGTACCGGATCGCCATGCCTTGCTCAGGGGCTTGCGCGACATGGCGCAACACTTGCAGCGCGCGCAGCGCAACCGGTTGCAAAACGCCATGCAGGCGGTGGATTATTTGCAGCGCCGGGTCATGCACCCGGCGCAACAGTTGCAACGCCAGGATCAGCGATTGGCGCAGTTGCATCAACGGATGCAGCGCGCCTTTGCCTATCGCAAGCAGCGTCAGCACTGGCAGTGGCAATCGCTGGCGCACCGCCTGCGCGCCGCGAGCAGCGATGTGACCCGTTTGCAAGAGCAGCATGCCAATCTGGCAAAGCGCATGGTAAAGGAGATGCGCGCGGCGCAACTGCAACGGTCTGGGCGCTTGGAGAACACCGCGCAACATCTGGTCTTGCTCGACCCGCAACAAGTGCTGGCGCGCGGCTATAGCCTGGTGCAAGACGCGAACGGCAGCGTGGTGTCGGATGCCGGCCGGTTGGCGATCGGCGCGGAGCTGCGCATCACTTTCGCGCAAGGTTGGGGGCGAGTCGAGTTGAAGGACAAGGGCCGGACAAGTTAAAATCCGCGCCCACCTATCTAACCCTCCGGCCTTATTCGCCAGAAATGCCCGCATGAAATCTTGTCTGGCCTGCCAACAGTCCTTTACCGAATGAAAGACAGTCTTTCAACCAGGCACGCTTGGTGGCTGGTCATTGCCGTCGCGCTGATCTGGTTCGCCAATCTCGAATACCGGACGCTGATCAAGCCGGATGAAGGCCGCTACGCCGAGATCCCGCGCGAGATGGTGGCGAGCGGCGACTGGGTCACGCCGCGCCTGAACGAACTCAAATATTTCGAGAAACCGCCGCTGCAATATTGGGCGACCGCCACCGCCTATACGGTGTTCGGCGAGCATCAGTGGACCTCGCGGTTGTGGACCGGTCTGACCGGCTTTGCCGGCATCCTGCTGGTGTGGTTCGCCGGGCTGCGCCTGTTCG
>JAVHQS010000059.1:0-15297 GCA_036171255.1 Gallionella sp.
GGCCGGGACGTTTCTCGTTCAACGTCAAGGGCGGCCGCTGCGAATCCTGCCAGGGTGACGGCCTGATCAAGGTCGAGATGCACTTCCTGCCGGACGTGTATGTGCCGTGCGACGTGTGCCACAGCCAGCGCTACAACCGCGAGACGCTGGAGATCCAGTACAAGGGCAGGAACATCCACCAGATCTTGCAGATGACCGTGGAACAGGCGCATGAATTCTTCAAGCCCGTACCGATCATCGCGCGCAAGTTGCATACCCTGCTGGATGTCGGCCTGGGCTACATCACGCTGGGGCAATCCGCCACCACGCTGTCCGGCGGCGAGGCGCAGCGCGTCAAGCTGTCGCTGGAACTGTCCAAGCGCGACACCGGACGCACCCTGTACATCCTCGACGAACCCACCACCGGCCTGCATTTCCACGACATCGCACTGCTGCTCAAGGTGATCCACAAACTGCGCGACCAGGGCAACACCGTGGTGGTGATCGAGCATAACCTCGACGTGATCAAGACCGCCGACTGGGTGATCGACCTCGGCCCCGAAGGCGGCGACGGCGGCGGCCGCATCATTGCCGAAGGTTCGCCGACGGACATCGCGCAAGACAAACACAGCGTGACGGGGAAATATTTGCAGCCGGTATTGGCCAAGTAACTGGCGCGCGGCATTTGACAATGCAAATATCCCCTCACCTTGCCATCCCGGACGCCGAGATCGAATTGCATGCGATTCGCGCGCAGGGTGCGGGCGGGCAGAACGTCAACAAGGTCTCGACCGCCATACACCTGCGCTTCGACATCAATGCGTCGTCGCTGCCGGATGATTACAAAGAGAAGCTCAGGCAGCTGGCGGACCGGCGTATCTCCGGCGACGGCGTGGTCATCATCAAAGCGCAGCGCTATCGCAGCCAGGAGAAGAACCGCGAGGATGCGCTTACGCGCCTTCAGGCTTTGATCGAAAGTGCAGGCTACAAGCCCAAACACCGGACCGCAACCAAACCAACGCGGGCTTCAAAAACAAGACGCCTGGAGAGCAAGACGCAGCATGGAAAACTGAAAGCATTGCGCGGCAAAATCGAAGATTAAACAGGTTACAAAATGCAAAAAGCCGGACAAGTCCGGCTTTTTAATACTTAAACAGCGCCTGCTTTTACTCCACATCAACCGCTGTGGCCTCGACTGGGCGATCCATCAGTTCGATCAGCGCCATCGGAGCGTTGTCGCCCTGACGGAAGCCGAACTTCAGGATGCGCAGGTAGCCGCCATTGCGCGCTGCATAGCGCGGGCCGAGTTCGTCGAACAACTTGATGACCATCTCACGGTCGCGCAGATGGGAAAAAGCCAGACGGCGATTGGCCAGACTCGGGGTCTTGGCCAGAGTCAGGATAGGTTCTGCGACACGGCGCAGTTCCTTGGCCTTGGGCAACGTAGTCTTGATGACTTCGTGACGCAGCAGCGACACGGTCATGTTGCGGAACATCGCCAGACGGTGACTGCTGGTGCGGTTGAGTTTTCTTAAACCTAGACGGTGACGCATGATTTGCCTTTCTTGCTTCCTAAAATGCTCTATCCGCTCAAACCGCAGCGACAGGCCAGTTTTCCAGCTTCATCCCCAGCGACAAATTGTGCTCGGCGAGAACCTGCTTGATTTCGTTCAGCGACTTGCGGCCCAGATTCGGGGTGCGCAACAGATCGTTCTCGGTGTACTGGATCAGATCGCCGATGTAATGGATGCTTTGTGCCTTGAGGCAGTTGGAGGAACGCGGAGTCAACTCCAGATCATCCACCGGACGCAACAGGATCGGATCGACCTTGGGTGCCTGCACCTTCTCCACGACCGGCTCGGTTCCTTCCAGCGCGGCGAACACGGAGAACTGATCGACCAGGATACGCGCCGCATTGCGGATCGCCTGCTCAGGATCGACTGCGCCGTTGGTTTCGATGTGCATGATCAACTTGTCAAGGTCAGTGCGTTGTTCCACACGCGCGCTTTCGACGGCGTAGCTGACACGGCTGACCGGGCTGAACGACGCGTCCAGCGCGATGTGGCCCACGGCACGGGTCTCGTTCGGTGTCTGGCGCGACAGCGACGACACGTAGCCGCGACCTTGCTCGACCTTGATCTGCATGTCCAGCTTGCCGCCGGCAGTCAGATGGGCGATCACGTGATCGGGATTGATCACTTCGACATCGGCATTGCCGCTGATGTCCGCTGCGGTGACCACGCCCTGACCTTCCTTCTTGAGGGTCAGCACGACCTCCTTGGTGTTATGCAGACGCAATACCACACCCTTGAGGTTCAACAGGATGTCCACGACATCTTCCTGCACGCCGTCGATGGTCGCATATTCATGCAACACGCCGGCCATCTTCACTTCAGTCGGTGCGGCACCGGGCATGGAAGACAACAGGATGCGGCGCAAGGCATTGCCCAATGTGTGGCCGTAGCCGCGTTCAAAAGGTTCCATCACCACCTTGGCCTGGGTGTCGGAGATCTTTTGCACATCGATGATACGGGGCTTCAAAAATTCATTGCTAGACATAAGCTACTCCGCGTGGATTACTTGGAATACAACTCAACCACGAGATGCTCGTTGATGGTTGCAGGCAGTTCAGCACGTTGGGGCTTGGCTTTGTAGGTACCCTTGAATGCCTTGGTATCCATCTCGATCCATTCCGGGAAGCCGCGTTGTTCGGCAGCAGCCAATGCAGCCTTGATACGCAGTTGCGCCTTGGACTTCTCGGCCACTTCAACCACGTCGCCGGGACGCACCTGGTAGGAAGGGATGTTCACACGCTTGCCGTTCACCATCAGCGCATTGTGGCGTACCACTTGACGCGCTTCGGCGCGCGATGCGCCAAAGCCCATGCGGTAGGAAACATTGTCCAGACGGGATTCCAGAATCTGCAACAAGCTTTCGCCGGTAATGCCGCGCTGGCTTTCCGCTTGCTTGTAGGTCAGACGGAATTGCTTTTCCAGCACGCCGTAGATACGACGAACTTTTTGCTTTTCGCGCAGCTGACCGCCGTATTCGGACAGACGGGTATTTTTCTTCTGGCCGTGCTGGCCGGGCGGATACGCCCTGCGCTCAACACCGCACTTGTCGGTAAAACATTTTTCGCCCTTCAGGAACAACTTCTCGCCTTCGCGGCGGCACTGACGGCACTTCGGATCAAGATTTCTAGCCAAGGCTGACTCCTAAAATTAAATACGACGCTTTTTAGGCGGACGGCAGCCGTTGTGCGGCACCGGAGTAATATCGGAAATGCTGGTGATCTTAAAACCAGCCGCGTTCAATGCACGCACTGCGGATTCGCGGCCTGGGCCGGGTCCCTTGATGCGCACTTCAAGATTCTTGACACCGCATTCAACGGCAGACTTGCCCACCACCTCGGCCGCAACCTGAGCCGCAAACGGCGTGCTCTTGCGCGAGCCCTTGAAACCCTGCGCGCCACTGGTAGACCATGCCAAGGTATTGCCTTGGCGGTCGGTAATGGTAACGATGGTGTTGTTGAAAGAAGCGTGAACGTGCGCAATCGCTTCAGCTACGTTCTTTTTTACTTTCTTGCGCACTTTCGTGCTTGGCTTAGCCATAATCTAATCCTCTAATGCGTTATAGCAAACTTACTTCTTGGCGCCGGCGATCGCCTTGCGCGGTCCCTTGCGGGTGCGCGCATTGGTGCGAGTGCGCTGACCGCGACACGGCAAGCCACGGCGATGACGCAGGCCGCGATAGCAGCCCAGGTCCATCAGACGCTTGATGTTCATCGTCGTTTCGCGACGCAGATCACCTTCCACCGTGAACTTGGCGACTTGTTCGCGCAGCTTTTCCACTTCTGCGTCGGTCAAATCTTTCATCTTGGTGGTAGCGTTCACACCAGCTGACGCGCAAATGTCTTGCGAGCGTGTACGTCCGATACCGTAGATTGCAGTCAAGGCAATCACAGCGTGTTGATGGTTGGGGATATTGACCCCTGCAATACGTGCCATGCAGCTACCCTATCTTTGAAAAACGGAAATTATAACACCCACTGCTAACTTTGTTCAATTAGCCTTGGCGTTGCTTGTGACGTGGCTCGGTGCAAATGACGCGCACCACGCGTTTACGAATAACGATCTTGCAATTACGGCAAATCTTTTTTACTGATGCTTGGACTCTCATTTGCTTCTCCTTACTTGCTCAACTATTTGGCACGGAACACGATCCGCGCCCTGCTCAAATCATATGGAGTCAACTCCACAGTCACTTTATCGCCCGGCAAAATACGGATGTAGTGCATCCGCATCTTTCCAGAAATATGGCCCAATACGACATGGCCGTTTTCCAGCTTGATCCGGAACGTCGCATTGGGCAGCGACTCCTCGATCTCGCCCTGCAACTGAATAACTTCTTCCTTAGCCATTAGCGCGCAAACCCACCCTTGAAATTGGCCTTCTTCAGCAGGTTCTCATACTGATGCGTCATCAGATAGGACTGCACTTGTGCCATGAAGTCCATCGTAACGACCACCAGAATCAACAGCGAAGTACCCCCAAAATAAAACGGTACGTTCCACTTCACTACCAGGAATTCCGGCAGCAAACAAACCAGGGTGATATACACCGCACCCACCAGGGTCAGGCGCAACATGATCTTTTCAACATAGCGTGCAGTCTGCTCACCGGGACGTATCCCGGGCAAAAATGCACCGCTCTTCTTCAGGTTGTCCGCTGTTTCTTTCGGGCTGAACACCAGCGCCGTATAGAAGAAACAGAAGAACACAATCGCCGCCGCATACACCAGCACATAGATCGGCTGGCCGGGAGACAGCTTCTCGCTGATGTCCTTCAACCAACTCATGCCATGCCCGCTACCGAACCATCCCGCGATGGTCGCCGGGAACAAGATGATGCTGGAGGCGAAGATCGGCGGAATTACGCCGGCCATGTTCAGCTTCAACGGCAGATGGGAGCTTTGCCCGCCATATACCTTGTTACCCACCTGGCGCTTGGCATAGTTCACCAATATCTTGCGCTGACCGCGTTCGACGAACACCACCAATGCGGTGACGGCGAAAGCGCCGATGATCAGGAACAGCACCAGCGGAATCGAAAATGCACCGGTACGCGCCAACTCCAGAGTACTGCCGATCGCATTCGGCAAACCTGCTGCGATACCGGCAAAAATGATCAGCGAGATACCGTTACCCAAACCGCGTTCGGTGATCTGTTCGCCCAGCCACATCAGGAACATCGTGCCAGTCACCAAGGTGATCATGGTGGTCATCTGGAACATCGTGCCCGGATTCGGCACCAGCCCGGGTTGCGCCTGCAACGCCACCGAGATACCAAACGCCTGAAACACGGCCAAACCCAATGTGCCGTAGCGGGTGTACTGCGTGATCTTGCGGCGACCCGCTTCGCCTTCCTTCTTCAACTGTTCGAGATGCGGTACGGCGATCGCAGCCAACTGCATGATGATCGATGCAGAGATGTACGGCATGATACCCAAGGCAAAAATGGTGAAGCGCGACAACGCGCCGCCCGAGAACATGTTGAACATGCCCAAAATGCCATTCTTTTGCGTCTTGAACAGATCCGCCAATACCACCGGATCGATGCCCGGCACCGGGATATGCGCACCGATGCGATACACCACCAACGCGCCCAGCAAGAACCAAAGACGCTGGCTCAAATCGCCGTACTTGCCCTTGGTCACACCCTTAGCAACTGTACTCACTTACTAACCTTACTCGGCGATGCTGCCGCCGACGGCTTCAATCGCGGCACGCGCACCCTTGGTTGCCAGCAAGCCTTGCAACTTAACCGCGCGGGAGATTTCGCCGCACAGGATGACTTTCGCAGTCAATGCACCAGCAGGAATCACTCCCGCCTGCTTGAGCGCCAACAGATCAATGCTGTCGACCGGCAATTTTTGCAGGTCGGACAAACGCACTTGTGCGGTGTCGTAGCGTGTCAGCGAAACAAAGCCGCGCTTCGGCAAACGGCGTTGCAGCGGCATCTGACCGCCTTCAAAACCGACCTTATGGAAACCGCCGGCACGGGATTTTTGCCCCTTGTGACCGCGACCGGCCGTCTTGCCCAAACCGGAACCGATACCGCGACCAACGCGACGCTTGGCGTGCTTGGCACCTTGTGCAGCTTGTATATTATTGAGTTGCATCTGTTATGCCTCGCACTTAACCAGGTAGAACACTTTATTGATCATGCCGCGCACACAAGGGGTGTCTTCCAGTTGCACGGTATGGTTGATGCGACGCAGACCCAAGCCGCGAATGGTGTCGCGATGCGATTGCTTGGTACCGATCAGACTCTTGATCTGGGTCACTTTGATTGTTTTGGCTTGTGTCATGTCTTACCCCAAAATTTCGTCAACGTTCTTGCCGCGCTTGGCAGCAATTTCGGACGGAGAATTCAACGCCTTCAAACCGTTCAGCGTGGCACGCACGACGTTGTATGGATTGCTGGAGCCGATACATTTGGCCAGCACATCACGCACGCCTACCGCTTCAAACACGGCACGCATCGCGCCGCCGGCGATAATGCCGGTACCTTCGGAAGCCGGCTGCATCAACACCTTGGCTGCGCCATGCTTGCCGATCACGGTGTGGTGCAAGGTGCCATTGCGCAGGCTGACCTTGACCAGATTGCGGCGCGCTTCGTCCATCGCCTTTTGCACGGCAACCGGCACTTCCTTGGACTTGCCTTTACCCATCGCAACGCGACCGTCGCCATCACCGACTACGGTCAAAGCGGCGAAACCCATGATACGACCACCCTTGACCACCTTGGTGACGCGGTTCACGGAGATCATTTTTTCGATCAGACCGTCATCACGCTCTTCTTGTTGCTGCATTTTTCCTTGCGGCTTAGCCATCACTCAACTCCAATTAGAACTGCAGACCGTGTTCACGCGCGGCTTCAGCCAACGCCTTGACACGGCCATGATATCGATTACCGGAACGGTCGAACGCAACCTGCGTGATGCCCGCGCTCTTCGCCTTCTCGGCGATACGCTGGCCCACTACAGCCGCAGCAGCCTTGTTGCCACCATTCGCCAGATCCTTGCGAACATCCGCTTCTACGCTGGATGCACTGGCCAGCACCTTGGTGCCGCAAGCAGAAAGTACCTGGGCATAAATGTGCAAGTTAGTACGGTGAATGGCCAGACGTACTGTTTTCTTTTCAGCAATGCGTGCACGGGTTTTGCGTGCTCTGCGCTGACGGGATTCTTTCTTGTTCAACATATCCGCCTCAATTATTTCTTCTTGGTTTCTTTCAGGATCACCACTTCATCGCTGTAGCGCACACCCTTGCCCTTGTATGGCTCAGGTTCACGGAAAGCACGAATTTCAGCGGCAACTTGTCCGACGCGTTGCTTGTCGGCACCCTTCAACACGATCTCGGTTTGCGTCGGAGTTTCAACCTTGATGCCGGCAGGCATCTTGTAGGAGACCGGGTGGGAAAAACCCAGGGTCAGGTTCAGCGTGTCACCGGCAGCCTGCGCGCGATAACCCACACCGACCAGGGTCAGCTTGCGCTCGAAACCCTTGCTCACTCCCTGCACCATGTTAGCCAGCAATGCGCGGATCGTGCCGGACATCGCATCGGCCTGCGCGGAATCGTTTTGCGCCTTGCACAACAGGCTGTCGCCCTCGCGCGCCACGCTCACTTCACCCGACAAAGCCTGCTTAAGGGTGCCCAACGGGCCCTTTACCGAAATTTCATTCGCAGCCATTGCGACTTCAACGCCGCTAGGCAATACGACAGGATTCTTGGCAACTCTAGACATGCTTACCTCACTACGCGACTACGCACAGCACTTCACCACCAATACCATTGGCGCGCGCTTTGCGGTCGGTCATCAAACCCTTGGACGTGGAAACGATCGCGATACCCAGGCCGTTCATCACCTTGGGAATGTCTTCGGAACCCTTGTAGATGCGCAAACCGGGACGGCTGATACGCTGTACCTTTTCGATCACCGGACGTCCGCTGTAATACTTCAGGCCGATCTCCAGCGTGGCTTTGCCACCTTCGCCGGCGATGACGTGAAAGCCTTCCACATAACCTTCGTCTTTCAACACTTCGGCGATCGCCACCTTCAGCTTCGAAGAGGGCATCGCTACCGAGGTTTTTTCCGCCATCTGCGCATTACGAATGCGCGTCAACATATCGGAGATTGGATCACTCATACTCATAAAATTTCTCCTACCAGCTGGCCTTAACGATGCCTGGAATCTCACCGCGCATCGCGAATTCACGCACCTTGATACGCCCCAAACCAAATTTCCTGAAAGTACCGCGCGGACGGCCTGTCAGCGCACAACGATTGCGCAGGCGAACCGGACTTGCATCGCGCGGCAGCGCTTGCAACTTCAAGCGCGCAACGGCACGCTCTTCATCGCCGAGCTTCATGTTGGTGATCGTTGCGATCAACTCGGCGCGCTTGGCCGCAAACTTCTTCACGGTGTCACGACGTTTTTGCTCGCGGTTAATAACTGCCATCTTAGCCATTAGTTATCCCTCATTTCTTTAATGGGAGTTTGAATGCCAACAGAAGAGCCCTGGCTTCTTCGTCAGTCTTCGCGGAGGTGGTGATGGTGATGTTCATACCACGCAACGCATCAATCTTTTCGTACTCGATTTCCGGGAAAATGATCTGCTCTTTCACGCCCATGTTGTAGTTGCCACGACCGTCGAAAGACTTGCCGGAGATACCACGGAAATCGCGGATACGCGGAATCGCGACCGAAATCAGACGATCCAGGAATTCATACATGCGCTCTTTGCGCAATGTCACCTTGCAACCGACCGGATAGCCTTCACGGATCTTGAAACCCGCAATGGACTTCTTGGACATCGTGACGACCGGCTTCTGACCGGCGATCTTCTGCATATCGCCAACCGCGAAATCCATCACCTTCTTGTCCGCCACCGCTTCGCCGACCCCCATGTTCAGGGTGATCTTCTCGATGCGCGGCACTTCCATGATGGACTTGTAGCCGAACTGCTTCATCAGGTCTTTGGCGACCTTGTCTTTGTAAAACTCATACAAACGAGCCATGCTCTATTACCCCTTAAGCGTCAATCACTTCGCCGTTGGATTTGAACACGCGTACCTTGCGTCCATCTTCCAGCGTTTTAATACCGACTCGATCGCCCTTCTTGGCAGCCGCGTTATAGATCGCCACATTCGAAATATGAATCGGCAATTCCTTTTCCACGATTCCGCCGGTCAGACCCTTTACCGGGTTAGGCTTCTGATGCTTCTTGACCTTGTTGATGCCGCCAACCAGCAGGTACTCACCCAGCACGCGCAGCACATTGCCGCGACTGCCTTTGTCTTTACCAGCGATTACGATAACGTCATCGTTTTTCTTAATCTTGCGCATGATTTTCCTCGACTCGATCCGTTACCGCTTACAGCACTTCAGGTGCCAGCGAAACGATCTTCATGAACTTCTCGGTACGCAACTCGCGTGTCACCGGCCCAAAGATACGCGTGCCGATCGGCTCCAGCTTGGCATTCAGCAACACCGCGGCGTTGCCATCGAACTTGACCAGAGAACCATCCGAGCGACGCACACCCTTGGCAGTGCGAACCACCACGGCGTTGTACACTTCACCCTTCTTTACGCGACCGCGCGGAGCCGCATCCCTGATGCTGACCTTGATGACATCACCAACGGAAGCATAGCGACGCTTGGAACCACCCAGCACCTTGATGCACATCACAGAGCGCGCACCGGTATTGTCGGCCACATCTAAAACAGACTGCATTTGTATCATTATTTAATCTCCAACTTTTTCCGCTAACGGCGGCCAGTTTTGGAACCCGTTCGGGTTAGGTCGCCGCGAGCGGCGATGAAACGAAGCCGCGCATTATATTCAAATTCAGGAAAGATGCAAGCTGAAATTACAATTAAATCGCAGCGCCCTTTTCCAGCAGCTTTGCGACGCGCCAACTCTTGGTCTTGGCCAGCGGACGGCACTCTTCAATCATCACCACGTCGCCGGCATGGAACTCATTGGCTTCATCGTGCGCGTGGTACTTCTTGGAAACGCGAATGATCTTACCCAGCAACGGGTGCTTCACCTTGCGTTCGACCAAGACCGTCACGGTCTTGTCCATCTTGTCGCTTGTTACAGTACCGGTCAGGGTACGCTTCAGTTTGGAATCGCTCATTACTGGGCACCCTTCTCTTTCAATACGGTTTTTACGCGGGCGATATCGCGACGCACTTTGCGCAATTCGCTGGTATTGGTCATTTGCTGCGTTGCCACTTGCATGCGCAGACCGAATTGCGCCTTGGCCAGAGACAGCAACTCTTGTTGCAGATCTGTCGCCGACTTTGTCTTCAGTTCACTAGCCTTCATGTTATGCACCCACTTGTCTGACCACGAACGTGGTCGCGATTGGCAACTTGGCGGATGCCAAACGGAACGCTTCGCGTGCGATCGTTTCATCCACACCATCCATTTCGTACAACATCTTGCCTGGTTGAATCTCGGCGACGTAGTACTCGGGATTGCCCTTGCCATTGCCCATGCGAACTTCAGCAGGCTTCTTGGAGATCGGCTTGTCCGGGAACACGCGGATCCAGATACGGCCACCGCGCTTGATGTGGCGGGTCATCGCACGGCGCGCGGCTTCGATCTGACGTGCAGTCAAACGACCGCGCGCCATTGCCTTCAGACCAAACTCACCGAAACTGACCTTGTTGCCACGGGTGGCAATACCGGTATTCCGGCCCTTTTGTTCCTTGCGGTATTTTCTTCTAGCTGGCTGTAGCATGCTTTGCTCCCGACTTTCTTACTTTCTTTTCCGGCTCAGCGGCAACCGATGCGGCCACTTCCTGAGCGCCGACCTCACCCTTGAACACCCAAACCTTCACACCGATGATGCCGTAGGTGGTCTTCGCTTCCGAAGTACCGTAATCGATATCGGCGCGCAGCGTATGCAATGGCACACGGCCTTCGCGATACCACTCGGTACGCGCGATCTCGATACCATTCAGACGGCCCGCGCTCATGATCTTGATGCCTTGTGCGCCCAGACGCATCGCGTTTTGCATCGCGCGCTTCATCGCACGACGGAACATGATGCGCTTTTCCAGCTGCGCGGTGATGCTGTCGGCGATCAGTTGCGCATCGACTTCCGGCTTGCGCACTTCTTCGATAGCCACATCGACGGATTGCAGACCCATACGCTTGCGCAATTCGGCGCGCAACGATTCGATATCTTCGCCCTTCTTGCCGATGACCATACCTGGACGCGCGGTGTAAATCGTCACCTTGGCGTTCTTGGCAGGGCGTTCGATGACCACCTTGGAGACACCGGCGGTAGCCAGTTTCTTCTTCAGGAAGGCACGAACCTCGATGTCCTTGAGCAACAAGCTGGAGAAATTTTCGCTATTGGCGTACCACTTGGAATCCCAGTTTTTACGAACGCTCAACCGAAAACCGGTTGGATGAATTTTCTGTCCCATAATTTATCCTCAGTTTCCGACGTGAACGGTGATATGGCAAGTCTGCTTCTCGATCTTGTTGCCACGACCCTTGGCACGCGCGATGAAACGCTTCAGCGACGCCGCCTTGTCGATGTAGATGGTCTTCACCTTCAGCTCATCGATATCCGCACCATCGTTATGCTCGGCATTCGCAATCGCGGATTCCAGAGCCTTCTTGATGATCCCGGCACCCTTCTTCGGGCTGAAGGTCAGGATGTTGAGTGCTTGCGCAACCGGCAAACCGCGAATCTGGTCGGCAACCAAGCGACCTTTTTGCGCGGAGAGATGAATGTTTTTTGCAACTGCGATAGTCGTAGTCATCATGCCCCTCCTTATTTCTTGACCGCTGCTTTTTTATCAGCAGCATGGCCCTTGAAGGTACGCGTCAGGGAGAACTCACCCAACTTATGACCCACCATATTTTCGGATACGTACACCGGGATATGCTGCTTGCCGTTGTGTACCGCAATCGTCAAACCGACGAACTCGGGCAGCACCGTGGAACGGCGCGACCAGGTTTTCACCGGGCGTTTATCGTTGGTCGCGCGCACCGTCTCAACCTTCTTGAGCAGGTGAGCGTCAACAAATGGACCTTTTTTAATGGAACGTGCCATATCTATCTACCCCTTAAACCTGAAAGCGACGACGCACGATCATGCCGCTGGTGCGCTTGTTGCGACGTGTGCGGAAGCCCTTGGCCGGCACCCCCCACGGACTGACCGGATGACGACCGGCCGCGGTCTTACCTTCACCACCACCGTGCGGGTGATCCACCGGGTTCATCACCACACCGCGCACGGTCGGGCGGACACCGCGCCAACGCATCGCACCGGCCTTGCCGATGGAACGCAGGCTGTGCTCTGAATTGCCCACTTCGCCCAGCGTCGCCTTGCAATCGATATGCACCTTGCGGATTTCGCCGGAGCGCAAACGCAATTGAGCGTAGCTGCCTTCGCGCGCCAGCAGTTGCACGGAAGTACCGGCAGAACGCGCCAGCTGCGCACCCTTGCCCGGCAACATTTCGATGCAATGGATGGTCGAACCGACCGGCACGTTGCGCAATGGCAATGCATTGCCCGGCTTGATCGGCGCTTCGGAACCGCTCAGCAGAACGGCACCTGCCGCCACACCCTTGGGAGCGATGATGTAACGACGCTCGCCATCGGCGTAGCACAGCAGGGCCAGATTCGCGCTGCGGTTCGGATCGTATTCCAGACGCTCTACAGTCGCCGGGATGCCATCCTTGTTGCGCTTGAAATCGACCAGGCGGTAATGCTGCTTGTGACCACCACCCATATGGCGGGTCGTGATGTGACCGTTGTTGTTACGGCCTGCGGTCTTGGTCTTCTTTTCCAGCAATGCGGCGACTGGCTTACCCTTATGCAGGTCAGGATTGACAACGCGCAATACCGCACGCTGTCCCGGAGTTGTTGGTTTTAGTTTAATCAATGCCATGATGATTACCCTTGCTCGCTAGCGGCAAAATTAATTTCCTGTCCGGAAGCCAGGCACACATACGCCTTCTTCCAGTTGTTGCGGCGGCCGGTGAAACGACCGGTACGCTTGACCTTGCCCTTGACGCATGCCACTTGCACGCTGTCCACGCTGACCTTGAACATCATTTCAACGGCAGCTTTGATCTCGGGCTTGGTCGCATCAGGCGCAACACGGAAAATCACTTGCTCGTTCTTGTCGGCAACATAAGTCGCCTTCTCGGAGATTTGCGGAGCGAGCAACACTTTCATCAAACGCTCTTGGCTGAATTGTTGGGTACTCATGCGAACATCTCCTCCATTTTAGCCACCGCATTGCGCGTAACGACCACGCTCGGGAAACGCACCAGGCTGACCGGGTCGGCCTGATTGGCTTCCAGCACCAATACGTTAGGCAGATTGCGCGAAGACAGGTACAGATTCTCATCGACGCTGTCGGTGATGATCAGCACGCGGCCAGAATCCAGCCCCATGCCCTTGATCTTTTGCGCCAGCAGCCTGGTCTTGGGAGAATCAACCGTCAGGCTGTCCACCACCACCAGACGGTTCTCGCTGACCAGCTTCGACAAGATCGAAGCAAAGCCGGCGCGATACATCTTGCGGTTCACTTTTTGCGTGTAATTCTCTTCGCCGGTATTCGGGAATATCTTGCCGCCGCCACGCCACAACGGGCTGGATGCCATACCGGCACGCGCACGCCCGGTGCCCTTTTGCGCGAACGGCTTTTTGGTAGACTTCGCGATCTCGCTACGACCCTTCTGCTTGCTGTTGCCGGAACGTGCGTTCGCCATATAAGCGGTGACCAACTGATGGACCAGGTCCTCGTTGTATTCACGACCGAACAATTCGTCCGATGCGCTCAGATTTGCGGTCGCCTGACCTTTATCGTTAATGACTTTGAGTTCCATTACGCACCTGCCTTCACTGCGGGACGCACGATGATGCTGCTGTTTGTACAGCCGGGAACGGCGCCCTTGACCAGCAACAATTGACGCGCAACATCGACACGCACGACTTGTAGATTTTGAACGGTCCGTTGCACATCGCCGAGATGACCGGTCATACGCTTGCCCGGAAACACACGCCCCGGATCCTGCGCCATACCGATAGAGCCCGGTACGTTATGCGACTTCGAGTTGCCGTGCGATGCGCGACCGGATTTGAAGTGGTGACGCTTGATGGTACCGGCGTAACCCTTACCTTTGGATATACCCGTCACATCGACGAGTTGACCCACCTGAAAAATCTCTACACTGACCGTGGAACCTGCTTGCAGGCCAGCCAGTTGTTCAGGGGATACGGTGAATTCCTTGAGTGCACTCCCCGCTTCCACACCCGCCTTGGCGTAATGTCCGGCGGCAGCCTTGCTGACGCGACCGGGACGACGTACACCGTGTGCCAATTGCACAGCAGCATAGCCATCGGTATCAACGGATTTAACCTGAGTGACACGATTATTGGACACTTCCAGCACTGTTACCGGCAACGACGAACCGTCTTCGGTAAACACGCGGGTCATGCCAATCTTGCGACCGACAAGTCCTAAGCTCATTTTAATTTCCTCTTGTTAAGGGGCTAACTTCAATTGGTTAGCCGATTTTTACTGCCAAATAATACGGATGCTACGGGTAAAACGATTACTGCAGCTTGATCTCCACATCCACACCAGCCGGCAGATCCAGCTTCATCAGTGCATCCACCGTCTTATCGGTTGGATCGACGATGTCCATCAGACGCAGATGGGTGCGAATCTCGAACTGATCGCGCGAAGTCTTGTTGACGTGCGGGGAACGCAATACGTCGAAACGCTCGATCTTGGTTGGCAACGGCACCGGGCCGTTCACCACTGCGCCGGTACGCTTGGCAGTTTCAACGATCTGCGCTGCCGACTGGTCGATCAAGCGATAGTCAAACGCCTTGAGGCGAATGCGAATTTTTTGACTTTGCATAATTCTCTCTTGCATTTACGCGGCAATGCCGCTAATTAAAGAACGAATCGCGTGATCCAAACCACGCGAGGGCGCGCATTGTAGCTTTACTCGATGATCTTTGCAACCACGCCCGCGCCGACGGTGCGTCCGCCTTCGCGTATCGCGAAGCGCAGGCCTTCTTCCATCGCGATCGGGTTGATCAGGCTGACTGTGATGCTGACATTGTCGCCGGGCATGACCATTTCAGTGCCTGCCGGCAACTCGACCGCGCCGGTCACGTCGGTGGTGCGGAAGTAGAACTGCGGACGATAGCCCTGGAAGAACGGGGTGTGGCGGCCGCCTTCGTCCTTGCCCAGCACGTAGA
>JAVHQS010000060.1:0-3297 GCA_036171255.1 Gallionella sp.
CTTCATGCAACGTCTTCCAGTTTCTTCCACAGACATGCGCCCTTGCTCGCCTTGTCGATGTCGGTCAATTGTTGCGCGTGCCCGGCCAATTCTTCCGCGCTGGGCTGCAACACGCGCAACCTGGGACGCGAGGCATCCATGCTCAACACCGCCGGCTGACGGGTGGCGGGCAGATGGTCGTCGCCGAGCAGGCTCTCTTGTCCGCGCGTCATCGCGAAATAAACTTCGGCGAGCAACTCGGTATCCAGCAACGCGCCGTGCAGGCTGCGATGGGTATTGTCGATCTCATAGCGGCCGCACAGGGCATCCAGACTGTTCTTTTTGCCCGGGTGCATCTCGCGCGCGACCTTGAGCGTATCCACCACCGCGTTCTGCAACGGCGGCATGCCGATCAATTCCAGTTCGCGATTGAGGAAGCCCATATCGAACGGCGCGTTGTGGATGATCAGCTCGGCATCCGCGATAAACTCCAGAAAACTCGCCGCGATGTCGGCGAACTTCGCCTCGTTCTGCAAACGCTCGTAAGTCAAGCCGTGCACCGCCACCGCGCCCGCTTCGATCTCGCGCTCGGGATTGAGGTAGCGATGGAAGCGGCGCAGCGACACCTTCCGCCCGTCCAGCTCGATCGCCGCCAGTTCGATGATGCGGTGTCCCTGTTTGGGGTCCAGCCCGGTGGTCTCGGTATCCACCACGATCTTACGCATTACCCTGCTCCTGCGGGTGCCCGGCCAAAAGTTTTTCGGATATTAATTCCACACCGCGATTCGCCAGCTCATCGGCGCGCTCATTCTCAGTATGCCCTGCATGTCCCTTGACCCACACCCATTCGACGTGGTGTTGCGTCGCCAGCGCATCCAGCCTGCGCCACAAGTCCTCGTTCTTCACCGGTTTCTTGTCGGAGGTTTTCCAGCCGCGCTGCTTCCAGCCGTGTATCCAAGTGCTGATGCCCTGCTGCACATATTTGGAATCGGTATGCAGCCGTACATGGCAATGCCGCGTCAGCGCCTCCAGAGCGGAGATCGCTGCCAGCAATTCCATGCGATTGTTGGTGGTGTGCGCCTCGCCACCGAACAACTCGCGCTCCTTGCCCTTGGTACGCAACAGCGCGCCCCAGCCGCCCACGCCGGGATTGCCCTTGCATGCACCGTCGGTAAAAACTTCCACTATATCTTTGCTCATTCTTAAAACCTGTTCAATTTTCGTACTCCTTCCCCCTCATAGCGGGGGAGAGCGAAGCGAGGGGGCAATTGGGATGGGGGTAAAAGCATCAATTCGCACCAGGCTTCCACCCCCACCGTGCGTGGCTGTTGCCGCTTCAGCGGCTATACAGCCACGGCCTACTCCTTGCGGGTGCTAACTCTCCCCCTTCCAAGGGGAGGCAATATCATGTTCGCTACGTTGCGTTATCTTGTTGTTCATTTTCGGCGCCACCGGCAGCAGTTTGCTCACCAGCCCCTCGTTCCATTGCGGCTTGATCAGCCGCATCCCGTGCACCCGCTTCACCGCATGTAAAAAATACACGCCGCCGCTCACCGCCCACCAGCGGTCGCCCGCCGTTTCCATAAAGGAATAACGCTCCAGCCACCTGGTTTGATGGAACGGCGGCGCATAGGCCGCAAAACGGCCTCCCACCACTTCAAAACCCAGCAACGCCAGCCAATCCTTGAGGCGCGGCAACGCGATGAAATGCCCGCTCCACGGATAGCCCTGCCGCCTGCCCAGCGCGCGATGCAATCCCCACAGACTGCGCGGATTGAAGCCGCTGATGATCAGATTTCCTTCCGGCCTCAGCACCCGCTCCACCTCGCGCAAGATCTGATGCGGATGCTCGGCGAATTCCAGGATGTGCGGCAGTAATACCAAGTCCATGCTGTCGCAGGCGAACGGCAATTCAGTGCAACACAGCCGCACCGCAGCACCAGCCTGATTCTCACCGGTGAAACGCAGCGGCATGCGGTTGCTGCGCAAGAAATCATGCTGATACGAACCCAATTGCAGCGCGTTGTAGCCGAATATGTCGCTCACGGTGCGGTCGAAATACGCCTGCTCGCGTGCCAGCACATAGCCGCCCTGAGGGGTGGCGAACCATTCGCTCAAACTCTGTGCAGTTGACTTACAATTCGGCATCGCCTTCGTTCCGTGAGTTATTCATGTTCGAGATCACCGCCATCCACGCCCTGCAAGACAACTACATCTGGGCGATTCATCATGACCATCATGCGGTCGTGGTGGATCCCGGCGAAACTGCGCCGGTGCTGGCATTCCTGCATGAGCGTGACCTGCAACTGGATGCCATCCTGTGCACCCACCGCCACGCCGACCATGTCGGCGGCATCGCAAAATTGCGCGAAGTATACAACGTGCCGGTGTATGGACGGCGACATGAGAAAAATCCGCATATCACCCACGACCTTCACGAAGGCGATCAGGTCAAACTGGACGCGCTCGGAGTCGCATTCGACATCCTGGCGATCCCCGGCCACCTCGACGACCACATCGCCTATTTCGCGCCGGAAATCTCCCCGCCCATCCTGTTCTGCGGCGACGTTCTGTTCGGCGCGGGCTGCGGCAGGAACTTCGAAGGCATCCTCGCGCAACTGCACCACTCCCTGCAACGCCTGGCCCTGCTGCCCGACACCACCCGCGTGTATTGCGCGCACGAATACACCGCCGCCAACCTGCGCTTCGCGCTGGCCTGCGAACCCGGCAACCACGCCGTGCAACAACGCATCGCCGCCACCCAGCAACTGCGCGCGGCGCACCTGCCCACCCTGCCTTCCAGCATCGCTGTGGAGAAAGCCACCAACCCCTTCCTGCGCTGCACCCAGCCGGAACTCATCCGCACCCTGCAACAGCGCGGCCTGACCAACAGCAGCGAACTCGGCGTATTCAGTGCCTTGCGTGAATGGAAGAACCGCTTCTGATTGCGGCAAAAGCCGTTCTGGTATATCCTGCCCGCCCTTTCGGATAACCAGCGACTTGGCTGTCGTCGTTGGACAGTCAAGTCAGATGGCTAGTAGTTTCACCAGTAGTCCACCAGAGGTGGATGAGCAGTTTAAGTCGCAAAGCGTCGCCGGAACCAAAGCGTGTTTCGAAAAGTTGTAGCAAGACCATCTGGAGAGGTGGATGAGCGGTTTAAGTCGCACGCCTGGAAAGCGTGTGTGGGGTAATACTCCACCGCGGGTTCGAATCCCGCCCTCTCCGCCAAATACAAAACCGTCCCTTGTGGGCGGTTTTTATTTGGGCGCGCTCAAAAACCAAGTGCAACATTTTTCGGAGGAAAATGTTGCATGGGAA
>JAVHQS010000061.1:0-1481 GCA_036171255.1 Gallionella sp.
CGCGCTGTGCTTTGCGTTGCAGCGTAACCGGATGCAGGTGCAGGAATTGGGCGGCTTGCTCAATGGTGAGCGACCGTAACGATGCGATGGAGGGGTGAGAGGGCGGAGCCTCGGAACTACGTTCCGCCCTCTCTACCTCGCTTCGCTCGATGCTTAACATGGCATCACCTCGAAATCATCCAGAACACGCGGCAAAAAATCCGCATAGTTGACCAACCTCCGTGGTATGCCATCACGTTTAATTGAATTGACCAGTGCAAACGCATCTCCGCCATTTGCCTGCATCAATACATTGATAGACTTTCCCCCCGCCGTGCGGAGGTATTGCAAAATTGAGCCGAGCGTTATCTGTACCGCCTTGGTGATAGTGCGGATTTTGTCTTGAATTGCTGAGAGATATGCAAGGCAGGGATAGCCACCAGCAAGGTAGGTTGTCGGCGTGGTCAAGACCTCCCAAGGAATCACGCGGCTTTTGTTGCGTAATTCCAATTCGACACGAACCCACGGGCTTGATGTGTCGCCGAGTTGCCGCCCTTTCTCGTACACACGGAGCAGCTTGCCGTTAGCGCGTGCGCCAATATAAAGCGTTTTTCCTTTGCCGCTGCCCATGTCGTCAATCAGGTGCGCATCGGGTGGCCTACCATTCGTTGTGAATTCTCCGGCATCATACCAAGCGCGAGCAATGGCGATGCTGACGACTTCAGCTTTCATGTCATCGTGCGCCAGGTCAACACGGGTTATTTTTGCGCCGAGACTTTCGCCCCATTGCTGGACTGTGTGCCAGTTGGAAATATGAGCGCAAGCCGTGGCGTTCAACTCGACATGAACCGTACCGCGTTGCTTGACGCCACCGTAGGCAATGAGGCCATATTCAGAATTCTCGCCAAGGTTCACACGCGTGGTGTAGCCGTTCCAGCCTTTGCCGGTGGATTGCGCCGTGAAAGCGGGCAAGCCGAACACCTTGAACAGTTGCAGCAGCAACCACGGGATGGGTGCTTGATCATCTTCAAGGGGTGGCGTGAGGGTGAATGCCAGCCAGTCGATATGCGCGGCCTGTGCGTCCTTTTTGGGTGACTCAAAAGCGGGATTTATACGGGGTATTGTTTCACCCCGTTTTACTAAATGGGGTGATGGTGCGCGCGTTGCGTTATCTGATGGTGTAAATGAAAAAGACACTGCGAAACCCTCCTGAAAGGTTTTCGAAACAGTGTCATTTCTCGGGATACCTGCACCAGCTCTGCATTAGTGTAGCTGGACGCGTATTTTATTGACAGGTAACGTTTGTGATATATGCCGAGACACCTTTTTTGCTGCGCTTCGAACGGTTAAAAAGTTTGGCTGTGCAAGCCAGACCGAAGAATTACAGAAAAAAATCTGGTCGTCAAGCAAAAGCAAAGCGTAAGAGTTGCCCACATACCCACAGCCGCGCTTCGCGCCCCTGCTGCCCACCCCCGCCCGTTTTGGCCGTAGGCCAACGGGCG
>JAVHQS010000061.1:1491-15131 GCA_036171255.1 Gallionella sp.
GGGCGGGGGGTTGCAGGGCTTCGGGCTATGGATATGTGGACAACTCTGCTCAGTGGTAATCATGGTTGTGAAAAGACATAGTCATTAAATCACCGAACGTTAATTCAGAATGCTTCTGCAATGCAACCTTAACCGTGCCCATGCCAATCCGTACAAACCAATCCGCGAGATAATCAAGCTCTCGCCCTTTTGGTGTTAGTGTTGTCATGGTTCGTAACTCTTGCGCGAACTCGTCGCCAATTTCAACTTGCATAGATCCTCCAACGTAGCCAAAACGTAACCATGTTAAAAATGCTCTTCAGTATTAATGCGCTTTCCATAGCTGCCTAATAATCATTGCGGATGATGCAAGGCATTGATAGAATGCGTGCCTCTTGCAAATGGACGCGGCTTTTAATCCGTTGGTCGCGAGTTCGAATCTCGCTCGACCCACCAGCTTGCAAAAGAGTCTTTATTTTCCTGTTTTTTATAAGCCGCCTTAGCTCAGTTGGTAGAGCAACCGCCTTGTAAGCGGTAGGTCATCAGTTCGAATCCGATAGGCGGCACCAATACCCATAAGGCTTGCAGCGATGCAGGCCTTTTTTACTGCTGGCGACGGTTCAAATATGTGACCGGTTTATAGGCGTGCGCTTACAAAATTCTGGCAGCTTCCTCGAAAGGCAGGCGCGGGCTGCGCGGGAATAATTTGGATGCATCGCCATAGCCGAGGTTGATCAGGAAATTGGATTTGATCCTGGTACCCGGGAAGAATTCTTTGTCCACTTTCTCGTTGTCAAAACCGGACATCGGTCCTGCATCGAGTCCAAGTGCACGCGCGGCAAGGATCAGATAGGCACCCTGCAACGTGGCGTTGCGGAATGCCGTGGTATCGATCAGCGATTGGTTGCCGGCGAACCAGGAACGCGCATCGGTATGCGGGAACAGTACCGGTAGTTTTTCGTAAAACTCGTGATCCTGCGCAATGATGGCGGTGACCGGCGCGGTGCGGGTCTTTTCTTCGTTGCCCGGGATCATGGCGGGCAGCAAGCGCTGTTTTGCCAGCGCACTTTTTACGAACGCAATGCGCGCCGGACTTGAGTTGGCGCTGGTGGGCGCCCATTTCATCAAGTCGTAAATCTGGCGCAGCAGATTGTCGCTGACCGGCTTATCCAACCATACGCTGTGGGTGCGCGCGGTGCGGAAGAGGAGGTCAAGGCTGAGGTCGTCGAGTTGCATGTTGCGCTTTCCTTCTGGTGTGATGGCGTGAACCCGGCGCGCAATGAGGCGCTGTTTGCCATTCTGAAAAAAGCCTCTCCCTGCGAGGCCGGGGCTTTACACAGCAGTCAGTTTTTTAGACGCCAGATGCTCCGCTACTCGAAATCATCGCCCAAGCGAAGCGCCGTTGTAGGAGCCCGATTTACCGGGCGATTTCAAGATTGGCTATCGCCCGATAAATCGGACTCCTACACATGAGCATCAATCTTTTGTAGCCTTAATTTCTGACTGCTGAGTAAGCGCCATTTTCGGGGCGATGCCCGGCCGGTTGTTACTTTAGCTTCTCGATGCCCAGCATTCTAAGGATACTGCCTTCATAGAACGGTTCGGAAGTGCCTTTCTTCATCTTGCGGATGAAGTATTTCTCGAACGCGATCTTGGCGAGGTGTACCCATTTGCCTTCGGAGAACCAGTTCACGTTGCGCGGCGGGATCTGCGGCATCGCCACGAAGGCTACGCCGCTTTCGCCGAAGTCGGCCAGGCAGACGGCATTCCAGGTCGCTTCCTTGTCTGCCGGTGCACCGGTGAGATCGGCGTGGATGTTATGCACGGTGGCGGTCACCATGGATTCGATCATGTAGCCGGTCTTGGGAGTGCCGGTCGGTACGGGGGTGGCTTCCACCGGAGGGATCGCGACGCACACGCCGACCGCGAAGATGTTCTTGTACTTCGTGTTGCGCTGGTGTTTGTCCACGATGACGAAACCGCGTGGCTGAACCAGTCCTTCGATACCGAAGACCGCATCCACGCCCTTGAAGGCAGGCAGCATCATGCTGTAGTTGAACGGCAGTTCATGCTTTCTCTTCTCCAAGCCCATGTCATCGAATTCGGTGACAAACATCTTGCCGGCTTCGACCTTGGTGACCTTGGCGTTGCAGATCCACTTGATGTGTTTGTCGCGCATCCCGGATTCGAGGATACCCTTGGAATCGCCCACGCCGCCCAGACCGAGGTGGCCGATATAAGGCTCTGCGGTGACGAAGGTCATCGGCACTTTGGTGCGGATCTTGCGGCGGCGCAAATCGGTTTCCATGATAAAGGCGTATTCGTAGGCCGGGCCGAAGCAGGAAGCACCCTGCACCGCGCCGACCACGATGGGTCCGGGGTTCTTGCAGAAATGTTCCCACTCGTCATGCGATTTCATGGCGTGATCGACATGACACACCGAGTAAGTATGTCCGCCGTGCGGGCCCAGACCTTCGACTTCGTCAAAAGCCAGTTTGGGGCCGGTGGCGATCACCAGATAATCGTAATCGACGGTCTTTCCGTCGTTGAGTTCGAGTTGGTTGTTTTCGGGATGGACACGCTTCACACCGGTGGAGATGAAGTCGATTCCTTTGCGCTCCAGATAGGTGCGCACCGGGAACTCGATCTGCTTGCGCTCGCGCCACTTCACGCCTACCCAAGGGTTGGACGGGACGAAATGAAAATTCTCGCTGTTCGAAACGACGGTTACCTTGTGTTTTTTGTCCAGCATGTCCCGCATTTCGTAGGCCGCCGGCATGCCGCCGATACCTGCCCCCATGATTACGATGTGTGCCATGTTTTCCTCTTACCGGTTTTGGTTGATAAATGCAGCCCTGAAAAATCGCAGAATCTGTGCCGCCGTTCGGGTTTTTCGAGGGTTGTTATTAGGCTAATCCTTGCCAAAGATGTCTATAGCCACATCGGGTGTCCGGATATAGCCCTAATGGGGTGGACGGGGTTTGTTTTATCTCCGTGATGCCGAATCATTATTGTTCGGCGTACCTTGTTCCTTGGCGAACAGGACGGCAGCCTTCACCCGTGAAGACAGATTGAGCTTGTTCAGGATGTGACGAACATGTTGTTTTACCGTGTCGTAACTGATCTTCAGGGTCTGTGCGATCGCCTTGTTGCTCTCGCCGCGCGACAGTAATTGCAGGATCTCGCGCTCGCGTTCGGTCAGCAGTTTGAGCGAGTTCTTCGGTTCTTGTCCGGGCTGTTCGCCACGCAGCATGTCGATCATCTTCATCGTCATGGTGGGGGCAACCACCAACTCGCCTGCAGCAACACGACGGATCGCATCCACCACTTCATCCGGTGCCATATCTTTGAGCAGATATCCGCGCACACCGGCGCGGATGGCGTTGGTCAAATCGGTTTCCGAGTCGCTCATGGTCAGCATCACGGCGGGTGTGGTGCAGCCTTCCTTGCGTAGCAGCTCCAGCATCGCAAGTCCGTCGAGAGGTTTCATGCGCAGATCGATGACCAGCAGATCCGGCTGTTCCTTGAGTAGTGGGCGCAACTCTTCAATGGTGCCGACTGTACCGAGCACGTTGAAACCGTAGCAGCGTCCAAGCAATTCGCCTAATCCGCGTCGACACAGACTCTGGTCGTCCACCAGTACGATCTTCAGTTCTTCAGCCATGCGCTGTCCTCCAGTTTGCCCCGGGTTCGGGGAAGAATAGTTGTACGCAGGTTCCCAATCCTTTGTTGCTTTCCACTTTGATCTCTCCGCCGATATGTTGCGCGCGTTCGCGCATGATGATGGTTCCATAGTGTCCTTCGGCTGGCGAGAAGGTTCCGACACCGTTGTCTTCGACGGTGAAGACGTAATAACCGCAGAGGTGGTCGACGATCAAGCGCGCATGACTCGCGTTGGAATGCTTGGCGATATTGGAGAGTGCCTCGCGTACGATGTGGTGGGCCTGTATCTCATGTTCCAGGGGCAGGTCGAGATCGGCGACGCGGATGCTACAGTCGAGCACGATGTTGTGCTGCTGGCGGAACTGCTCGGACAGTGTCTGCAACGCCTGCAACAGTCCCGCCGGATCCATCTCGCTGCGGAAGTCGGTGATCAGTGCGCGCACCGATTTCTGGCCGATCTCCAGCGCCTCGTCGATGTCGCGCGCATATTTGGTCGCCATCAGTTCGTTGTTGTTGCGCACCGCATCGCTCAGCAGTGTGGTGTTCATGCGCGCATAGTTCAGCGTCTGCGCCAGCGAATCGTGGATCTCGTTGGCGATGGATTGCCGCTCCATCAATAGTTCCGCGCGCTTGGCTTCACGGTTGGACTTGATGTGCTCGATCAGGGTGCTCAGCAGATCGGCGAAGGTGATCGCCATGTTTGCTGCGTTGCCGGAGGAGGATTGCGGGGTATCGAAGAACAGGGTGAAAACGCCGAGCAGGACTTCAGGGGAATTGCGGCTTTCCAACGGGATGGAGATCACCGATTGGAACTGCCGGTGCGGCCGGTCGCCGTGCCGCGTTTCGCAGGCATCGACATCGGTGGAGCAGAGGCCGTGCCGGAAGGTGTCTTTACTGCAGTCTTCACAGGCCAGTACCACGATGCGCTCGGCTTCCAGTTCTTCCCCAGTCAATCCAACCGCGCTGAGAACCTGTAAGGTCTGCTCGTCGGGCAGCAGAATGCGCACCACACCGGCCCTGGCCTTGATGAAGCCGATGGTCGTCTCCAGGAAGGTGTTCAGCAGCGTCTTGAGGTCGCTGGCGCGGGATGCGGCGAACTCCTGTTCTACGCATGCATCGAGCCCGCCGTTCTTGCCGGGAAGCACGAACTCGGGGTCGCGCGTCCACTGGAACGCTGCGCTGTCCGGTTCGTCCGCTGACTTCATCTTTCTACTCATAATACCCAGCAAAAATGTCCGAAATCCCCATCGAAATATATTGGAAAAACATACACCCGCCCATCGAAATTGCCGCGCGCTAGGGTATGCCGCTCCCCCTTAAATATCAATAACAATAAAACAGCACCAGATTTTTTCCATCACCCCATCAGGGTTATAGCGTCACCTACCCGATGTGGTTATAGACACTATATGCGTGAATTCTGCCTAATACGATGAATTTTCCGCGATACGAAGAGAGTATGAAAATTTGCATCGTTTCCGACAGCCATGACCGCTCCGATCCGCTCGTGGCGGCGATCATGGATGCGCAGGCATCCGGGGCGCAGGCCGTCATCCACTGCGGCGACCTGATCGGCGTCAACACTTTGCGCGCCTCCCTGAAACTCGGCATTCCCATCCACGCGGTACACGGCAATAACATCGGCGATGTCGCGGCACTATACCGCATGATGGAAAAGACCGGCGGCATGTTCAGCTACCACGGACAGGAAGCCGCGCTGGAATTCGGCGGGCGCAAGATCTTCGTTACTCATATGCCGCACCACGGACAAGCCTTCGCCTGCACCGGCGACTACGATCTGGTGTGTCACGGCCACAGCCATACCGCTCACATCGATAAACAAAAACATGTCAAAGGCGGAGAATGCTGGCTGGTCAATCCCGGTTCGGTCGCGGGCATCGATGCACCCGGCGTGGACGCCATCCCGACCTGGATAATGGGCGATCTGACAACCATGAATTTCGAAATCCGAAAACTACCGGAGGCTTGATGAACGCTCCCATCGCAACAAACCAGACCATCCTCGTTGTCGGCGGCGGCATCAGCGGCATGACGGCGGCACTGGAAGCCGTCGAATGCGGCCAGCAGGTGATCCTCGCCGAACGCAACACTAGTCTGGGCGGGCGCACCGCGCTGTTGTATCGCTACTTCCCCAAGATGTGCCACCCCACCTGCGGGCTGGAGATCAACCTGCGCCGCCTCAAGGGCAATCGCAACCTGCGTGTGCTGACCCAGGCCGAAGTCACCTCCGTGAGCGGGCAGCGTGGCGATTACACCGTTACGCTCAAGATCGCCCCGCGCTACGTCAACCAGAACTGCACCGCCTGTGGTGAATGCGCCAAGGTGGTCAGCAGCGAGATCGACAACCCCTACGAATACGGCCTGTCCAAGACGCGCGCCGCTTACCTGCCGCATGCGATGGCTTATCCGCAACGCTATGTGCTCGATGCTTCCATCGTCGGTACGGCGGACGGTGCGAAAGCCAAGGACGCGTGCAAATACGATGCCATCGAACTCGACATGCAGGCCGAAACGGTCGAACTGAAAGTCGGTGCGGTGATCTGGGCGACCGGCTGGAAGCCTTACGATGCGGCAAAGATCCAGCCCTACGGCTACGACCGCTTCGACAACGTCATCACCAGTCTGGAGTTCGAGCGCCTCGCCGATCCGCACGGCCCCACCGGCGGCAAGTTGCTGCGCCCGTCGGATGGCAAGGAAGCGAAGAACATCGCCTTCATCCAGTGTGCCGGATCGCGCGACGAGAACCATCTGCGTCACTGTTCGCGCATCTGCTGCATGGCCTCGCTCAAGCAGACGCAGTATGTGCGCGAAGCGTATGGCGAAGAGGGTAAGTCTACGGTCTATTACATCGACATCCGCTCTATCGACCGTCTGGAAGATTTCTATCAGAAGGTGCAACAAGACCCGACGGTGATGTTCGTCAAATCCAAAGTGGCGAACATCAAGCTGCATGAGGCCAGCGGCGATCTGGTGCTGCACGGCGTGGATACCGAAGGCTATCACCGCTATGCCGCACAACACGACCTCGTGGTGCTGGCGGTAGGCATGGAGCCGGAGAGCAACGGCATCGCACTGCCTGACGACATCGTTACGGACTCATCAGGATTTATCGAAGGCGCAGCCAGCGGCGGGCAATTCTCCGCCGGTGCGGCGAGCAGTCCGCTCGATGTGAACCGTTCCGTACAGAGCGCCACCGCAGCGGCACTGCGCGCGATCCAGGTGGTGCACAAGACTTCTGCCAGTGAAGGAGCAAGATAATGGCTGAGATGAAGACTGCCGCGTATATCTGTTCCGGCTGTGAGCTGGGCGACAAGCTTGATGTCGCGCAACTTTCCAAGATCGCGCAGAAGGAAGGCAAGATGGCGCTGGTGCGCGAACACGCTTTTCTGTGCAGTGAAGAAGGCGTGCAGATGATCCGCGACGACATCGAGAAAGAAGCCGTCACGCATATCTGTATCGCGGCCTGTTCGCGCCGCGCCAAGACCGAAGCGTTCCATTTCCCCAACGTCGCGATGTCGCGGGCCAACCTGCGCGAAGGCGTGATCTGGGTGGTGGCGGAAGGCGAGCAGCACGATGAAGTGCGCCAGGAGATGGCGGACGATTACGTGCGCATGGGCTGCGCCGAAGTGAAGAAGATGAAACTGCCGGAAGGCAATCCCAACCACGCGCAGAACAAGCGCGTGCTGGTGGTCGGCGGCGGTATGTCGGGGCTGACTGCCGCGCTGGAAGCCGCCGAGGCCGGCTACGAAGTGGGCGTCGTCGAGAAGGAAGCGCAGCTTGGCGGCTGGGCGGCGAAACTGTGGAAGCGTGTGCCATTCAAGCAGCCTTATGCCGAACCGCAGGACACCGGACTCGCTGCATTGGCGGGCAAGGTCAGCGCACATCCGCGCATCGCGATCCATCTGCGTTCAACCATCGCCGAGACTTCCGGCGCTCCGGGGCGTTTCAGCGTCAAGGTTGCCCAGGAATCGGGTGCTGTGGCTACCGAAGAAGTCGGCGCTATCGTGCAAGCCACCGGTTTCACCACCTACGATCTCGACAAATTGCCCGAACTCGGCGGCGGCAAATCGCCTCACGTCGTCGATCAGGCCGGGCTGGAAGCGTTGGCACGTGCGGCGAACGGATCAACCATCAAACGTGCCGACGGTAAAGAAGTGCAGAGCGTGGTGTTCGTGCAATGTGCCGGACAGCGCGACGAGAGCGGCACGCATCTGCCTTACTGCTCCGGCCATTGCTGTGCCACCAGCGTCAAGCAGGCGATGTATTTCAAGGATGCCAATCCGCAGGTGGATACGGTGGTGATGTACACCGATCTGCGCCTGCCCGGCATGGGCGAGGATTTCTACCGCAGCGCGCAGAACAAGGGCGTGACCTTCACCAAGGGAAAAGTCTCCACGGTGGAAGCGGCGGGCAACGGTTGCACGGTGAAGTTTCGCGACCTGATCCTCGACGAGGACACCGCGCTGAATGCCGACCTCGTGGTGCTCGCCACCGGCCAGGTGCCGAACGCGGGCGTCGATCTCGAGGCCTGGAATCCGGTGGTGACGGCGGCCGAAGGCGGCTCCGAGGAAGCGAAGCAGAAGAAAGTGGAGATGCGGAAAATCTCCATCCTCAACCTGAATTACCGGCAGGGGCCGGATATGCCGCAACTGAAACAAGGCTTCGCCGATTCGCACTTCATCTGTTTCCCTTACGAGACCCGCCGCACCGGCATTTATGCCGCCGGGCCGGTACGCCGCCCGATGGACATGCTGCAGGCCACCGAAGACGCGACCGGCGCGGCATTGAAAGCCATCCAGGCGGTGGAGAACGCCAGTCTCGGTCGCGCAGCTCATCCGCGTTCCGGCGATCTTTCTTATCCCAGTGCACGTCTTGAAGGTTGTACCCAGTGCAAACGCTGCACGGTGGAATGTCCGTTCGGCGCCATTGACGAAGACGAGAAACGATACCCAGTGTTCAACGAGAGCCGCTGCCGCCGTTGCGGCACCTGCATGGGCGCCTGTCCGGTGCGCGTCATTTCGTTCGAGAACTATTCGGTGGATACCGTCGGCATGCAGATCAAGGCGGTGGACATGCCGGACGAGTTCTCCGAAAAGCCGCGCATCCTCATTCTCGCCTGCGAGAACGATGCCTACCCCGCGCTCGACATGGCGGGCTTGCAGCATCATCTCTATTCCGCCTTCGTGCGTGCCATCCCGGTGCGTTGCCTGGGCTCGGTGAACACCATCTGGATCACCGACGCGCTCAACTCCGGCTACGACGGCGTGATGATGATGGGCTGCAAGCACGGCGAGAATTACCAGTGCCACTTCGTCAAGGGTTCGGAGCTGGCCAACTACCGCATGAGCAAGATCGACGACACGCTCAAGCAATTGGGGCTGGAAAAAGAGCGTGTCGCTACCTACGAGGTGGCGATCACCGACAATGCCCGCGTCGCCAAACTCATCAACGAATATGTCGAAAAGATCAATGAGATCGGCATGTCACCGATGAAAGGGTTCAACTGATGAAAAAGTTGCTACACTTATTACGCAGCGCGCCGTGCCTCTGTCTTTATGCGCTGTCGTTGCCGTCGCGTGTGGCTATGCCGAAGTTCTCAATGCCTTCACTTGCAGAGATACCGGGAGAACCTGTCCATGACTGATGCGAATCAACAAGCCGTCGCGCGTTACCGCAACGACTTCCTGCGTGAAGTCGAAGAGCGCGTCGAAGATGGCGATTGGGTCAAGATGTGCATGCAGTGCGGCGTGTGTGCCGGTTCCTGTCCGCTGGGCAATGCCTGGGAACACACCCCGCAGAAGATTTTCATGATGATCCGTGCCGGCAAGCGCGAAGAAGTGCTGACCTCCGACTCGATGTGGATGTGCACCTCGTGCTACAACTGCATCGTGCGCTGTCCGCGCAAGCTGCCGATCACCCACATCATGCACGGGCTGGCGAACTATGCGCATCGCCTGAACATTGCGCCCAAGGGGCAGCCGACACGCGATGTCGCCAAACTGTTCTGGAACAACCTTGCCAAAACCGGACGCGTCAACGAGTTGAAGTTTTCACTGGCGCTGTATTTCAAGGATGGCTTCGTGCAAGGTATCAAGAACGCGCTGGCGATGCAGAGCGTCGGCCTAGGTCTGATGAAAGCCAGGCGCCTCAATCCGATGGAGTTGTTCGGCGGACACAAATGCAAAGACCCCGGCAGCCTGCACAAGATGATCGCCAAGGCGCGCGAGATCGAAGACCGCAAGAAGGGCTTCACTTCCTGAGGGAATGGATACAGTCATGGCTAAAAAACAATACGCGTTCTACCCCGGTTGCTCTTCGCAGAAAGGTGCGTCGGCATCCAACTTCCTCACTTCCATGGATGTGATGTGCGACAAGCTCGACATCCAGCTCAATGAGATTCCGGACTGGAACTGTTGCGGTGCCTCCATCGGCTATGCCGAAGGCGGTGAGCTTCCGCGTCTGGCGGTCAACGCGCGCAACCTTGCGCTGGCCGAGCAACACCTGCCGGGGCAGGACATGGTGTCCGGCTGCCCGGCATGCTGGCTGGCCTCGCGCGAGTCGGCAGAGCGGCTCAATGCATTCAGCGACCTGATGGCGGAGACCAACGAAGCGCTCAAGGAAGTCGGACTTAGTTTCAAAGGCTCGGTCAAGCCGCGCCACATGGTCGAGGTGCTGGTCGAGGACATCGGTTTCGCGGGCATGAAGCAGGCCGTGGTCAAACCGTTGCAAGGGCTGAAGATCGCCGGGTATGTCGGTTGCCAGACCAACCGTCCGTTCGGTATCGCGGGCGAATCATTCGAGAATCCGCTCTACCTCGACAAGATGGTCGAAACTGTCGGCGCGGAGCCAGTCGCCAGCTACGATCAGAAAGTCACCTGTTGCGGCGGCGCGCTGGCCTTTTCCGAACCCGATAAATCGCAAAAGCAGATTCGCGACATCGTCGAGTCGGCTTACGATCACGGCGCGGAAATGATCGTCACGCCTTGCCAGCTGTGCCAGGCCAACGTCGAGATATACCAGTCCGAGATCAACAAAAAGAAAGGCACGAATCTGGCGATGCCGGTGGTGTATTACTCGCAACTGATGAGTGTCGCCTACGGTGCCAGCGTGAAACAGGCCGGACTGGATGGCCATGTGATCCAGCCGAAGAAATTGCAGGACATTGCCGGGAAGTAACTCGGCAGCCCGAACGGGGCGCTATAATCACCCGTCCAGAACAGATCAAGAAGGAGAGCGACCATGCAATATCTCACCCCCAAAGAAGCCTACGACTTCCTGGAAGCCAATCCAGAAGCGGTGTTCATCGACGTGCGCAGCGAGATGGAATACATGTTCGTCGGTCATCCGCGCGGCTCCATTCATATCCCGTGGGTGGACGGCCCGGATTGGGATGTCAACCCGCTGTTCGTCTCGCATGTGCGCAAGGCCTCCAGCGTCAATCGCCCCGTCGTGCTCATCTGCCGCTCGGGACGTCGTTCTGCTGACGCCGGGCTGGCGTTGGAAAAAGCCGGGATGCAAGATATCTACAACGTCGAGCACGGATTCGAAGGCGACCTCGATGCGACCCACCATCGCAACTCGCACAACGGCTGGCGCTTCGACAACCTGCCTTGGGCGCAGACCTGATACGTGCTCCGATTTTCGTTCCTGCTTTCAGTGTTGAGAGTGGGGACGAATTGACACCATGACCAACATCCCCGATTTCACCGAAGCCGAACAGAAACGCGTCTCTACCTTGCTGTTCGAGCGCTACGGCAAACTCGTACCGCTGCAACTCGCCGATAGCGAATTGCAACTCGGTGCCGATCCCGCGCAACTCACGCTCTGTCCGGCGCTTTACTGGAACGAACGCGGCGCGCACTTCATCGTTTGCAAAGCCGCGGCAGACCGTTATCGCTGCCAGTTCTTCTATTCCGAGGCCGAGCAATACGGCACAGGCCATGACGAATACGACGACCTCGGCACTTGCGTCCTGACGTTGCTGCAAGTTCAGTCAGACCATGAACGCCAGTTAGCCAACGTCTCCTCCGGCGCCACGGCCGCCAACCTCAACGACGACGATTATCACGGCCCGCTGGTGGTTTAGGTTTGCCCCTTTGCAGTGTCCTGCGCGTATTTAGTCAGGCCAGCCACTGACAATGATCGATTCGAGCACTCGATGGCGCACAGTGCGTCATCCGATGCCGGACATCAATATTCTAGTCCACGTCCGAATAATCCATGGCCATGATTTTTGGGGCGCGGTCGATGCGGTATAGAACGATCAACAGCACTATGGTCGAAATGAACATGAAGTGGGGACCGAATAACCAGAACACCAGCGGCACGATGAAATAGTAGGCGCGCATGCCGATGCTATAGAACCTGCCGGCGCGGTTAAGGTGGGTCGCAACGTGTGCCGGGGTGATCATCTTGTGCTTTAGCGCAAGGGGTACGTTGATCATATATCCCACGTGGTTGAAGACCCTGATCGACATGGAAAAACTGAAGAAGGCAACGAACATATCCAGCAGCAGGCAGATGAGTTTTATCAGCCAAAGTCCGGATTGTTGCGCGCCTGCTATGTTCAAGGCATGCCAGGTTGCTTCGAGCTTGCCGCCCTCGCTGAGGGTCAGGATGCCGATAATCATCAACACGGAGGTGGAGGCGAGGAAGGTGGCGGCCATCGTCGAATTGCGCAGGGTCTGAACGGCCAGTATGTCCTTCTTTTCCTGCATGATGGTTTCTACCCATGCGGTCCGAGCGATTATGTTAATTGCCTGCACCGTATAAGTTCTGTCCTTTTTCACCTTGCCACGAAGGAACAAGTGGTAAGCGATGATCAACATTGCGCTTGCGATAAAGCTGGCAACATCGTACATGTAGTGAGGAAACAGGAGTGGCACGGCTCAGTCCATCATGAAGAAGTCATAACGTTCGGGTTGGAAAGCATATCCGAATAATCGCAGTATCATTTCCCGATGCTCACTGCCCATCGTCTTCATACATCCCATCCGCTTCTGCCTGACGCTTTGCGCGGGCTTCGGCTTCAAGCTGCTGAAATTTCTCATTGGCTTTTTCCAGCCGTTTTGCTGCCGTTGCCTGATGCATCGCGATGGTGTTTTCGCCGAACAGAACTTGCTTGAGGAAGCGAAAACCGAACAGCATGAGTGCGGTGTCGTCGGTCAGCAGTTGCTTCAGCTCGTCTGCGGGCAGATCGTAGAGTTCGGTGAAACCTTCACTGATCACGAATTCGCGGAAGCGGTCAGTGTCGTAGCACACCATGAAGAACAGTTGCAGGCTGCGCTTGGTCGGTTTGCCGATGCCGGGGCCGGAGGATTTCTTTTTGAGGATGAGCTGGCGCCAGCCGCGCGCGAGTTCGTCGTATTCCTCCACGCCCTGTTCCTTGCGGTATGCGTCGATGGCGAGGCTGCGCGGTTCAAGGTGGCCCAGACAGTGTTCTTCCTTGACCAGAGCATAGGAACTGGTGTCGGTGTATTCATCCTGTTTGCGCATGGAGAGCAGGGCGACGGGATAGTAGCGGCAGGCAGTAGGGCGGTCTGCATACACGCTGCATCCTTCCGCCTTCATGAATTGGCACGCGGTGCCGTTCTCGACGGGACGCAACTTCACACCCGCGATACCACCCGGTTCCAGTTCGTAAGGCACGGTGTATTTCTGCAGGAGTTCGCCGGACGAAAGATCCAGGCGCTGTTTCAGGCGCACGATGTCGTAGGGCGTGAGCGAGATGTCGATGTTGCTGCAACAGGCGTTCCAGCAGCTGATACCTTTGCGGCACTGGAACTGAATCTTCTTGTTGCCGTCGCTCATCTCCGGTACGACCGGGCTGCCGGAGAAGGGGAGGTCGGCGGCGTTGTAGGTATCGTTCATTTAAACCTCGATTTCGATAGCGTCAGTTTAATTCAGAAATTGCTTAAACCCGGTAGGAGCGGGCCATGCCCGCGAAAAAACAATCGCGGGCATGGCCCGCTCCTACA
>JAVHQS010000062.1:0-3267 GCA_036171255.1 Gallionella sp.
GCGGAATGCTTTTGAATATACCCGTGAGCGCCATCCCTTTGTTGTGGAAGCCATTGTGGTGTTGCCGGAGCACATGCACGCCATCTGGACGTTGCCTGCCGGAGACAGCGATTTCGCGCTACGCTGGAGGCTAATCAAAACGGTTTTCTCCCGTGGCTTGCCGCATGGTGAGTGTCGTTCCGATAGCCGACAAAGCAAAGGCGAGCGTGGAATATGGCAGCGGCGCTATTGGGAGCACCTCATCCGCGACGAGGCGGATTTTTCGCGGCATGTCGATTACATCCATATCAATCCGGTCAAGCACGGCTTGGTGACACGTGTGGCAGAGTGGCCGCATTCCTCATTTCATCGTTATGTGCAGGCCGGTATTTTGTCGAAAGATTGGGCGGGGGATGAGGGTGTGGAATTGGATTACGGGGAGAGAGCCGGTGTGTTTGATTGATGGGTATCGCTACGCTCAACCCATCCTACGGGCTGCAAAAAAGCTGGCCGGAATTCGGCTTGCCAGCATTCAGTTTGCCAGCATTCAGTTTGTTGGAGGCGCAACTCAAGACCGGACGCACCCACCAGATCCGCGTGCACCTGTCGCATCTCGGCTTCCCGATCGCCGGAGACGATAAATACGGCGACTTCGCGCGCAACAAGCTGTTGATGAAACAGGGTCTGAAACGCATGTTCCTGCATGCGCACAGCATTGCGTTCAACCATCCGCTGACCGGCGAACCGTTACAGATCAGCGCGCCACTGCCGAAGGAACTGGAGAGCTTTATCGCGCGACTGGATGCGGAGTCTACTTCTTAGTCTTGGTCAGAAACACCGTCACTTCCTCCCGGTCGTGATAAAGCTGTTTCGCGGTCATCCGGTAGTTGATGCCTTCCTCATCCAGCTGTTTGCGGATGCCGCCCAACGCGGCATCGAGCGCCACGACGCGCTGTTTCATCGGCAGCTTCAAGTTGAAGATGGCGTGTTTGCACCAGCCTGACGCGAACCATGTGCCAATCAGCGTGGCGACCTTGGAAGGTTTCTCCACCATGTCGCACACCAGCCAGTCCACCGCTTTGCGCGGGGCGAACTTGAAGCCGTCCTGCTTCAGGTGCTCCACCAGCGGGTGTTTGGCCAACACGCCTTTCATCGGGCCGTTGTCCACCGCCGCGACGCGGATGCCGCGCTTGACCATCTGCCAGGTCCAGCCGCCGGGTGCCGCGCCGAGATCGACGGCGGTCATGCCGGAACGCAACAAGCGGGTCTGCTCGCTGCGATCCATGAACACCTCGATGGCCTCGGCCAGTTTTAATGTGGAACGGCTCGGCGCTTCGGCGGGCATGGATTGGCGGACGATGCCCATTAAGGCGGACGCGCTGTTGTGCGGATCGCTGCTGCCGATCAGGACGGAGGATTTGTCGGGAAAAAAAATATGCAGGCGCGGTAATTGTCTGTCCGCGTTCGGGATGCTGTCCTGCAACTTGCCTTGTTCGCGTAGTGCCGTTTCCAGCAGCGGTTGAAAGCGGCGGGTAAAAGCGGACAGCGTCTTGCCGTCGTTGGTGTCCGGCACTTCCAGCCACAGCGTGCCGAACGTGCCGGGTAGGGCCGAGATGGCGGAAAGAATGGGGGTCAGGCGGTCGCGCTCCGGCAGCGATGCTATGGTGCGATGCAAGCGGATCAACTGGCGCGCGAAGATCAGTTCGCGGTAGGACAGCTTCTGCTCGTTGAGCGCGACAATGACATAACCGCTGTCGGGAAGGATTGCGGGTTGCTCGATACCGATGATGGGCTTTTGTTGCTTCGCCTGGCGCAATGCTTCCTGCGCGCAATCCTGCCCGAAGCCGGGACGGCAATACAGCAGCCATTGCGTATTTGATCTTTTTTGCATGTTCGCAGCTCGTGTAGAGTCGGTAAGGTTAAATATCCGAGCGCAGGCGCGGCAGGTGGATGTGCCAGCGGATCGCGGCGAGGCGGATCGCGACGATGACGGCCATGGCCAGCAGGATCGCGGGTTCGCGGCTGATGTCGAAATATTCGAGTGCGACCAGCAATAGCGCGCCCGCCAGCGACGCGGTGGCGTATATGTCGGTGCGGAAGATCAGCGGGACCTCATTGCACAGGATGTCCCGGATCACGCCGCCGAACACGCCGGTGATGACGCCCATCAGGCTGGCGATCAGCCAGGGAGCATCGAACTTGAGCGCGACGCTGGTGCCGATCACGGTGAACAATGCCAGACCCACGGCATCGGGGATCAGGAAGAAGTTTTTCGGCAGCCTGAGGTGGCGCCCCAGGAAAAACGTGAGCGTTCCCGCCACTATACCGACCACCACGTAGATCGGGTCATGTATCCAGTACACCGGCAGGCGGCCCAGCAGGATGTCGCGCACCGTGCCGCCGCCGATGCCGGAAATGATCGCGATGACGATCACGCCGAACAGGTCGAGTTCGCGGCGACGCGCCTCCAGCGTGGCGGTGATCGCGCATACGGCGACGGCACAAAGATCCAGCAAATAGATCAGATTCATGGTGCAGGCAAAAAGGCTGAGGCGGGCATTATACGAGCCAGCGTGCCGATGCGCGTGCGCTATTCGGCCAAGCTTGGTTGCGTGGTAATATCCGCGCCTCTTTTGGGACTGGGATGTGATGGGCAAGCGCTACGATTTGATTGTGTTCGATTGGGACGGCACGGTGATGGACTCGACGGCGGTGATCGCGGGTTCGATCCAGGCCGCGTGCCGCGATCTGCATTTGACCGTGCCGGATGACGAGACCGCGCGCCATGTGATCGGGCTCGGTTTGCAGCAGGCGCTGCGCTACGCCGTGCCGGACGCGCCGGAAGAGATGTATGAGCCGCTGGTGGCGCGTTACCGTTATCACTTTCTGTCGCAGGATGAGGCGATCCCGTTATTCGACGGCGCGCGCGAGACGATCGAGGAATTGCACGGCGCGGGTTATTGGCTTGGGGTAGCGACCGGCAAGAACCGCGCCGGACTGGAACGCGCTTTGGTCAGCACCGGCATGAAAAAATATTTTCACGCCACGCGCACCGCAGAGCAGACTTTTTCCAAACCCGATCCGGCGATGTTGTTTGAACTGATGGAAGAATTGGCGGTCTCTCCGGGGCGCACCTTGATGGTGGGCGACACCACGCACGATGTGCTGCTGGCGCAGAATGCCAAGGTGGATGTGGTGGCGATGGGGCACGGCGCACACCCGCCGGAACTGTTGCAGGAACTCGAACCGCTCGCGCTGGTAGATGATTTTGCGGAATTGCGCGTGTGG
>JAVHQS010000063.1:0-3188 GCA_036171255.1 Gallionella sp.
GCCATCTGTTCCAGCAGCCCGATCTCTTCGGCATCGAAGGCGTCCGCTTCGGCGGCATACATCATCATCACGCCAAAGCAGCGGTCATTCTCCTTCAGCGGCAAAGCGATGCTGGAGGCATAGCCGCGCCTCGAGGCTTCTGCGCGCCACGGCGCCATTTCCGGATCGAGCGCGATGTTCTGCGCGACCTGCGTTTGTCCAGAACGCACAGCGCGACCGGTCGGCCCCCGGCCACGCTCGTTGTCCATCCAGGTGATGTGCGCCTGTTCCAGATAACCCTCCTCGAAACCGGCCTGCGCAATCGGCCGGATGGATCGTTGCGCATCCTGTTCGACATAACCGACCCAAGCCATGCGGTAACCGCCTTCTTCTACCGCCACATGGCACATCTTCCGCAACAACGCCACCTCATCGGAGGCATGGATCAAGGCCTGATTGCCTTCGCTCAGGGTACGCAGCGCCCGATTGCTTCTCGCCAACACTTTCTCTGCCAGTTTTCTATTGGTGATGTTGCGGGCGATGCTCAAAATATAGGGTTCGTCGAGTTTGATAAATTTTGCGCTGATTTCCACGGGAAACGTCGAGCCGTCCTTGCGCCGGTGCATTCTTTCGAGCTGCGCGCTTCCCGATTGCCGCATCTGCTCATCCAACATTTTTCTGGAACCCTCGCTCATATCCGGGTCTATGTCGAACACGCTCATGGATAGCAGTTCTTCCCGGCTGTAGCCCAGCTCGCGGCATTCCTCATCATTGAAGTCGAGCAGACGCAGCGTGACGGGGTCAATCACCTCGATGGCATCGCTGGAATTGTCGATCAAGGCGCGAAACAACTTCAGCCTTACCCCGGATTCCCTGCGTTCGGTGATGTCTTCAAGGATGTGCATGGAATAGAGATAAGCGCCCTGCTCATCCTTGATCGAAAAGTCGCACGAACGGTAGATCGTTGCGCCGGCCGTCACTTCTTCTTCTGCTCCTTTTTCTTCCAGCGCCCGCAGGCATCCAGGCATCGGGCCTGCGGCTTTGGGAAACGCCGCGTAATAAGGCTGTCCGATGATCTCGCGGAAGGGGATGCCGGCGCAGCGCTGGTAGGCCTTGTTACAGCGCAGGACGCGGAATTCCCTGTCGTGCAGGAAGATTGGGTTGTCGATCACATCCAGCGCGGCCATCCATTCCTGATGCGCCTGCTCGATCTGTTTGTGTTCGGCTTCCAGGTCTTCCAGCATGAACAGCAGCGCAGCACGATTGTCTTCGAGATCTTTAAGGGCGGCGCGGCATTCGTCCTCGGACAACAAGGGTTGCGCAGCTTTCGTGAGTTTGGGAGCGGAAGTCATGATGGTTATCGAAGGTGCGGCACGCCTTCGACCCGATGGTGCAGGGCAGTGTTCTCCCCCACCAGTTGTTTCATGCGCAACTCGCGCCCGACCGTCAGGCGCTGGAAGCGTTTGAGATCGTCCAGTTCGCGTTGCAGGGCTTGCCGGGCGGCGAGATGTTCCAGGAAAACGGCGCGCATCCGGCGGATGCCATACAAGTAAAACGCCGCCATCGCCAGCATCAGGACATCTGTGGCAAGCTCATGGAACGAATATCCCGGCCCAAGAGCCTGTCCTGAAAACAATTCAAGCACGCGCTCAATCGCCAGCAGGATAAAACCCAATACAAAGAACAGCCACGCATGAGAACGCCCGGTCAGGCGGATCAGGCTCCACGCTTCCGCTGCGGCGGCGAGCGCGAGCGCCAGGCTGGCGACATGCATCAGCGCCTCCATCGCCGCCTCTTGTCTTGCCGCCGCCGGCTGCCTCGCGCAGTCCGGCCTGGAACAGGCACATCGCCCCGGCTGCGACGCGCCAACCAACGATGTGTATCCTCGATGTCGTGCATTGCCGATCTCCTTCCTATCGTTACAAAAGGGAATATCGGCAATATCCTGGAAAGCTTTAGGTCGCTTCTAAAAATTCGCGCTTCGTCGCCCCCCGCGAAAGCGTGAACCCAGTTAAATCAACAGGCTGGATTCCCGCTTTCGCGGGAATGACGAATTTTTAGAAGCACACTTGGCGGAAAATCAGCTTTTTTCGCCCTGCACCGCCAGCAGGCCGCTGCGGCCTTCAACCGTTCCCTGCCTGACTTCGTGGCGCGGCAGCGCGCCGGCTTGCAGTCCTTGCAGGTATTGCTGCAAGGAGACCAGTTCATAACCCTGCGCCTGCCAGCCTTGCAACAGTTGTTCGAATACCGGCAGCCACTTGCCGCCTTCCAGTTCGGCATGCAGGGTATAGACGTGCCCGCTCGCGCTTTCGCGTTCCGTCAGCTTCAGCAGATGCTGCGCGACATTTTCCACGGTGATGCCGTCGCGCCCGATCAGTTCATCCAGCGTCGGCAAGGTGGTGGGCAGTTGCGGACACGCGACGATCTCGGCTTGCCAGGTGGGGATGAACGGATGCGTGCCGCGCGTATCGGAGCTGTAGTCGAAACCCATGCGTTGCGTCAGGCGCAGCGCATGGCGATTCATCTGCCACCCCGCAGCGGCATGGGCGTGCGGAGCCTCGCCGAATATCTCGCGGTAACGGTCCACCGCGCGCTGCAACTCGCGCTGCGTCCATTCGGCATCCTTGTCCGCGACATGATCCTGCCAGCGAATATGATCGTAGCAGTGGATGCCCACCTCGAAGCCCGCATCGCGCACCGACCGCAGAATGTCCGCGCACTTGCGGCCGATGTCGGGACCGGGCAGCAACGTGCCATACAGCAAGGTCTTGAGGCCGTAATGCTCGAGCACGGAAGTGCGCGAAACCTTGCCCAGAAAACCGGGGCGGAACACGCGCCTGATGGCGCGCCCGGTATGGTCGGGGCCGAGGGAGAAAAAGAAGGTGGCCTGCGCGTGGTGGCGTTGCAGGGCATCGACCAGACGCGGTACGCCTTCGCGGGTGCCGCGATAGGTATCGACGTCGATTTTCAGGGCGAGTTGTTTCATTCAGGATTCAGGAACCAGGATTCAGAAACCAGGTTTCAGGAGCCATGTTTGCTGAATCCTGAATCCCGCATCCTGAGTCCTGTTGTCAATCCACCAGCCCACGTGCCTCAGCTACATGGCCGCGATAGGAGTCGAATATCTTGCGCAGAGTGTCGGCCATGGTGGTGGTCGGCTTCCAGCCCAGTTCTTCGCAGGTGTTGGTGATCTTCGGCACGCGGTTCTG
>JAVHQS010000064.1:0-3185 GCA_036171255.1 Gallionella sp.
GTGAAAAGTGAAAGGTGAAACGTCGAGTTTCGCCTTTCACGGTTTTTCGTTTCACGTTTCACATTTCACGTTTCACATTTCACATTTCACATTTCACTTATGAATCCATACCCCCATCCCATCATCGCCCGCGAGGGCTGGCCGTTCTTGGCTATTTCCCTGGTTTTGGCCATTGCCGCCACTGTGTGGTGTGCGGCTTGGTCGATTCCCTTATGGATCATCGCGCTGTTCGTGCTGCAATTCTTCCGTGATCCTCCACGCGAAATCCCGCAAGGGGAGAAATTGGTGCTCTCTCCTGCGGATGGTCGAGTCATCAAAGTTGAGCGCACGCAAGACCCCTATGGGCAACGCGAGGCGATCCTGGTCAGCGTGTTCATGAACGTGTTCAACGTGCATTCCAACCGCAGCCCGGTGGATGGCAAGATAGAACGGGTTCAGTATTTCCCCGGCAAGTTCGTCAATGCCGATCTGGACAAGGCGTCCCTGGAGAACGAGCGCAATGCGATCGTGCTGAAGACTGCCGACGGTCAGACCGTGACTTTCGTTCAGGTGGCCGGACTGATCGCGCGGCGTATCCTGTGCTACGTCAAAGTCGATGATATGCTGGCACGCGGTCAGCGTTATGGCTTTATCCGCTTCGGTTCGCGCGTGGATGTATATCTGCCGCCGGATGCCAGCGTGAAAGTGAGTATCGGCGACAAGGTGTCGGCGACCACGACTGTCTTGGCAGTTTTACCGTAAAGCGGTTACCCTAGGCGCATGGACGAATTCAATACACGCAAGCCGATGAATCTGCGCAAGCGCGGCATTTATCTGCTGCCCAACCTGTTCACCACCGGAGCGTTGTTCTCCGGCTTCTACGCCATCGTGCAGGCGATGAACGGTCGTTTTGAATACGCTGCCGTGGCGATATTTATCGCGATGGTGCTGGATGGTCTGGATGGACGTGTGGCGCGATTGACGCACACGCAGAGCGAATTCGGTGCGGAATATGACAGCTTGTCCGATATGGTCTCTTTCGGTGTCGCGCCTGCGCTGGTCATATACGAATGGGCATTCAGGAGTTTGGGCAAGTGGGGCTGGTTCGCCGCATTCATTTATTGTGCCGCCACCGCACTGCGTCTGGCGCGCTTCAATACCAATATCGACGTGGTCGATAAACGCTATTTCCAGGGATTGCCCAGTCCGGCTGCTGCCGCCTTGGTCGCGGGGTTCGTCTGGGTGATGCTGGACTACGGTTTTAGTGGCGAGACGGTGCGCTGGTATGCGGCGGCACTGACGGTTTTTGCCGGATTGAGCATGGTCAGCAACCTGCCGTTCTACAGCTTCAAGGACCTGAACATGCGCAAGAGCGTCCCGTTCGTGGTGATCTTCCTGACCGCGCTGTTCTTCATCCTGATTTCCAGTTATCCGCCCGGTGTGCTATTTGCCCTGTTCCTGGTCTACGCCTTGTCCGGCTACGTGATGTGGTTTTTGCGCCGACGCAACAAACAACAGCCCATTGCGTGAGGCGGTAAAACTGGTAATATTCGAGCCATGCATTTTTCTACACACATCGCACAACTTCACTCCACGTTCAGCCTGCTGGCTGCGCTGCTGCTGCGCAACGCGCGCTAATCATATCTCCCATAATCAGAAGCAAGCGCGACAACCCCGGGCGGTAGTCGCTGGTTTAATCCATTTTCATTGGAGTTCAGCATGCCAAATAAAATGACAGACAAATTGATCATATTCGATACCACCTTGCGCGATGGCGAGCAGAGCCCCGGCGCATCCATGACCAAAGAAGAGAAATTGCGCATCGCGCGCCAGTTGGAAAAACTGGGTGTGGATGTGATCGAGGCGGGCTTTGCGGCGGCCAGCCCCGGCGATGCCGATGCGATCCACAGCATCGCCAAGGTGATCGAGCGTTCCACCGTGTGCTCGCTGGCACGCGCCAGCGAGAAGGATGTGCGTGCGGCGGGCGAGGCGATCAAACCGGCACGGCACGGGCGCATCCACACTTTCATCGCCACGTCGCCGATCCACATGCAGCACAAGTTGCGCATGTCGCCCGACGAGGTGGTGGCGCGTGCGGTGCAGGCGGTGAAGTGGGCGCGCGAATACACCGACGATGTCGAATTCTCCGCCGAAGATGCGGTGCGTTCCGACATCGACTTCCTGGTGCGCATCTTCGACGCGGTCATCAAGGCGGGCGCGAAGACACTGAACGTGCCGGATACGGTGGGCTACAGCATCCCGGTGTTGTGGGGAGAGCGCTTCAAGCAGTTGATCGCGCGCGTGCCGAACAGCGACCAGGTGATCTGGTCCACGCATTGTCATAACGACCTGGGCATGGCCTCGGCCAATTCCTTGGCGGCGGTGATGAACGGCGCGCGCCAGGTGGAATGCACCATCAACGGCCTGGGCGAACGCGCGGGCAATGCCGCGTTGGAAGAGATCGTGATGGCGGTGAAGACGCGCCGCGACATCTTCACCTGCGACACGGGCATCGACACCACGCAGATCGTGCCGACATCGAAGCTGGTGTCCAGCATCACCGGTTATCCGGTGCAGCCGAACAAGGCCATCGTCGGCGCGAACGCTTTTGCGCACGAGTCCGGTATCCATCAGGACGGCGTACTCAAGCACCGCGAGACTTACGAGATCATGCGCGCCGAGGATGTGGGCTGGGGGGCGAACAAGATGGTGATGGGCAAGCACTCCGGTCGCGCCGCATTCCGCGCGCGCTTGCAGGAACTGGGCATCGTGCTGGACGGCGAAGAAGCGGTGAACGCCGCCTTCGCGCGCTTCAAGGACCTGGCCGACAGGAAACACGAAATCTTCGACGAGGACTTGCAGTCGCTGGTCGGCGATGAGGAGGTTTCGCAAGTGAGCGAGCATTACCGGCTGGTGGCGATGGGCGCGCATTCCGAAACCGGTTCGTTGCCGGTGGCGCGCGTGGTGATGAGCGTCGGCGGCAAGGAACAGCAGGCCGATGCGCAGGGCGGCGGTCCGGTGGACGCGACGTTCAAGGCCATCGAGCAGATCGCGAAGAGCGGCACCGAGTTGCTGCTGTATTCGGTGAACAACATCACCAGCGGCACCGATGCGCAGGGCGAGGTGACGGTGCGCCTGGCCAGGGGCGGGCGCGTGGTGAACGGGCAGGGGGCGGATACCGACATCGTGGTGGCCTCGGCCAAGGC
>JAVHQS010000065.1:0-14672 GCA_036171255.1 Gallionella sp.
TGAGGCTGGCGCCCTGATTGCGCGGACGGGTCTCGTCCACCCACACATGCAGCGGGATGCCATCATCGAACGCTTTATAGATGGGTGCCAACGCCGTACCCCAATCTACCGTGGCCAGCCAGCCGGCATTGCAGTGCGTCAGGATATTGACCACGCCGCTGCGTTTGTTGCGCAGCTTGTCGTCGTGGATCGCACGGATGATCTCGCAACCATGCTGGCCGATGGTCGCGTTGATCGCCACATCCTCGTCGGCGATGCGCGCCGCTTCCTGCCACGCGGCTTCGGCGCGTTCGCCCGCCGGCAGCGGCGCGAGGAACGCGCGCATCCGCTCGACACCCCAGCGCAGATTGACCGCCGTCGGGCGCGCCAGCAGCAGCTTGTCGCAGGTCGCCTTCAGCGCCGCATCCGAGGCATGGTCTTTCATCGACAACGCCACGCCATACGCCGCCGTCACGCCGATCAGCGGCGCACCGCGCACCTGCATCTCCTTGATCGCGCGCTCGGCGTCGCGCATCGTTTCGAGACTTAGCGTGGTGAATATGTGAGGAAGTTTCGTCTGGTCGATGATCTCCACCGCCCCGTCGGCGCTGGGCCAGATGGTGCGATAGGGGGTGCCGTTGATTTTCATAATTTCAATTCAATTGTAGGTTGGGTTGAACGAAGTGATACCCAACAAAAATAGCGATGGGTATCGCATTGCTCAACCCATCCTACGCTTGCTGAAGAGTCCCTGCCCTTCCATTTCGCGGATTGCTGCAGCAAGATGCTGGAAATTACGCAGCCGCTTCTTTCAACACATCCGGCCTGCGTTCCGCGATGCCAATCAGCGTTTTGGCAGCGCCGCTCGGTTGTCTGCGGCCTTGTTCCCACTCTTGCAAGGTACGAACGGACACGCCCAGCAATTTGGCAAACTCGGCTTGCGACAGGCCAGATTTTGTCCGCGCGGAAATAACGGGGGACAGCACCACGCGCCCCTTCTTGGCGACCATCTGGCGCGCCGATTTCAGCAACGCTTTGCCCATGTCGCGCGAGGCTTCGAAGGCTTCCAGTTCTTTGTCAGTCAATGGTTTTTTTGATTTCATTTTTCAGCTCCTTCAATACGTTTCCGTTTATCGAATCCTGTTTGCTTTTGGCATACATGAAAATCAGCCAGATTTCGCCCTTCTCATTGCGGTTGAAATAAATCACGCGCACGCCGCCCGATTTCCCAGAACCGGAACGGGACCAGCGCACCTTGCGCACCCCGCCCGAACCCCTGACCACATCTCCTGCATTGGGATTTCCCGCGATGAACAACGCAAAAGCATCGTGCTCTTTTTCTGTCCAATACAACGGCCAGAGTTTCTCGAAGTCTTCGGTTTCGATAACGGTGTGCATGGCAGGCATTATCCGTCTTTGACGTATAGCGTCAAGCGGGATTAATCCCCTTCAAACTCGCACAGCGCAAACACCTTTTGCCCCTGCTTCTCCAGCCGCTTACGCCCGCCGATATCCGGCAGGTCGATGACGAAACAGCACTCGACCACCACCCCGCCCATGTCCTGGATCAGCTTGACAGCGGCTTCCGCTGTGCCGCCGGTGGCGATCAGGTCATCCACCAGTAACACGCGGTCGCCCTTCTGGATCGCATCGGTGTGGATCTCGATGCGGTCTGTGCCGTATTCAAGCTGGTAATCGCGACCGACCGTCTCGGCGGGCAGCTTGCCTTTCTTGCGGATCGGCACGAAGCCTTTGCCCAGCACGTAAGCCAGCGGCGTGCCGACGATAAAGCCGCGCGATTCGATGCCGGCAACCTTGTCGATCTTCACGTCCTGATAGCGGCGCACCAGCTCATCCACCGTGGCACGCAAGCCGATCGGGTCTTTGAGCAAGGTGGTGATGTCGCGGAACATGATTCCCTGATGCGGATAGTGCGGAACAGTGCGGATGCGGGATTTGATGGTCATTTTCCTTCCCCATGAATTGATGGATTTATTCTCCGACCGTTCGTGGTGAGCTTGTCGAACCATGAATGGCCCTTCGACAAGCTGGTGTAACTACTAGCCATTCGACTAGGCGAGCAAACAACACTCACCAAGTCGCTGGTTATCAGGGCGAACGGCCTTATTTGAATCTATATATTCAACATCCGCCCGGCAACAGCGGACAGCTTTTCGCACATCACCGCATCGCGCGCTTCCGGCGCGGTGAGGATGGCGTGCTGCAACGCGCTGCGGCAGCCGCACTGGCAAGCTGCTGCATCACCTTGCACGCGCGGCGCGACGCTCTTCACCAGCGCGCGCGCCTTGTCGGCATTCTCCAGCAGCACCTTGACGATCGCCTCGACCGTGACATCGTCATGGTTGGGATGCCAGCAGTCGTAGTCGGTCACCATCGCGACCGTGGCGTAACAGATCTCCGCCTCGCGCGCGAGCTTGGCTTCCGGCATGTTGGTCATGCCGATCACATCGCAATTCCACGAACGGTACAGTTCCGATTCCGCGAGACTGGAGAACTGCGGTCCTTCCATCACCAGATAGGTGCCGCCGCGCGACACCGGAATGCCGGCCTGCTGCGCCGCCGCATACAGATGATCGCCCAGGCGATGGCACACCGGGTGCGCCATCGAGACATGCGCGGCCAGCCCGTTGCCGAAAAAACTCTTTTCGCGCGCGAAGGTGCGGTCGATGAACTGGTCGACGATGACGAACATGCCCGGCTTGAGCTCTTCGCGCAGCGAACCGACCGCGCTGACCGACACGATGTCGGTCACACCCATACGTTTCAAAGCGTCGATGTTGGCGCGGAAGTTGATCTCCGACGGCGGGATGCGATGCCCCCTGCCGTGGCGCGGCAGGAAGGCGATGGGCTGTGACCTCAATTCTCCAATAGGCAGTTCGCCAACCAGCACTTCATCCGACGGCTCGCCAAACGACGAGGCCGCTTTGACCCAGCGGGTATTCTCCAACCCCTCGATGTTGTAAACGCCGCTGCCGCCGATGATACCCAACATGTCTCTACTCCATTTTTTCAGATCACAACCGGCACGCGCGCCGTCAGCGCGCACATCAATTCATAACTGATGGTGCCTGCCGCGCGCGCCACCTCTTCGACCGGCAGCCCGGCGCCCCACAATGTCACGCGGCTACCGACACCGGCCTGCGGCAACGCGCTCAAGTCCGCGCACAGCATGTCCATCGAGATGCGTCCCAGCGTTTGCGTCTCCTGCCCGTCCACCAGTATCGGCGTGCCGCTCCACCCGCCATGGGTGGGCCGGTGGGTGCCCGGAGCCTCCGGCTCCACCCTTCCGCTCTGGCGCGGATAACCGTCGGCATAGCCGCACGCGACGACCCCGATGCGCATTGGGCGATCCGCGCGGAACAGCGCGCCGTAGCCGACCTCGTCGCCGGCACGCAACTCCTGCGTCGCGATGATGCGGCTGCTCAGCGTCATCACGGGTTTCAGTCCGAGCTGTTGCGCGCTGACTTCGGCGAACGGCGACGCGCCATACAGCATGATGCCGGGACGCACCCAGTCGCCGTGCGTCGCCGGATAACGCAACAGCGCGGCGGAATTCGCCAGCGAGCGCGGTACGCGATAAGGGGCGGCGAGCTCGTTGAACAGTTCGAGTTGCCCGGCCACGCCGCGCGCTTCGTCGGCATGGGCAAAGTGGCTCATCAGCGTGATGTCGCGCAGCGCACGATGGCGGTGCAATCGCTCCATCGCCGCTGCGACCTGCTGCGGCGCAAATCCCAGCCGGTTCATGCCGCTGTTGACCTTGAGCCACACGTCCAGCGCGGCGCGCCCCGGATAAGCATCGAGCAGCGCGAGTTGCCAGTCGCTGTGGATCACGCAAGTCAAGTCGTATTTGGCGGCCAATGCCAGGTCTTCCGCGCCGAACACCCCTTCCAGCAGCAGGATGGTCTGGCGGTAGCCCGCTTCGCGCAGCCGCACCGCATCACTGGCATCCAGCAGCGCAAAGCCGTCCGCGCCGGACAACGCTTCGGCCACGCGCAGCAGACCGTGCCCGTAACCGTTCGCCTTGATGACCGCCATGATGCGCGCGGACGTAGCATGGCGCGCCACCTGGAGATTGTTCTCCAGAGCGCTCAGGTCGATATGGGCTTGTATCGGACGAGGCATGAAAATTTAATCGGGGCAAGGTGTTTGGACAGGGATGAATGATAGCAGGGGCAATGCTTTCGTGTTATAAAACGGCCTGATAAAAACCACTCCAGATTGATGAATCCCGGCTTCCACATCATCCTCGCGGCGCAATTTCTTTGGCTACGGCCAGACTGCTCCGCAGTCTTTAACGCGCTGCGCGCATTAGCCTCCGCCGAAAGAACATGAATCGCGGTTTCTACATCATCCTTGCCGCACAGTTCTTGTCCGCGCTCGCAGACAATGCGCTGTTGTTTGCCGCCATCGCCTTATTGAAAGACTTGCACGCGCCGAGCTGGCACACCCCGGTACTGCAAGAAGCCTTTATCTTTTCCTACATCGTGCTGGCACCGTTCGTCGGCGCCTTCGCCGACTCGCTGCCCAAGGGGCGCGTGATGTTTGTCAGCAACAACATCAAGATCTTCGGCTGCATCGCGATGCTGCTCGGCATCAATCCGCTGTTTGCCTACGGCCTGGTCGGCCTGGGGGCGGCGGCCTACTCTCCGGCCAAATACGGCATCCTCACCGAATATTTGCCGCCGGAAAAACTGGTGCTGGCGAACAGTTGGATGGAAGGCCTGACCGTGCTGGCCATCGTACTGGGCGCCGTGGTCGGCGGGATCCTGATCAGCCCTGCCATCGCCGAGCCGATGTTGAAATGGTGGGATGTACCGGTCATCGATACCGGCATCGACACCGCGCCGGAACTGGCGATCGCCATCATCGTGGCGATCTACTTCGCCGCTGCCGTGTTCAACCTGTATATCCCGCGCGTCGCGATAGACCACAAGCCATTGAGCCGCAACCCGCTGTTCCTGCTCGACGAGTTCGGGCACTGTTTCATGCTGTTGTGGAAAGACCCGCTCGGGCAGCTCTCGCTTGCCGTGACCACCCTGTTCTGGGGTACCGGCGCGACGCTGCGCCTGATCGTATTGGGCTGGGCTGCCGTCGCACTGCAATATGACATCGCCAGCGCGGCGAAACTGACCGCATGGGTCGCCATCGGCATCGCCATCGGCTCGGTGCTGGCCGCCAAATTCGTCAAACTGGAGAATTCGGTGAAAGTGCTGCCGATCGGCATCGCGATGGGTCTGGTGGTGCTGTTCATGATCCCGGTGACCAACAGCGCGCTGGCGATCTTCCTGCTGGTCGCCATCGGCGCGATGGGCGGCTATTTCGTGGTGCCGATGAATGCGCTGTTGCAGCATCGCGGCCACTTGCTGATGGGCGCGGGCAGCTCCATCGCGGTGCAGAACTTCAACGAGAACCTGAGCATCTTCGCCATGCTCGCGCTGTATGCAATGATGGAGAAATTGCAATTCAGCATCTACATCGTCATCCTGATATTCGGCCTGCTGCTGTCCGGCATCATGACCGCGCTGTACCGGAGACACGGCCACGATCAGGACAGGGGACAATTCTGATGCAATGGTTGTTTCGCTTGCTGCTGGCTCTCGTCGTCACGGTCTCCGCCATCACCCTGGCCGGCGTCGCCCAGCCACGCTACCACAACCGCAGCGTGGACACCGACATCCATGCGACGCGCGGCGCGGTATGGAAACTGCTCGCCGATTTCACCGCCCAACCCGCCTGGCGCAAGGAACTGGCGCAAGTCGCCATGCAACCGGCACCGGGACCGGACATGCAGAAATGGGCGGAGTTCGGCAAGGACGGCGGCACAGTGATGGTTCAGACGATCTCGTCGCAAGCCCCGCAGATGCTGGAGCTGCAGTTCTACGGCAACCTGAGCGGCTTGCGCAGGATCACGCTGACGGAAACCGCGAACGGCACGCACCTCAGGATGGACGAGCAGGTCGAGATACACAATCCGCTGCTGCGTGTCGTCCGCATGTTCAGCACCGAACAGGAACGGAACCGGGCGCTGGACGATTACGTCGCACAACTGAAAAACCAGGCCGAGAAGAAGTAGCTTCTCCGCCAACCCGCTTCCCGCTTGAACGGAACGGTTATCCCAGCCCCTTCATCGTTTCCACCGCCAGACACAGGTCCTGCCACGCCTTGGCTTTTTCCGACGGGCTGCGCAACAGATAAGCCGGATGGTAGGTGACCAGCAGCGGGATGCCGCCGAAGTCATGCAGCGTACCGCGCAACGAACCCAGCGTGGATTCCTTACCCAACAATGAGGTCGCTGCGGTCTTGCCCAGCGCCACGATCAGCTTGGGCCGGATCAGCGCGATCTGGCGTCTGAGATACGGCAGGCAGGTCGCGATCTCGTCCGCTTCCGGGTTGCGATTGTTCGGCGGACGGCATTTGACGATATTGGCGATATAGACGTTGTTGCCGCGCTTCAGTTTGATCGCCATCAGCATGTTGTCGAGCAGCTTGCCCGCCTGCCCGACAAACGGCTCGCCCAGCGCATCCTCGTCCGCGCCCGGCCCCTCGCCGACGAACAGCCAGCCGGCGTTCTCATCGCCCACGCCGAACACCGTCTGCGTACACCCTGCGCGCAGCTTGCAAGCGGTGCAGTCGCGCACTTGCCGTTTGAGTTCGGCCCAGCCGGGTTCGCCAAGCTCCCCCCGCACACTTATCGGCTCAGGCGCGATATTCCCCCCTCCCTCTTGCAGAGGGAGGGTCAGGGAGGGGGTAGAAACCCGGCTCTCCCGCTGCCCCACCCCCATCCCAGCCTTCCCCCTCTCAAGGGGAAGGGACTGAACCGGTTCCAATGGACTAACCGGATTTAATGGAACAACCGCCGCCGCAGCAATGGGCGCAGGCTCTTCCGCCGCAGGTGCGTGTTGTTCACTCAGCCCCCGCGGTGACTCAACCGCTTCGCCGTTACCCTTGCGCAGCCACAGCGGATACAGCTTCAACTCGCGCAGCATCGCCTCGCGTCTATCCATAAACAGAGAACTCCAAGTTAATTCCCCTCGCCCACTTGCGGGAGAGGGGTTAGGGGAGAGGGTAAATCGCATGCCATCACTAACGCATCCTCGCTGCCGTTGGCATTCTGGTAGTAACCGCGCCGCACGCCGATCTCGCTGAAACCCGCACTGCGATACAACGCGATCGCAGCCGCATTGGATGGACGCACTTCGAGGAATACCTGCCGCATGTTTTTTTGCGGGCAGCCGTCTATCAACGGCTTTACCTGCGTACCCCATTCGCGCGCCACCTCCAGCATCTCCAACAATATCGCCCGGCCCAATCCTTTGCGCTGTTGCGCTGCCGCCACGCCGATGTTGAGCAACTCAGCCTCATCCATTATCTGTCGCAGCATCGCATAACCGTATATTTCGCCCCCGGCTTCGGCCACGCAACAGAGATAACCGCTGCCCAGCACATCGGCGAAATTGCCGCGTGTCCACGGATAATGCTGCACCGCCTGTTCGATGGCCAGCACCGCATCCACATCGGCATGCGTCATCGGACGCATCAGCGCGCTTCCCGTTCGCTGGTCTTCAAGGCGACTTTGTCGCGCAAGTAAAGTGGCAATGCCAGTGCCGCATCCACTCCCCGACCCCGGGCGAATCGGGCTGCGCCCAACCCGGCTATCGCTGCGGCTTGCGGCACGGCAGCGCCATCCACTCCCTGCAACTGCCCGTCATATCTGGCTTGCAGGGCATCGCCATGTGCCGCGAAACCGCTGCCGGCACCGAACCAGTCATCACCCGACAGCACGGGTGCCTCTTCCGGCTTGCACAGACACGGTTCGACCACGGCACGCCATCCATCGTCACGCTTTTGGTATGCCGCAAAATACAGCTCGGCCATCCGTGCATCCAATGCGGCGATCACTTTGTCGTGACCGGATGCTTGCGCCAATGCTTCCAGGGTACACACGCCGACCACCGGCAAATTCGCGCCGAGCGCCAGACCCTGTGTCGCTCCGCAGGCGATACGCACGCCGGTGAACGAACCCGGTCCCATGCCGAACGCGATGCCATCGAGTTGCTGAAGCGTGAGTCCCGCCGCCTTGAGCAAAGCGTCCAGCATAGAGATCAACAGTTCGGAATGTTTCTGCCCGACCAGCTCGCAATGCTCCATGACCGCACCGTCCTGCCATAGCGCGACCGAACAATATTCGGTGGAGGTATCTAAACCGAGGATGCGCACAATCTAACCCTCACACCGTTCGTCCTGAGCGTAGCCCCGTACATTTCGACTGCGCGGCAAGGCCGCTACGCTCAATGCGAACGGTGCGGAGTCGAAGGATGGGAAATCCCCTGCATCCATCATTTGTCCGCGAGCAGCAGCACCACGGCCTGCGCCGCGATGCCTTCGCCGCGTCCGGTAAAGCCGAGTTGCTCGGTGGTGGTCGCCTTGACGTTGACCTGGTGCCTTTCCAGATGCAGATCGGCGGCGATGTGCGCCACCATGTGGGCGATATGCGGTGCCATCTTCGGTGCCTGCGCGATGATGGTCGCATCCACGTTGCCGACGCGATAGCCTTGCTCGCGCACCAGGTGCACCACTTCGCGCAACAGGATGCGGCTGTCGATATTCTTGAACTTGGCATCGCTGTCGGCGAAGTGCCGCCCGATGTCGCCCAGCGCAGCAGCACCCAGCAGCGCATCGCAGATCGCATGCAGCAGCACGTCCGCATCGGAATGCCCGAGCAAGCCTTTCTCGCAGGGGATCTCCACCCCGCCGATGACCAGCTTGCGGCCCTTCACCAGTTGGTGAACGTCAAAACCTTGTCCGATACGCACAGCACTCTCCTCAAATTCAACGGGTGGCAAGAAACGTTACGAGCGATGACAGAGCGAGGCGCGAAATGGCAAAAAAAGCGGAGTTTACAAATGAGTAAATGAGCATTTTGAGCCATTGAGCAACAACGTTATGTCGAGCGCAGTAGTTTATTGCCTCCCGCCAGTAATAACTCCGCCAGCAGCAGATCCTGCGGATAGGTCACCTTGAAATTGGTCGATTCGCTCAATACCAGTTTGGGCTGCAAGCCCAATGACTCGACTGCCGACGCCTCGTCGGTAACGCTCTTGCATTGCTGCAACGCCTGCGCCAGCAGCCCGGCGCGGAACATCTGCGGCGTCTGCGCCTGCCACAGCCCGGCACGATCCTCGGTACGCGCGATGCGTCCTTGGTCATCCGCGCGCTTCAGCGTATCCGCCACCGGCACCGCGAGGATGCCGCCCACCGCATCGTCGCGCAGCTCCGCGATCAGCTTGGACAGATGCGCCCGGGTCAAACAAGGCCGCGCCGCATCATGCACCAGCACCCAATCGTCCGGCTCGATTTCGGAGACCAGCAAACCGTTCAGCACCGTGTCCGCACGCATCGCCCCGCCGCAATACAAGGTCTGCAACTTGTCGCCGAAACGCGACCAGTCGTAACTGTGGAACAGCGTATCGTCGGGGGCCAGTACCACGAACACTGTGCCGATGTCTGGACAGGAACACAGCGTATTCAGCGCGTGAAAGATCATCGGCTGCCCGGCCAGCGGCAGGTACTGTTTGGGTAACTCATGGCCCATGCGCGCGCCAAAACCGGCAGCGGGAACTAATGCGTGGAATTCGGACATGGGCGGGATTGTAAATTAAAAGGTTGCCGATGCGCATGGCTTATAATGCGCGCCTTTGTTTCAGTCTGTTCATCGTGCTTTTTTCATCAAAACATTCCCGCCCGCGCTACACCAATCTGGCCGGTTCTTCCGACGCATTGGCATTGGCACAATACGCTAATAAGCAATCGCCATTGGTGGTCATCGCCGCCAATGCCTTGGAGGCGCAACGGCTGGTCGAGGAGATCCCGTTCTTCGATCCCAAGCTGCGTGTGCATCTGCTGCCGGATTGGGAGACGCTGCCCTATGACCATTTCTCGCCGCACCAGGATTTGATCTCTGAGCGCCTCGCCACGCTGCACCACATCCGCAGCGGTTCGTCCGATGTCGTCATCGTGCCGCTCACCACCGCGCTGTATCCGCTGCCGCCGGTCGAATACCTTGCCGCCTTCACCTTCTTCCTGAAGCGTGGCGAGAAACTGAATGTCGCGCAACTGCGCGAGCAGATGGCTTTCGCCGGATACAACCACGTGCAGCAGGTGCTCACCCCCGGCGAATACTGCGTGCGCGGCGGCATCATCGACCTGTTCGCGATGGGCAGCGTGCTGCCGTACCGCATCGACCTGTTCGACGACGAGATCGAGACCATCGCGACCTTCGATGTGGACACGCAACGCACGCTGTATCCGGTGCCGGAGATCCGCCTGCTGCCGGCGCGCGAATACCCGCTCGACGAGGCCGGGCAGGCGCGCTTCCGCCAGGGTTTCCGCGAACGCTTCGAGGGCGATCCATCCAGGTCGTACATCTACAAAGGGGTGAGCAAGGGTAACGCCCCGGCGGGTATCGAGTATTACCTGCCGCTGTTCTTCGGCAAGACCGCGACGCTGTTCGACTACCTGCCGAAGAACGCCACACTGTGTCTGCATCACGATGTGGACGAGGCCATCGCCACTTTCGGCAAGGATGCCGCCTCGCGCTACAACCTGCTGCGCGGCGACCCGCAGCGTCCGCTGCTGGAGCCGAAAGAATTATTTTTGGATGCAGAGCAGTTCTTCGTTCGTGCGAAAGAGTTTGCGCGGCTGGACATCGTCTCGGTCAATCAATCACCCGTTCGCCCCGAGCCATTTAACCCCGTTCGTCCCGAGCTTGTCGAAGGAACGAACGGCGCTCCCGACGAAGGGGCTTCGCCGTCCATGCTTCGACAAGCCTGCCCTGAGCAGAGTCGAAGGGCTCAGCACGAACGGCTTGATGAAGAGCAGACGGGAAATACTCCGAAAAATATTACCCGCTGCCCAACCGCCGCCATCCCGCCCATCGCGGTGGACCGGCACGCCGAAGCACCAACACAGAAGTTCGCCGACTTTCTGCGCGACTATGCAGGGCGCGTACTGCTGCTCGCCGAAAGCCTAGGCCGCCGCGAAATCATGTCTGGCTATTTGAATGAATACGGCCTCTCACCTGCCGTGTGCGAGGACTTTGTATCCTTCATCGGCGGTAAAGAAAGATTCATGCTCGGCATCGGTCCTATCCAGGGTGGTTTCATACTTGCGGATGACAACATCGCGCTGGTCACAGAGAGCGAGCTATACGCCGCACAGCCGCGCAGTCGAGCCGCCCGCGCCGCGAAGAAGAGCAACGTCGAAGGCATGCTGCGCGACCTGTCCGAACTCAAGACCGGCGATCCGGTGGTGCATGAGCAGCACGGCATCGCGCGCTATGCCGGACTGATCAATCTCGATCTCGGCGAAGGCGAAGGCGAGTTCCTGCTGCTGGACTATGCGGGCGGCGACAAGCTGTACGTGCCGGTCGCGCAACTGCACGTCATCAGCCGCTACAGCGGCGGCGCGCCGGAGGCCGCGCCGTTGCACAAGCTCGGCAGCGGTGCGTGGGACAAGGCGAAACGCCGCGCGATGCAGCAGGTGCGCGACACCGCTGCCGAACTGCTGAACCTCTATGCGCAGCGCGCCACGCGCAAGGGCCACGCCTTCAAACTGACCGCACGTGATTACGAGGAATTTGCCGCCGGATTCGGCTTCGAAGAGACGCCCGACCAGGCCGCCGCGATCGAGGCGGTGATCAGCGACCTGCAATCCGGCAAGCCGATGGACAGACTGATCTGCGGCGATGTCGGCTTCGGCAAGACCGAGGTCGCGCTGCGCGCCGCGTTCGTCGCCGCGATGGACGGCAAACAGGTCGCGGTGCTGGTGCCGACCACGCTGCTCGCCGAACAGCACTTCCAGAATTTCTCCGACCGCTTCGCCGACCTGCCGCTCAAGATCGCCGAGTTGTCGCGCTTCCGCTCCGCCAAGGAACAGACCCAGGCGCTGAAGGACATGGGGGACGGCAAGCTCGACATCATCATCGGCACGCACAAGCTGATCCAGAAGGGCGTGAAGTTCCATAACCTCGGGCTGGTCATCATCGACGAGGAACACCGTTTCGGCGTGCAGCAGAAAGAAAGATTGAAAGCGCTCAGAGCAGAAGTGGACGTGCTGACGCTCACCGCGACGCCGATCCCGCGCACGCTGGCGATGTCGCTGGAGGGACTGCGCGACTTCTCGGTAATCGCCACCGCGCCGCAACGCCGCCTGTCGATCAAGACCTTCGTCGCGCAGGCCGGCAACGGCATCATCCGCGAGGCGGTGCTGCGCGAACTCAAGCGCGGCGGGCAGGTGTACTTCCTGCACAACGAGGTGGAGACCATCGCCAACATCGCGGAGAAACTCACCGCGCTGCTGCCCGAAGCGCGCATCCGCGTGGCGCACGGCCAGATGGGCGAGCGCGACCTGGAAGCGGTGATGCGCGACTTCTACCAGCAGCGTTTCAACGTGCTGCTGTGCACCACGATCATCGAGACCGGCATCGACATCCCCACCGCCAACACCATCATCATGAACCGCGCCGACCGCTTCGGCCTCGCGCAACTGCACCAACTGCGCGGCCGCGTCGGACGCTCGCACCACCAGGCCTACGCCTATCTGCTGGTCGAGACCGAAGCCCTCACCGCACAGGCGAAAAAACGCCTCGAAGCGATCCAGGCGATGGAACAACTCGGCAGCGGCTTCTACCTCGCGATGCACGACCTGGAGATACGCGGCGCGGGCGAGGTGCTGGGCGAATCGCAGAGTGGCGAGATGCAGGAGATCGGCTTCTCGCTGTACACCGACATGCTGAACGCCGCCGTCGCCTCGCTGCGGCAGGGGCGCGAACCGGACATGGCGCACCCGCTCGGCGTCACTACCGAGATCAATCTGCATACCCCTGCGCTGTTGCCCAACGATTATTGCGGCGACATCCACCAGCGCCTGATGCTGTACAAACGCCTGGCGAATTGCAGCACGCTCGAAGACCTCGACGAGATGCACCGGGAGCTGATCGACCGCTTCGGCCTGCTGCCGGAACCCGCGCACGCCCTGCTCGACAGCCACCGCCTGCGCATCCTCGCCAAGCCGCTCGGCATCAGCAAAGTGGACGCGTCATCGGAAGCGATACAAATTCAGTTCGTGCCGAACCCGCCCATCGACCCGATGAAGATCATCACGATGATTCAGAGCAAACGCCACATCAGGATGTCGGGACAGGACAAGCTACGCATCGAGTTAAAATACGGCGACCTCGCCCAGCGCGTGCTCGCCATCAAAAACTTCTATAACGAATTGACCGCATGAACCTCATCCTCCAAGCCACCCACGCCATCGCTGGCACGCATCTCGACCACCTTGCCAAACTGGCGCAGAGCAGGCAGCGCGAACAGATCGCCGAGCACGCCTACCGGCTGACTGGGGCGCAAGCCCATCCCGAAATCGCGCCCTACTGTCTGGCTAACCGGCTCGACTACGGCTTCGTGCCGCAGGGCAAGCATCTGTCCGATTTCGGGCTGGTGGTGATGGACATGGATTCGACGCTGATCAGCATCGAGTGCATCGACGAGATCGCCGACATGCAGGGGCTGAAGCCGCAGGTATCGGAGATCACCGAATCCGCGATGCGCGGCGAGATCGATTTCGCCGAGAGCCTGCGCCGCCGCGTGGCGTTGCTGGAAGGGCTGGACGAAGGCGCGTTGCAGCGCGTGTACGACGAACGCCTGCAACTCAATCCCGGCGCCGAGCACATGCTGGCGGAACTGAAGCAGCACGGCATCAGGACGCTGCTGGTGTCCGGCGGCTTCCTGTTCTTCACCGAACGGCTCAAGCCGCGTCTCGGCCTCGACTACACCCATGCCAACACGCTGGAGATCGTCGACGGCAAACTCACCGGCAAGGTGCTGGGCAAGATACTCGATGCGCAGGGCAAGGCCGACTGGCTGGTGAAGATGCGCGACGAGCTGAAACTCAAGCCGGAACAGGTGATCGCGATGGGCGACGGCGCGAACGACCTGAAGATGATGGCGCAGGCCGGGATCAGCATCGCCTACCACGCCAAGCCGGTGGTGCGCGAACAGGCCAGCTACGCGCTGAATTTCGTCGGGCTGGACGGGCTGGTGAATCTGCTGGCGCGTTAGTCATGTAGGTTGGGTTAGCGGCTTTATCGCGTAACCCAACAAACCCAAACTTCAACACCGGCAGATGGGCACACTGGCTTTTGTTGGGTTACGGCGCAACACCCCGCGCCTGACCCAACACGCTTGGCGCATTAGCAGATTGCAGGCATTATTTTGGCGAGTCCGCCTATCCCTTCCGGCGATACAAGTCAAATTATCCAGGCCGATATTTCACTTGCAAAAAACTCCCGGCACCCTACAATTAGTCAAAACCAAGTGACCAACCACTATATATAGTGGTTTTTTACTTTACAACTAAAGTAGCTCGTGCAATCAAGGGAGTAACATCGTGCTCGATACCGAAAGCGTATTGCCTGCAACATCCGCCAACCGATCAGTACCTGAGGGTGTTCCCAAAATACCCATGACCGGACAACAATTCCTTGCCGGACTCACCAAAGACCTGGCAGACAAATCAGCTATCGAAGGAAGCAATGCGATGACGCAAGAGATCAGCACCGAAGTCCTGTTGGAAAAATACGCGGAAGCGGATGAGAAGTCGGTGCAGGATGT
>JAVHQS010000066.1:0-4556 GCA_036171255.1 Gallionella sp.
GTTTAAGATTCTTTCACCGCAGGCATCTCGGCCTCCGCATGCTCATCGGCATGCGTACCCACGCACAGATGCCAGATCGCATGGGGAGCGAACAGATATCCCGCCAACATGAATACGACGATGCTCGCCCATACAGGTTGTTTGAACAGATTGGCCACATTGGCCAGCACGATGACCGAGATACACAAGACGGCGTAAGCCGCATAAGCAAGCGGCATCAATCGTGTCTCTTTTTTGATTCTGGAATAGGCAAACAGAAGAGCGTACAGCGCGCCAAAAATGATGACCGAAGCCGCTGAAAAGAACGTAACGAAGAAATCAGCCATTTTCACGGGTTCGATCATTGGTACCTCGTTTTTTATTATTGAAACCATCATTGAGCAGAAAGCCAATACTGGCGAGGCCGTCCAAATGAGCATATGACATGCTTCCCTATTACATCCGCGCTTTATACATGTGCCGATGATACATGTTTTCAACTGCAATGCAACCCCGATTCCTTCGAGGTCGGGTTATTTTTTTCTTGACGGGGTTATTGCACGGGAATTGATGAAAATTTCCTTGGGAAGCGGCAGTAACGCTTTTTCAAGCACCCTGCCGTTCTTCACCAGGTCGGCCAATGAAGTTTGCCGAAGCACCGCAAAAAAGGCTGCGAGCGCATTGTCAAGGACACCGCTCAATTTGCATACTTCAGTGATGACGCAATGGTTCTGTGTGGCATTGAAGCACTCAACCAGATCGAAGTTGTCTTCTGTCGCGCGTAACGCATCCTCGACCGATATGTCTTGCGGGGAAAGTGCCAACCGGACACCGCCATTACGTCCGCGCGTGCTTTCAATCAAACCCGACTTGGTCAACTGATGGGATATCTTGACCATATGGTTCTTGGAAACCGCGAACCGGTCACTCACCTCTTGGATCGTAACCGATTCGCCATAACGGTGTGCCAGATACATCAGCAACCGCAAGCCGAGATCAGAATATTGGGTCAGTTTCATGTTCGCCTTTCAATCCGGATTGCAAAATCAAATCGGCCTTATCCGATGCCATGAACCGTCTTTCGGTATCACTTCATACTTCTGCCAGTCGGTAAAATCGGCCAGCGCAGCAGTGTTTACCGTGCCTTGCCCGTCCCCTGCCACGATCCTGAAAGTCACTGCAGCCTCTTCACCAGTACCATCGCCGGATAACTCGATAACCTTGCGCACCGAACAGTGCTCACACTGTTCACCGTTGCTGTAATAGAGTCCGGCAGTGATCTCCCCGGGCTGATCGGATAATTGCCAGGCATGTTTGACGGCCAGCCGGTAGATGTTGACCAGATCATCTTCGCTGATGTCGACATAAGAACCGATCTCTCGTAGCGCGTAAGCAAAATCGCCGTGACTCAACCGGTTGGATACATCGGTATTTTGGACTTTGGGGCTAACGGGTTGCTGCTTGAAACTGGCCGGATAGCGGCGCCATGGGAAAGCGTAGTTCACTGCAACGGCGGTGAGCAGCATGATGACTGCGTTCAGCAACACCGGGGTCAGCACGAACTGATAGCCCAGCGCATGCACTTCCGATCCGCCGATGACCGCCGTAATGGCCGTCGCCCCGCCGGGCGGATGGATGCAACGCAGATAATGCATCGCGCCGATCGCCAGTGCGACGGCCAGCGGCGCGGCAATCAAGGTGTTTGGAACACCCTGTGCACAGGTGACGCCGATCAGCGCAGAAACGACATGGCCGCCCAACAACGGCCAAGGCTGGGATAACGCGCCATGCGGAACGGCAAACAGCAATACTGCCGATGCCCCCATTGAAGCCACCAGTAGCACCGCGCCTTGCGTCCCGAGATAATGGAGGCTGACCCACAGGGTCAGCAAAATGCCGATGAATCCACCGGCTGCCGATATGACCTTTTCGGCATGACCGGTGGCATCCGGCGCCACACCCCAAAAATCCAGAATTTTCTTGATAAAACTCATGTCAGCAATGATTCACGAATATGAACATCATTTGGGGGGTACCGATTTGCAAGGCTTCACCACTACCGCATTTTTGATTGAAGCAAGTTTAGCAGCCATGCCGTGGCAAATCTTATTTACGTGTGAAGTTGATGGCGATCTTTCCTGGTTCGCGTGAGACATAACTGATTGCAATACCTTCACCGTAACGCTGCGTCAATTGGGCAAGCAACGGCAAGGGATCGTGGTCATTGACGAATGCCATCGTCTCACCCGGATTGAGCGCGTCCAGTGCGCCAAAGATTGCGGCATGGCGAAAACGTTTTGCCACACCGCGCGCATCGAACGGGTAGCACAGGTCTAAGGAGATGGTATTGGAGCAGTCGTGTGTCATTCCGGGTTCCTGATTTGAAAGGTGTTTGAGAAATTCCGTATGCGTATCATGTCGCACACCACGCAATCATAAATAACATGTGCGAATGATACATGTATTATTATATAATGCCAAAGTTTTCCGGTTCCTGCCGCTATGGCAACCACGTACATCGAACCGGAATTTTCATGAGGAAGCCAATATGCAAACCATTGCCGAATTTATGAGTGCCAACCACCACGCCTGCGACGAGGCGTTCGCCATCGCCGAACAAGCCGCTTTGGCCAACAACTGGGGCGAAGCGGAGACCATGTTTAACGATTTCCGCACTGACATGGCCAGGCACTTTCGCATGGAAGAAAACGAGCTTTTCCCGGCGCTGATCTCTGCCGGAGGTCCTGCCGGCCCGGTGCAGGTGATGCGCATGGAGCACGCCCAGATGAATACGCTGATCGAACAAATGGCCACCACCTTGGCTCGCCGGGATGCGCAAGGATATGGTGGTCTGTCGGAGACGCTGCTGATCGTGATGCAGCAGCACAACCTCAAGGAAGAGCAGATGCTTTATCCCATCGCGGATCACTTTCTGGCAACACAGCGGGAAGCTCTGTTGAGCCGCATGCAGACAGCCTGATCGCCATGAGCGCAGACATGACACATGTGCTGGATGTGTGCGGACTGCCGCCGCCCGAGCCTTTCGAGCACATCATGCGCGCATTGTCGTCGCTCCCCGCCGGAACAGTCCTGCAGGTGCATATTCATCGCGAACCTTACCCGCTCTACGAAGTGTTGCGAGACAACGGTTATGCCTGGCAAACCACCGCACTGGCGGATGGCAGCTTTTCGATTCGCATCAGCCGCAGCGCATGAAGACCCTCTCGCTCAGCACCGGGCAGGCACCGCCGATTTCTGTACCGCTGCGTTTCTTCGCCGCAGCACCGCTGTTCCTGCTGTTAGCCGCGCTGATATTGAGGTCCGGCACAGACAATCCGTTTGCCGATCCGCACACGCCCGCATTGCTTGCCGCGACGCACTGCATCACGCTGGGATTCATGGCGATCATCATGCTGGGTGCGATGCAGCAGATCCTGCCGGTAGTCATCGGCAGCCCGATGCCGGCATCCCGGCTGACGGTATGGCTCACCTTCCTGCCGCTGATACTGGGCGCACTGTTGCTGCCTGCGGGATTCATGCTGGGCCAACCGGTATTGCTCGATCTTGCCTGGCCGCTATTGGGGTTGGCTTTCCTGACGTTCATCTGCGCCAGCCTGATCAGCCTGACACGCGCACCAGCCCGCAATGCCACCAGTACCGCGATACTGCTGTCCGTCTTCGCGCTCGGCGGAGTCACTGCATTGGGAATGTTGCTGGCGCACGGCTATGCCGTTGGCTCGCTGCTGCCCTACGCCAGGTTGGCCACCGCCCATGTCAGTCTGGCGTTGGGCGGCTGGGTGATGTTGCTGATCGTCGGCGTGTCCTATCAAGTGGTGCCGATGTTCCAGCTCACACCAAACTACCCGAAATGGCTGACCGCCGCTTTAGCCCCCGCAATCTTCATCGTGCTGCTGTTGAACTTGCTATCCCTCCTGTTTGCACCTGAGTCGCACTGGACAGCCGCCGTTGCGCAAAGCCTGTTCTGGTTTTTGGCTGGCAGTTTTGCCGTGGTCACACTCAGGCTGCAAAGCCAGCGCCGCCGCCGCGTTGCGGATGCCACATTGAGTTTTTTCCGGCTGGGTATGGCGGCACTGTTGTGCGCCGCTTTGTTTGCCTTGGCAACGCTGTTTCTTCCGGTCATCGATCGATTCGCCACGCTAACTGTCGTAGTATTCCTGCTCGGTTTTGCCATGTCGTTGATGCACGGCATGCTGTACAAGATCATCCCTTTCCTGGTGTGGTTCCATCTGTTCCGTGGCGGGGTAAAAAAGGGGGTTCCAAATATGAAGGAGGTCATCCCGGAGCCCTGGATGTGGCGGCATTTATGGCTGCACCGCTGCACCTTGCTTGCAGCGCTGTTCGCACCGTGGTGGCATGCGGCGGCAGAGTTGGTCGCACTGGGCTTGCTGCTGCAGGGCGCGCTGCTCGGTTATGCGCTGCTCGCCGCCGTCTCGGTGTACCGGCGCACGCTTGAACGCCTCGAAAAAAATTGACCATGAGTTTCCTGTTGCTCAAAGGGCTGCATATCACTTGTGCGTTCACCAGCTACACGTTGTTTCTGTTGCGCGGCATCTGGA
>JAVHQS010000066.1:4656-6606 GCA_036171255.1 Gallionella sp.
CCTGTGCGACACGCTGCAAAGATTGGCCGAACATCTGCCACGCAACGGTTGCGATCAGCAAGCCCGGCAAGCCGCGCAAGGCATCCTGCGCTACTTCGATACCGCCGGACAATTCCACCATCTGGATGAAGAACAGGATCTGTTCCCGGCACTGCGTCTGTCCGCCGGCCCGGACAGTGCGCAACTGAATGCCTTGCTGGAACGCCTGTTATCCGAGCACGTGGTGATGCTGGCGGCATGGGATGCATTGCGTCCGGTGTTGCTGCAACTCTCTCAAGGGATGGAAACACCGCTCGCCGCGACGCTGACCGGGAAGTTTATCGGCAGCTATACCGTACATATCGCCGTCGAGGAACGCGATCTGTTGCCGCTTGCCGCACATCTGCTCAACCCGCAACAAACGGTGCAGATCGGACAGCGCATGGCGGAACGGCGCGGCGCCAGATTCACCGCGCCCGAGTAAATGACGCTCGCCATTTACCAACGCGCAAGAAAACGTCGTCCCCGGCCTTTTTGATTTGAGTCGAACTAGGCCGCGTAGCGCAGTACCGCGATGAAGTGGCACGATGTGCCGGCGATAACGAACAGATGCCATACGAAGTGGCTGTAGCGGACACGCTCATCAATCACGAAGAACACCACTCCCACGGTGTACGCGACACCGCCTGCCAGCAGCCAGAACAGTCCCCACATCGGCACATGCAGCCACAATGGCTTTGCCGCGATGAGGGCGAGCCAACCCATGACGAGATACATGTAGGTCGAGAGCCTCGGGTAGCGCACACCGCCGACTGCCTTTAGTACGATGCCGGTCAGCGCCATGCCCCACACCAATCCGAACAGCGTCCAGCCCCATGTACCGTGGAGCACGCCGAGCGTGAACGGCGTGTAGGTGCCGGCAATCAGAAGGTAGATGGCACCGTGGTCGAGCACCTGGAATACCCGCTTGGCACTATTATCTGGCAACAAATGGTAGAGCGTGGAAGTGAGATATAGCAACACCATCGTGGTCGCAAAGACGCTCGCGCCGACGATACCCGCAACGTCTCCGCGCTGGGTTGCAGCTGTCACGAGAACCGGGGTACCGACCAACGCGGCCAGCAAACCAAAACCATGGCTGATGCTGTTCGCAATCTCCTCGCCGAAGGACTGCGCCCGCTCTCGAAAATCGAATGCTGTGGCCATGGTTTCGCGTCCTACCTGTAACAGTGATCGATGTTATTCAACCTCTTCCACTTTGAGCAGCACCTTGCGCTGTTCGCTGCCCTCGGTGCTGTTGCGCGCGCCTATTCCGCCTGACTGGCCGCTTTGTTGCTGGCTGGTATCGCCCACTACCATCCATTCGCCGAGGCGACCCGATACCGTTGTGTTGGTATGCTGGATGCGCGTAGTGGGATAGTTGTTGCCCTGATCCGGCGCCAGCGCATCGTTCTCGGTGCTGATTTCCAGCGTGACGCGCTCGCCGTTGACGCGCGGCAGCACGTAGAAGCCGCTGGCGACGTCCTGATATTGCGTGGTGTCGATCACCTGGGTCGACCATGGACGCAGGATCACCTGGCGTTGCGGCACCGGCACGGACTGTCCGGTGCGCACGTAGGCGCGGTTGCCTTCCAGCACCCGCAGTTGCTGGGTCTTGTGGTCGCTTGCCACGCTGTCGGTACGGTTCACCCTGGCACGCAACTGGTCTGCGCCCTGACCGACATTCACCGTCAGTCCGGTCGTGTCTGTGCCGCCCGGCACGGTGACGCGCGCGCCGCGGTTCGACCCCACGCTGCCGGACACTTCGGTCAGTCGCGCGATGGTTTCGCTGTCCACGTTTTGCAGCACGGTGATCTTCAGGCTGCGCGGAGAAACATCGATGCTCTCGAGCAGTTGTTTGATCTGCTCAAGGTTGCGCGGCGAGGTGCGCAGGATGAGCTGGTAGTTCATGCCGCTGGCCACCGCGTCCTT
>JAVHQS010000066.1:6706-14661 GCA_036171255.1 Gallionella sp.
GCGGCGAGGTGCGCAGGATGAGCTGGTAGTTCATGCCGCTGGCCACCGCGTCCTTATCCAGCAACGGGCGGATGATAGGCAGAACCTCCTCCACGCTGCGGTGCTTGAGCGCGATGACTTCCAGTTCTGCCCAAGAGGGCGCAGCGAACAGCGACAACGCAAGAGCAAGCAGCAGATTTTTCATGGGATGGTTCCTTTACAGACGCCGCCACTTTACCGTAAATTGCGCTCCATGCAACGCATCGCCCCACTCTTCCTCCCCCTGCTGCTGACTGCCTGCGCCACGTCCGGGCCGGCACCCGAACGGGTCTCGGACGGGCGCATGAACGAGGTCGCCCTGTATGCCATGAGCCTGGCCGACACGCCCTACCGCTACGGCGGCGACTCGCGCGAGGACGGTTTCGATTGCAGCGGCTTCGTGCAGTACGTATACCTGAACACGCTCGGGAAAAAACTGCCGCGCACCAGCGTGGAGATGAGCAAAGCGGGAAGGATATTGGCGGACGGCGAGTTGCTGCCCGGCGACCTGGTGTTCTTCAACACCCGCCGGCTGGCGTTTTCGCATGTCGGCATCTATGTCGGCGAGAATCGCTTCGTCCATTCGCCCGGCAGCGGCAAGTCCATCATCGTGACCAGCATGGCCGACAAGTATTGGCGCAGCCGCTACAACGGCGCACGGCGGGTCACTTCGGCGAACTAACCCCGCGGGCTGCCTTCAGCGCTTCCGCCAGCTGGAACACCGACATCGCATAGAAATCGCTGTTGTTGTAGCGCGTGATGACGTCGAAATTGTTGAATGCCAGCCAGAACTCCTTCGGGTGCCCGGACATCAGTTTTTCGTCGCCCTCGCCCACCGTAAAGTCCAGCAAGCGCGCCGGCTTGTCCTGAGCGGCATTTGCACTCGGAGCTATGCCCGCTGCCGACCATGATGCGAGGCTGCGCGGGGCGCTGATGTCGCCGGCACAGTTCTCCTCGCCGACATTTGCTCGCAGCGCAACCGGCTCGCCGCCGATCCAGCCATAGCCTTGCAGATAATTGGCCACGCTGCCTATCGCATCGCGGTCTTCGCGCAGCAGGTCGATCTTGCGGTTGCCGTTGAAGTCCACCGCATATTTTCGGTAACTGCCCGGCATGAATTGCGGGATGCCCAGCGCACCGGCATATGAGCCGCGCACCGCGAGCAGGTCGAACTGCTGTTCGCGCGCCAGCAGCAGATATTGCTCCAGCTCGCCGCGAAAGAATTCCGCGCGGCGCGGATAATCGAACGCCAGCGTGGTCAACGCGTCGATGGTGCGGAAGGTTCCCGCGTTCCGGCCATAGATGGTTTCCACGCCGATCACCGCGACGATGACCTCCTGCGGCACGCCGTATCGCTTCTCGGCACGGCGCAAGGTTTGCCGGTATTTGGTCCAAAATTCCAGGCCCAGTTTGACGCGTTGCCGGTTCACGAAGGCCGCGCGGTATTCCAGCCACGGCTTGATGGTCGCCGGACGCGAGATCGCTTCGATCACCGCCGGGCGATGCTGCGCATGGGCAAACACGCATTCCAGTTCGTCGCGCTTGAAATGGTGTTTGGCGACCATCTCGTCGATGAATTCGGGAATGCCCGGCAGCGTGACCGCAGCGGCAGAAGTCGCTGCCAGCCAGCAAACAAGAGGGACAGCAAGGATAAATGGCAATTTCATAGTGCGCGGATTTTACTCGAAGCTCGACAGTCTGCCGCCATTGCTGTTAAATTTCGCCCTCACAATAATCGTTGAAAGCATGGCTGTCATGAGCAACTCTACCCAACATCATCGTCTGATCATCCTCGGCTCCGGCCCGGCCGGATATACCGCCGCCGTGTATGCCGCACGCGCCAACCTGAATCCGGTGCTGATCACCGGTCTGGCACAGGGCGGTCAATTGATGACCACCACCGACGTGGACAACTGGCCGGCCGACCCGCTGGGCGTGCAAGGCCCGGAACTGATGCAACGCTTCCAGCAGCACGCGGAACGTTTCAACACGCAGATGATCTCCGACCACATCCACACCGCCAAGCTGCAACAGAAGCCGTTCCTGCTGGTCGGCGACGCGGGCAGCTACACCTGCGACGCGCTGATCGTCTGCACCGGCGCGTCGGCGCAATATCTCGGCCTGCCCTCCGAAGAAGCCTTCATGGGGCGCGGCGTGTCCGGCTGCGCGACCTGCGACGGGTTCTTCTACCGCAGCCAGGAGGTGGCGGTGATCGGCGGCGGCAATACCGCCGTGGAAGAAGCCATGTACCTCGCCAACATCGCCAAGCACGTCACGCTGGTGCACCGGCGCGACGCCTTCCGTGCCGAACGCATCATGATCGACCACCTGATGGAGAAAGTCGCCGAAGGCAAGATCACGCTGCAACTGAACAGCACGCTGGACGAAGTGCTCGGCGATGCCAGCGGCGTCACCGGCATGCGCGTCAAGAATGTGCAGAGCGGCGAGAAGCAGGACATCGCGTTGAGCGGCGTGTTCATCGCCATCGGCCACAAACCCAACACCGATATTTTTGCCGGACAGTTGGAGATGGATAACGGCTACATCAGGACGCGCGGCGGTTCGAACGGAAATGCCACGGCAACCAGCATTTCCGGCGTGTTCGCAGCTGGCGACGTGCAGGACCAGATCTATCGCCAGGCCTGCACCAGCGCGGCGACCGGCTGCATGGCGGCACTGGATGCGGACAAGTATCTGGCCTCGCTCGGTAAAATCTGAAGAAACCTCTACACAACTACTGCGCTCACCGATACGGCGTTGAAAAACACCTCGAAATCCTCATTTGCCATTTGCAAACTCCGGTTTTTCGGTATTCTTCGCCTTGTCTCAGTTTCGCTCATGACGTTGTGAAGAGGTCTTTACCACCGCCACAAGAACCCGAAGATGCCGCACTGTTCCGTGCGGCAGTCGGTGCGGTGAAACCGCTGCCGGAACAGAACCGCATCGCCCCCCAGACTGCCGCGCGCAAGCCCCTGCTTCGCGCCCCTTCCTCCCTGCCTGATGTCATTCCGGACTCGCTTTCAGACCATGCCGCCGAAGGCGCACCCGATGAGTTCCTGTGCAACGGACTGTCGCGCATGACGCTGCGCAAGCTGCGGCGCGGCAGTTGGCCGGTCCAGGATAGTCTCGACCTGCACGGCAATCACAGCGACGCGGCACGCAAGTTGTTGCAGGGCTTCCTGCATCAGGCGGCGCAACGCGGATTGCGCTGCGTGCTGGTGATACATGGCAAGGGGATGAACAACCGGTACGGCCAGGCGGTACTGAGGATGCGTACCCGCCACTGGCTCACTCAACATTCGCAGGTATTGGCGTATTGCGATGCACTGCCCAAAGAGGGCGGCAGCGGTGCGGTTCTGGTGCTGCTGAAAGTCAGCCCTTAGCTTTCTTGCCCATCACATAGATCAGGTATTCGAAGAACATCTCGCACCAGTCCTGATCGTTTTCCTTGAGGGAATGCAGCAGCCTTTTGACTTCGGTCACCGGCCATTTCGGATTGAACGCTACCAGCATAGGCTCGGGATAGAGCTTGAGCGTATTGCTCATCCGCTCTGCCATTTTGCTGATCTCATGAAGCATCAATGCAGCGTCCTTGTCCGAATCGATCTCGGCAGTCAGATCGCCGTATATCTTGGGATTCTGTTTGGTGTACTCGATGAATTTGGTGAGGATGTAAAAGAACTCGCCCTTGTTATCCTTGGTCACCGGATCACCCAGCATGAACGGCATCACCGACAACTCCAGCCAGTAATAGCCCAACTTGGGGTTGCGGTGCTTGGTGACGCCGATGTAGCCGTTGCGTGCCTTGGCGCGCTGGACACAATCGTCCAGCAACAGCTTCTCCGAACTGCGCGTGGCGATCTCGCGCCCTTCCAGCACTGCCGGTTTCACCAGAAAATAATCGGGGAAATCTTCGTAGAGCTTGCCGGAATGATTGTGTGCACGGTAATAGGCAATGAACAGCTTCAACGCCGATTCGCCGTTTTTCTCGACATCATAATAAGCACGGTGTTTGCCTGTGTTTCCATTGCCATGTGTCATAACGAATTCGCCTACGCTTTCCGACCCACTTGGTTGCCGATCATATTGGTACTCCCTCTGTGCGCGTAATCATATCTTCGTATGCTAGACTTGTGCAGGTTTTTAATGAAATTTATTTGCAACCAATCCGACCAACGCAAACATCTGGAGTGCTTGCCATGAAAACATACCTGACCCTCTTTTTACTGCTGTGCAGCATGAACAGTTATGCCGCGCTCAACAAGTGGGTGGACAAGAACGGCGACGTGCATTATTCCGACCAGCCGCCACCCGCCAACGTCAAGGCACAGACGCTGCGCCCCATTGGTAGCGCCGTTCCCGCCGCGAAACCCTCGCAATCTGCCGCGAGCGCGCCCGCCGCCGCAAAGACCGTCGCGGAACGCGAAGCGGAATTGAAAAAAGCCCAACAAGCAAAGAAAGAAGCCGCTGACAAGGCAGCACAGGAACAGGCTCAAAAAGAGGCAAATAAAACCAACTGTGCCGCCGCCCAGCAGAACTTGAGGACTTTGCAGGAAGGTACGCGCATGGTGGAAATCGATGCCAACGGCGAACGCTCCTATCTGGACGATGCACAGCGCCAGCAGCGCACCGTCAAGGCGCAGCAGGACATCAGCGCTTTCTGCAAATAATCTACGCGACGACCGGCTCGTCGCGCATGCGCAACGCTTCCTCGATGTCCACTGCCACCACCTTGGACACGCCCTTCTCCTGCATCGTCACGCCGACCAGTTGCTTGGCCATCTCCATCGTGATCTTGTTGTGGCTGATGAAGATGAACTGGGTGTGTTGAGCCATCTTCTGGATCAGCGCGCACAGCCGTTCGGTGTTGGTATCGTCCAGCGGCGCATCCACCTCGTCGAGCAGGCAGAACGGTGCGGGATTGAGCTGGAACAGCGAGAACACCAGCGCGATCGCGGTCAGTGCTTTTTCTCCGCCCGACAGCAGATGTATCGTGCTGTTCTTCTTGCCGGGCGGTTGCGCCATCACCTGCACGCCGCTGTCGAGTATCTCCTCGCCGGTCAGCACCAGCCGAGCCTCGCCGCCGCCGAACAGCACCGGGAACATCTCGGCCAGATGCCGGTTGACTTGGTTGTAGGTATCCATCAGCAGGTCGCGCGATTCCTTGTCGATGCGGCAGATCGCATCTTCCAGCGTCGCCATCGCCTCGTTCAGATCCTTGGCTTGCGCATCCAGATAGGCTTTGCGCTCGGTCGCAGCCTGCAACTCTTCGAGTGCGGCAAGATTCACCGCGCCCAATGCCTCGATGTCCGCATTCAGCCGGTTCAGTTCATTCTGCAAGACGTTCGGTTTGTTGTTGCCGGACGGGTGCCCGGACAAAAGTTTTTCGGATTCCAGCAGCGGCAGCAACACTGACTCGTCCACCCCCTGCAACTGTTCCGCCCATTGCTCGAAATGCAGGCGCGCCTCTTGCTCCTTGAGGGTCAGCTCATTGAGTTTCCCGCGCAACGGATCGAGCTTGTATTCACAGGCAAGGCGATCCTGCTCGAACTTTTGCAGCTCGACCGTGGCGTTCTCCAGGATGTTGCGCGCCTCCGCGAGCGCCAGTTCGCATACCTGACGGGCCTGCAATGCCTGCTGCAACTGTTGCTGCGGCTGCTCATCCTGGCAGGCCGACAGTTCGGCACGCAACTGCACCAGATTCTGTTCGAGCTGCGCCAGTGTTTCGGTGGTCTGCCGGGTGTTGTGTTGCAGATCGGCGATCTTCTCCGCACAGGTCTTGGCGAAGAAATTCGCCTCCTGCAGGGCATGCTGCGCCTGTTGCGCCAGCGCCCGTTGTTCACGCAGCGCGCTGTCCTGATGAGCCGCATGGCGTTGCGCCTCTTCGACTTGCGTGCCGAACGCGGTGGTCTGCCCGCGTAACGCCACCATCTGCTCGTCGATGACTTGCCGCTGGTGCTGCTCTTCGGCGAGCGCTTCGGCGACCTCGCGCATCTCGTTGTCGATCTGCATGGTGCGTTCGACACTGCGTTCATGTGCCTGATTCAGCTTAAGCACCAGCATCTGCAGGCCATGCAGGCGCTGCTGCAAATCGTTAGCCGCGCTGCGCAACGGCGGTATCTGCACCTCGATGGATTGGTAATGCTGTTCGGCCAGCGCGACTTGCTCGCGCGAATATTCCGCATTCCGGTTCTGTTCGGCCAACTCCTGTTCCAGCCGCTCGATCTCGCGCTGCCTTGCCAGCACACCGTGCAACTGGCTGTCCGGCGCATGGAACAGCACGCTGTGCGCGCCGACCAGATGGCCTTGCCGCGTGACGAACCAGCCGCCCGCCGGCAACTGCGCGCGCTGCGCATGGCCTTGCGCCACATCAGACACCGCATAAACGTGGGTCAGCCAGTCGCGCATCGCCGGGAGCACTTGCGTGTCCTGGCATTGCACATAACCGAGCAACGGGGTCAGAGATTTCCCTAATTCCGTTCGCCCTGAGCTTGTCGAAGGGTTTTGTGTAAGCTCGTGGCAGGCTTCGACATAACCAGCGACTTGACTGGCGTCTTTTGGCAGCCTAGTCGAATGGCTAGTAGTTATATCAGGCTCAGCCCGAACGGTATAAGAGGATGCTTCCGGTGCGAACAGCGCGAGTTTCGCCGGCGGCGGTTCGCTCCACGACGCGGCATCGCCCAATGACGGCATGGCGATGGCGTTGAGCCGCTCGCGCAGCACGGCTTCCAGCGCATCTTCCCAGCCGCTCTCGATGCGGATCGACTGCCACAGGCGCGGCAGTTTTTCCAACCGGTGCTGTTGCAGCCAGGCGCTGAGATTCTTGTCGTTGTCGAGTTGCCGTTGCAGTTGCTGCAACGCGTTCAGCCGCGCCTCGGTCTGCGCCAGCATGCGTTCCTGCTGTTGCAACGAGGCACGCTGATTGCGTCTTTCATTGTCGGCCTGCGGCAGTTGTTCCTGCAAGGCCGCCAGCTGCTGCAATTGCGCGGCACGCTCCGCATCGAGCTCGGTCGATTGTTGCTGGGCCTGTTGCAGCGCATCGGTATCGGGGCGCGGTAGGTTGTCCTTCTCCAGCAACAGGCGCGAGCGGCGCGAGTCGAACTGCTGGATGTTGCGTTGCAGATTGGCGCGCCGGGTATCGGCCAATTCCAGTTGTTGCTGGAGTTGCAGTTGTTCGCGCTGCAACGCGTTGTAGCGTTCCTGCGCGTTGCGCGCCGCCTCCTCGGCCTGCGGCAGATTCTGCCCCTGCAATTGCGCGTGCCGCCCTGCTTCAGCGACCTTGACCGCCGCACCTTCCTGCTGGCGTTGCCAATGTTCCAGCAGGGAATGCGCACCGTGGCGCTGGTGCTGCTGCTGCTCGATCTGGTGCCCGGTATTGGTGATCTGCTGCGTCAGCCGTTGGTGCTGCTCGGCGACATGCTTGATCTGCTGCTCCAGCCGCGCGATCTCCGCATTCGCGGTGTAGAGTTCGCCCTGCTTGACGTGCAGCGCGTCGGAAAGCCGGTAATGGCCGCTGCGCGCGGTTTCCAGCCGGCTCTCGATGTCGCGCAGCCGCGCGGTCGCCGCTTCCAGTTCGGTGCGGTTCTTCTCGGCGGCCTGCACGAATCTCACGCGCTGTGCCTCGGCCTCCCGCTTCTTCACCAGCCAGAACAAATGCTGCGTGGTATCGCGCTGCGTTTCCAATGCCCGGTATTGCTTGGCGACCTCGGCCTGCTCGGTCAGATGCACCAGTTGTTTTTCCAGCTCCTGCAGGATGTCGCCGACGCGCAGCAGGTTGTCGCGCGTATCGCCGAGACGCAGCTCGGTCTCGCGGCGCCGGTCGCGGTATTTGGAAACGCCCGCCGCTTCTTCGAGGAACACGCGCAACTCTTCCGGCTTCGCCTCGATGATGCGCGAGATCATGCCCTGCTCGATGATGGCGTAGGCGCGCGCGCCCA
>JAVHQS010000067.1:0-5099 GCA_036171255.1 Gallionella sp.
TGGACTACTGGGCGGTGGATTTCGACTACATGAGCCGCAAGGAAATCATCAAGGTCGCGGTGGGCATGGGCACTGAAATGCATCTGCCCGGCATCGAGCCTGCGCAGGGCGAGCTGCCCGATTTCGAAGAACGCTGGACCGGCAGCTACATCTTCGAAAACGAATGGCAGAGCTTCCGCACCCGCAAGAACCGTGACCTGGAATTCATCTCCGCGCCGCACACCTACACCCGAGCGGGCCGTTACACCGTCGCCGTGAAGGTGATCGACATCTTCGGCAACGACACGATGGTGCTGGTGCCGGTGAACGTGGGATAAGTTTTAGAAGTGCCCTTAGGGGCACATGGCCAGGATGGGATGAAAAATATGAGCAAAGTTGAAAAACAAACCGGCGCAACCAAAACCGCGCGCAACCCGATCAGGATCGTGCCGCTGCAGGAACGCCTGCGCAAGCCGGCATGGATACGCGTGAAGTCCGGCAGCGGCGCGGGTTACCACGAGGTGAAACGGATGCTGCGCGAGCACAATCTGAACACGGTGTGCGAGGAAGCGTCCTGCCCGAACATCGGCGAATGCTTCGGCAAGGGCACGGCGACGTTCATGATCCTCGGCGATGTGTGCACGCGGCGCTGCCCGTTCTGCGATGTCGCGCACGGCAAACCGCTGCCGCCGGATGCAAGCGAACCTGAGAATCTGGCACGCTCCATCGGCCTGCTCAAACTCAAATACGTGGTCATCACCAGTGTGGACCGCGACGATCTGCGCGACGGCGGCGCGCAACATTTCGCCGATTGCCTGAGCGCGATCCGCGCCAGCTCGCCCGCCACCCGTCTGGAGATCCTGGTGCCGGATTTCCGCGGCCGGCTGGAAGCCGCGCTGGACGCGCTCGCCGCGAGCCTGCCCGATGTGCTGAACCACAACCTGGAAACCGTGCCGCGCCTGTACAGCCTGGCGCGTCCGGGCGCGGACTACGCGCACTCGCTGAAATTGCTCAAGGATTTCAAGGCGCGCTTCCCGCATATCCCGACCAAGTCCGGCCTGATGCTGGGCCTGGGCGAGACCGATGAGGAAGTGCTGCAAGTGATGCGCGACCTGCGCGCGCACGATGTCAACATGCTCACCATCGGCCAGTATCTGCAACCTTCCGACGGGCACCTGCCGGTGCTGCGCTATGCGCCGCCGGAAACCTTTGCGAGGTTCGAACAGGCCGCAAAAGAGATGGGTTTCAGCCATGCGGCGTGCGGGCCGATGGTGCGCAGCAGCTACTTCGCGGACGAACAGGCGCATCGGGCCGGGGTGATTTAAGGAACCAATTCGATAGACGGCTGATCTATATACCGCAGCACCAACGTTCGCGTGTTGATTTATTTACGCGACAGTTACTTCAGTAGTAAAATGCACCATCGTTTTTTTACCCAAAGGAGACTGAAAATGAAAGTTCGTTATCTCATCGCCCTGACCGCTGCCCTGTCCGTTTCCGCTACCGCATTCGCGGCGGATGATGGCGAGGCTCTGTTCAAGAAGAGCGGCTGCTCTACATGTCACTCGGTTGCAAAAAAACTCGTCGGCCCAGCCTTCAAGGAAGTCGCCGCGAAATATGCGGGCGACAGCACCGCGCAAGCGAAACTGGAACAAAAGGTGCGTAACGGCGGTGCCGGTTCTTTCGGCAAAATGCCGATGCCAGCCACCGGCAAGAACGTCAGCGACGAAAACATCAAGACTCTCGTAACATGGGTCCTGTCGCAAAAGTAAGCGGACTTCACGCTCACCACAAGCCGGCGCAAGCCGGCTTTTTTGTTGCCTGCGGCAAACCGCCCGGCATGGCCGAACTGTTATAATTCGCGCCAAATTTTCCCGCAACACTCCATGAATATCCTTTACGAAGAAGACGGCAACTTCAAGGTCGGCAGCATCATGACCGACAACACCACCTCCCTGCAGATCGAAAGCGTGTCCGGCAAGCGCAGCAAGGTCAAGGCTGCCAGCGTGATGCTGCGCTTTACGCAGCCTGCCTTGGGCGAATTCATCTCCCAGGCGGAATCCGTCGCCGCAGACATCGAAACGGAATTCCTGTGGGAATGCTGCCCGCCGGACGAGTTCGGCTTCGAGCAGATCGCCGCCGAGTATTTTGGCCATACCCCGAGTTCGCTGGAAGCCGCCGCCGCGCTGATCCGCCTGCACGGCGCGCCGATCTATTTCCACAAGAAGGGCAAAGGCCGCTATCGCGCCGCACCGCCCGAGGTGCTCAAGGCCGCATTGGCCGGGGCCGAGAAGAAGCGCCAGCAACTGGCCTTGCAAGCGCGTTACACGGAGCAGCTCGGCCGTTTCGAATTGCCGCCCGAGTTCAACGAACACCTCGCGCAACTGCTCTACAAGCCGGACCGCAACACCCTCGAAGTCAAGGCGCTGGAAGCGGCCTGCGCCGCGACGCACCTTTCTGCGGCGCACCTGTTGCAGCGCTGCGGTGCGTTGCCCTCCACGCAGGATTACCATTTGCAGAAGTTCCTGTTCGAGCACTTCCCCAAAGGTACCGGCTTTCCGCCTGTCGAATTGGGCGCATGGGACGAATTGCCGCTGGCTCACGCGCGCGCGTTCAGCATCGACGACGCCACCACCACGGAGATCGACGATGCGTTCTCGGTGGAAAAACTGGCCAACGGCAACTGGCGTATCGGCGTGCATATCGCCGCGCCCGCACTGGGCATGCCGCGCGACTCGGAGGGCGACAAGCTCGCCGCGCAGCGGCTGTCCACGGTGTATATGCCCGGAGCCAAGATCACCATGCTGCCGGACAGCGTGGTGCAAGCCTTTACGCTGTGCGCGGACCACGTGTGTCCGGCGCTGTCGATGTATAACGAGGTGGACAGCGAAACGCTGGCGATATTGGGCCACGAGAGCCGCGTCGAGCGCATCCACATCGCGGCGAATCTGCGCCATGACACGCTGGAGCCGCTGTTCAACGAAGAGACGCTGGCGGCCGGCAGGCTCGATTATCCCTACGCGAACGAACTGGCGCTGCTGTGGAATCTGGCGCAAAAGCTGGAAGCCGGACGCGGCAAGCCTTCCGACAACAGCACCCAGCAGATCGATTACAACTTCCACGTCGAGGACAACCGCATCAGCATCACCACGCGGCGGCGCGGTTCGCCGATCGACAAGGTGGTCTCCGAGCTGATGATCCTGGTCAACAGCGAATGGGGCAGGCATCTTGCCGAGCACGGCTTCGCCGGCATCTACCGCACCCAGCAGGGCGGCAAGGTGAAGATGAGCACCGTCGCCGCGCCGCACCAGGGCCTGGGCGTGGCGCAATACATGTGGTCGAGTTCGCCGCTGCGCCGCTATGTGGACATGGTGAACCAGCGCCAGATCATCGCGATGCTGCACGAGAGCGAACCTGCCTACGAGAAAAACGACACCGCGCTGTACGCCGCGATGCGCGACTTCGACACCATGTACGGCATCTACAACGATTTCCAGCGCAGCATGGAACGCTACTGGTGCCTGCGCTGGCTGCAACAGGAGAACATCGAACAAGTCGATGCCCTCGTGTTGCGCGAGAATCTGGTGAGGCTCACCGGCATCCCGCTGGTGTTCAAGGTACATTCGCTGCCTGAGCTGCCCGCCAACACTCGCGTGCAACTGGCCATCGTCTCGGTCGATCTGCTTGATCTGGATATACAGACCCGTTTCATCGGCAAGATCGAAGAAGAGGGAGCGGCTGCTTGCTAGCCACGCTGAAAGCGCGCTTGTCTATCGCGATGACCTTCTCGGTCGCGCTGCACGCTTTCGCGTTGTTCGGCATCGCGCTGGTCGTGCCCGATCCGCGCAACATGCCGAACCTGATGCAGCCGCTGCAAGTGGTGCTGGTCAACAGCAAATCGAAATCCAGACCGACACAAGCCGATGCGCTGGCACAGGCCAATCTGGACGGCGGCGGCAATACCGCGGAAGACCGCCAAGCCAAGAGCCCGCTGCCCACCCTGCGCGACGACCGGCAATTTACGCCGGAGCAGGCGGCCAAGCGCGTCGCGCTGCTCGAAGAAGAGTCGAAACGGATGCTGACCCAGCTCAAGAGCGATCACAAGGTGGCGCAACCGGAACTCAAGAAACAGCAAAGCGCCGAGGCCAGCAATGGCGACGACCTGGTGCAAAGAAGTTTGGAGATTGCGCGTCTGGAAGCGCAGATCAATAAGAACCATGAAGCGTACCAGAAGATGCCGCGCCGCAAATTCATCGGCGCACGCACCCAGGAATATCGCTTCGCGCAATACATCGAAGACTGGCGCGTCAAAGTGGAACGTATCGGCAACCTGAATTACCCGGAGCAGGCGCGCCGCGAGCAGCTTTACGGAAGCCTGCAACTCAGCGTCTCGATACGCGCCGATGGCAGCGTTGAAACTGTCGAGGTCAGCAGATCCTCCGGGCACCGTATTCTGGATGCGGCGGCGATGCGCATCGTCAAACTGGCCGCGCCCTATGCGCCGCTGCCGCCGGACATCACCAAGGATGTCGACATCCTGACCATCACGCGCACCTGGACGTTCACCTCGTCGGACCGGCTGGAAAGTGAATAGCCGCTTGTCCAATGTTGGCTGGTTGGTTAAAGTGCGCCCCATGCGTAGCTCCTTGCTCCCCCGGATTCTGCTGATCCTTGCCCTGCTGTTCGCGCAGCTCGGCGGTTTGGCACACGGCATTTCGCACGCGCTGGCAGAACAAAGCACCAGATCGGATCAATCTCTGCCGCATGACAAGCATTGCGACCTGTGCGCGGCTTATGCGCAGATTGGCGGCGCGATTGGCAGCAGCGGCATCGTTTTCACCAGCAGTGAAAACTGCGAGTCTCTTCATCCGGCCCACTCCGGTTCCTGCACCTCTGCACCCTTCGCCGCCTTCGCGGCGCGCGCCCCGCCCTACTCCGCTTAAGCTCAATCCGAATTTGTAGGAGCGGGCCCTGCCGGTGCCGGAACAAAAGTTTCTCGTACCCGCGAAATCCGTTGATCGCGGGCAGGGCCCGCTCCTACAGACAATATATTTACGGTTGATTTTGTGGAGTTAAAAATGTCCAACAGAATTTTTTTGAGCGCGGCGTTTGCCGCGCTG
>JAVHQS010000067.1:5199-11388 GCA_036171255.1 Gallionella sp.
TGTGGGATAACCAGCTCGGCGAAGACGGTCTGCAACTCAAGTGGCTCGCGCCGTCCGACATGTTCGTCGAGGTCGGCGGCGAGATCGGCCGCGGACGCGGCTTCCCCGGCACCGACCGGCAGAACCGCAACGGCGCGGGAGCAGGCGCGTTGTTCGCGCATCTCGGCGACGATATCGGCATCGAACACAGCTGGCGCGCCGGTGCTTCGCTGCATCAGACCAGGCGCGTCAATGCCGTGAGCACGGGCGTGCCCGATCTGCCCGGCACAGCAGGCGGCGCGAGCAACAGTTTCAGCGGCGACAGCCAGACCGCCGGACTGGATTTTGTCTGGAAATACTCGCCCAACGGCAACATCGCCAACCGCTACGTGAAACTGCAAGGCGAATATTTCCGCCGCAGGGAAAGCGGGATGCTGACCTACAACTTGCTCACCACCGACAGCTACAGCAACACGCAAAGCGGCTGGTACCTGCAAAGCGTGTATCAGTTCATGCCGCACTGGCGCACCGGCTTGCGCTATGACCAACTCGATCCGGGTGTTGCTTCTATTGGCGCATTGAATGCCGGCAACGTCATCAGCAACTACGCTTTCAACCCGTCGCGCACCACCGTAATGCTGGATTACAGCCCGAGCGAGTTCTCGCGCCTGCGCCTGCAATTGGCGCGCGATAACGCACGGCAGGGATTGGCGGAGAACCAGTTGTTCGTGCAATACCTCATGAGTCTGGGCGCACATGGCGCACACCAGTTTTAAAAATGTAGGAGCCTGATTCATCGGGCGATTGCACTCATCGCGCAATAAATTGCGCTCCTACGACAAAAATATTTTGGAGAAATGCCATGAACAAAATTTTCACCTTTCTGTTATTCAATATGCTGGTGCTTATCGCCGTACCCGCTTCCGCACTCAACGTGTTCGCCTGCGAACCGGAATGGGCCGCGCTCGCGCAACAACTCGCGGGCGATAAGGCCAGCATCTACACCGCGACCGGCGCGCTGCAAGACCCGCACCGCATCGAAGCCCGCCCCAGCCTGATCGCCAGGGCGCGCCGCGCGAATCTGCTGGTGTGCACCGGCGCGGAACTGGAAGCGGGCTGGTTGCCGGTGGTGCTGCGCGAATCCGGCAACAGTGCGGTACAGCCCGGCGGCAGCGGATATTTCGAGGCGGCGCAATCGGTGCGCATGCTGGAAGTGCCGGCGCGCCTGGATCGTGCCGAGGGCGATGTGCATGCTGCGGGCAATCCGCACATCCAGACCGACCCGCGCAACTTCCTCCCCGTCGCCGACGCGCTCGGCAAACGCCTGATCCAGCTCGATCCGGCCAACGCTGCGTATTACCAGCAGCAACTTGCCGCGTTCAATCAGCAATGGCGCGTAGCGATCGCCAAGTGGGAAAAGCAGGCCGCGCCGCTCAGGGGTGTGCCGGTGATCGTGCAGCACAGAGGCTTCCCCTACCTGAACAACTGGCTGGGGCTGAAACAGGTCGCCGAACTGGAACCCAAACCCGGCATGGAACCCAGCGCGGCGCATCTCGGACAAGTGTTGAACGAGTTGCAGCAGCATCCGGCGAAGATGGTGCTGCGCGCCGCCTATCAGGACGGACGCCCGTCGGAATGGATCGCGGAACGCGCGCACATCGCCGCGGTGGCGCTGCCTTATACGGTCGGAGGCACCGCGCAGGCAGCCGATTTGTTCGCGCTGTTCGACGACACGATCCAACGGTTGCTGGCGGGATTGAAGTGAATCTGGGTAATCCATTGGAACTGGAACGCCTTTGTGGGAGCGCAATTCATTGCGCGATGGCTGGATCCAGATCGCCCGATCAATCGGGCTCCTACACCCCCAAACCGGCTTCGCCGCCGGAATGACGAACTTACATCGGACTTGCCATGAACAATATCGAACTCGACATCCTGCTGCCCGCCTTCATCGCGGGCCTGCTGATCCTGTCCACGCACATTCCGCTCGGCATGAAAGTGCTGGCGCGCGGCGTGATCTTCGCCGATCTCGCCGTCGCGCAGATCGCCGGGCTGGGCGTGATCATCGCCAGCCTGCTGGACCTGACCGAAAAACCGTTGCTGGTGCAAGGCATCGCCGTCGCCAGCGCGCTGTGCGGCGCGGCATTGCTGACCTGGATCGAGCAACGTCTGGCCGAGGTCAAGGAGGCCTGCATCGGGCTGACCTTCGTGCTCGCCGCCAGCGGCGGCATCCTGCTGATGAGCCGCGATGTCCATGCCGGCGAACATCTCAAGGATCTGCTGGTCGGGCAGATCCTGTGGGTGAGCAATCCGCAACTGATCGCCACCGCGCTGCTGAGCGCCGCGCTGCTTGCGCTGTGGCGCAGCCGGCAGGCTCGGCTCGGCCACTTCGGTTTCTACGCGCTGTTCGCGCTGGCGGTCACCGCCTCGGTGCAACTGGTCGGCGTGTATCTGGTGTTCGCCAGCCTGATCGTTCCGGCGCTCGCCACCTGGCGTATCGGCCAGCGCCGCATGGCCTATGCCTTTGCGATCGGCATCGCGGGATATGCCGCCGGCCTGCTGCTGTCGGCGTGGTTCGATCTGCCTGCCGGAGCCGCCATCGTCTGGACGATGGCGGTAGCGGGTGTCGCCGCAGCCCTATTGATAAACGCACGAAAGGCGGCGTGATTTTGCGAGTCGATGCCGGCCGGGCATCATCCCTGCGGGAATCGGCTGTTACAATTCGCGCATTGATTTATTCGCAGATTCGACATGACCGATAAATATGCCGTCATCGGCAACCCCATCGCGCACAGCAAATCGCCGCAGATCCACAAGATGTTCGCCGAACAGACCGGACAGGACATCCGCTACGAAAAAATCGAAGCGCCGCTGAACGGCTTCGCCGCGACCATCGAATGGTTGCGCAACGAAGGCTACAAGGGTTGCAATGTCACCGTGCCGTTCAAGTTCGAGGCGTTCAATCTCGCTACTGAACTCACCGAGCGCGCACTATCTGCACAAGCTGCAAATACATTGAGCTTTTACGGCGATGCAATACGTGGTGACAATACCGATGGCGCGGGACTGGTGCGCGACATCGAACGCAATCTCGGGGTGATTCTGCGGAACAAACAAGTATTGCTGATGGGTACAGGAGGCGCCGCATATGGCGCCGCTGCCGCTCTGCTGGATGCGCAGATATTGATCACCGTCGGTTATCGGACAGAAGCAAAAGCACGGATGCTTGCAGCCCGGTTCAATAGCGGTAGCGACAGGATTCAAATCGCCGGTTATCCATACCTTGCAAAGCAATTCGATGTCGTCATCAACGCCACCTCCAGCGGGTTATCCGATGAAATGCCGCCGCTGCCGCCCGGCATCTTCGCCCCCGGCGCGCTGGCCTACGACATGATGTACGGGCGCGAGACGCCGTTCATGAAGTTCGCCCGCGAGCAAGGCGCGCAGGTCGCCGACGGCCTCGGCATGCTGGTTGAGCAGGCGGCGGAAGCGTTCTTCATCTGGCGCGGCGTACGTCCCGACACGGCCCCAGTCATCGCGGCACTGCGCAATCAATGATGAAAAAACTCTGGGGATGGCTGTGGCGCGGCGCGCTGTATGGCATCGCGCTGATCCTGCTCTATCAGGTGTGGCTGTTCGCGCATGTGTGCTGGTGGATGAAGTTCAACCCGTCCACCAGCGCGTTCATGGATACCCGGCTGGAGGTCATGCAGGACAAGAATCCGGACGCCGAACTCCAGTACCAGTGGGTGCCCTATGCGAAGATCTCCAGCAACCTCAAGCGTGCGCTGATCGCATCGGAAGACGCGAAGTTCGTCGACCACGAAGGCTTCGACTGGGAGGGTATCCAGAAGGCTTATGAGAAGAACCTGAAGAAGGGCAGGATCGTCGCGGGCGGTTCCACCATCAGCCAGCAGCTCGCCAAGAACCTGTTCCTGTCCACCAAACGCACGCCGTGGCGCAAGGGCGAGGAAGCCATCATCACGGTGATGCTGGAAGCGGTGATGGACAAGCGGCGCATCTTCGAGATCTACCTCAACGTGATCGAATGGGGCAACGGCGTGTTCGGCGCGGAGGCCGCGGCACGGCATTACTACCGCGTCAGCGCGGCGCAACTCTCCGCAGAGCAGGCCGCCAAGCTCGCGGCGATGGTGCCCAATCCGCGCTACTACGACACCCACCGCGAAGCACGCGGACTGCTGCGCAAAACCGGCATCATTCTGGGACGCATGAACGATGCGGAAATTCCCTGAGCAATCCAGCAGCGATTTCTTTACAATAGCGCGCGATTCATAAGGTACGCGCCATGACCGATACCATCCAGGAAAGCCATCACACCGAGAAGGTGCAGAAACACCTCAAGGAGGTGGAATCGTTGCTGCACAAGCACATGCTGGTAGAAGAGGTCGTGCACAGGCAAGAAATACCGCGCGAAGATCGCCACGCGCTGGTTGACACGTTGCTGCACAAACAGCATCTCGTCGAACTGCGCAACAAGCTGGACAGCCTGCATCCCGCAGATATCGCCTACATCCTGGAAGCCCTGCCCATCGAGCAACGCCTGACGGTTTGGGACATGGTCAAGTCGGAGCGCGACGGCGAGATATTGATCGAAGTCTCCGATGCGGTGCGCGAATCGCTGATCGCCACCATGAGCCGCGACGAGCTGCGCGAGGCGACCGAGCAACTCGATACCGATGAGATCGCCGATCTCGCCCCCGACCTGCCGCACAACGTGATGCGCGACGTGTTCAAGTCGCTCTCCATCGAGGAGCGCGAACAGCTGCGTGCGGCGATGTCGTACCCGGAGGACTCGGTCGGCGCACTGATGGATTTCAACATGATACCCGTGCGCGAGGATGTCACGCTGGAAGTGGTATCGCGCTACCTGCGCCGTTTCGACGAACTGCCCGACCATACCGACCAGGTGTTCGTGGTGGACCGCGACGACCGCTTCAAGGGTGTGCTGCCGATCAACCTGATCGTGGTCAACGAACCCGAGGTGGAGGTCGGCAAGCTGATGCTGACCGAGACCATCCGCCTCAATCCGGACGACAAGGCGGACCAGGCGGCACAGGCGTTCGAGCGCTACGACCTGGTGTCCGCGCCGGTGGTCGACGAAGAAGGCAAGCTGGTCGGACGGGTAACGGTGAACGAGGTGCTGGACTTCATTCGCGCCGAGTCGGAAGCCGACCTGCTGAACCAGGCCGGCTTGCGCGAAGAAGAAGACATCTTCGCTTCGGTGTGGAAGAGCGCGCAGAACCGCTGGACATGGCTGGCGCTGAACCTGTGCACGGCGTTCTTTGCATCGCGCGTGATCGGGGAATTCGAAGGCACCATCGAAAAATATGTCGCGCTCGCCACGCTGATGCCGATCGTCGCCGGCATTGCCGGAAACTCGGCGAACCAGACCACCACGATCATCATCCGCTCGCTGGCATTGGGGCAAATCACGCAAGGCAACGCACGCCGTCTGCTGCTGAAGGAACTGGCCATCAGCGGGTTAAACGGAATGGTGTGGGGTGGCGTCGCCGGATTGTTCGCCTTTTTCCTGTACCACAGTGTCGCGCTCGGCATCGTGATGACCAGTGCGATGTTGCTCAACCTGCTGGTCGGCGCAACCGTCGGCATGGTCATCCCGCTCTCCATGCAGAAACTCGGTCGCGATCCCGCGATCGGTTCCAGCGTGATGATCACCGCCATCACCGACAGCGGCGGTTTCTTCATCTTCCTGGGATTGGCGACGATCTTCCTGATCCACTAGAAAAACTCTGACGCGCGCCGACGGCTTATTGATCCGGCACGGTTTATCCAAGAATCCGTTCGCATTGAGCTTGTCGAAATGTAAACGGATTCTTGTGCTTCGACAGGCTCAGCACGAACGGTAATCGCGTTCAATTCGTGCCGGATCAATAGTCTTTGACCTAGCCAAGAGAAACTTCAGAGGGACAAACAACGCCCCGCGATGAACACGGGTTGATAGAACGCTACGCTCGGCAAAAAATAAAAAAGGGCGGAAATCCAACCGCCCCTTGCGAGGCAATATTACGCGTGCATGATGCCCTTGCTGAGCGATTTTGCTGCGGCTTTTTTCGCAGCCGGTTTCTTGGCGACCGCTTTTTTCGCTGCTGGCTTGGCCGCTGCTTTTTTCGCAGCCGGTTTTTTGGCGGCAACTTTCTTGGCGGCTGGCTTCTTGGCTACCGCTTTTTT
>JAVHQS010000067.1:11488-14463 GCA_036171255.1 Gallionella sp.
GCTGGCTTCTTGGCTACCGCTTTTTTCGTAGCCGGTTTCTTGGCAACGACTTTCTTGGCGGCTGGTTTCTTGGCTACCGCTTTTTTGGCTGCCGGTTTTTTAGCGACCGCTTTTTTTGCTGCTGGTTTAGCGGCTGCTTTTTTCGCAGCCGGTTTTTTGGCGGCAACTTTCTTGGCGGCGACTTTCTTGGCGGCAACTTTCTTGGCGGCAACTTTCTTGGCGGCGGGTTTTTTGGCTACCGCTTTTTTCGCAGCCGGTTTAGCGGCTGCTTTTTTTGCTGCGGGCTTTTTGGTTGCGGGCGTTTTTGCTTTTGTGTCGGATGTTGCCATTTTCATTCTCCATAAAAATTTAGAACATTCACTTCGACTCACTACACCCCCCAAACGCCCATCAAAAAAGCCAAGACGCTTGCGGCAACCGCACTGTATCCACGTTTAAAAAAACGTGCAACAGAATTTGTGAAATTTGCAACACTCAGGCAATGATTTTTTCTCCGGCATACAACTGCTGCACCGTCTCGCGCTCGCGCACCAGATGCGCCATCTCGCCGTCCACTATCACTTCGGCAGCACGTGGACGCGTGTTGTAATTGGAGCTCATGCTCATCCCGTAAGCACCCGCAGAAAGCACAGCCAGCAAGGATTGCGGCGCAATCGCCAGATCGCGCGCATGGCCGATGAAGTCGCCGGTCTCGCAGATTGGGCCGACCACTTCGTAACTCTGTACAGCACGACTTTCGCGCTGCACCGGCAAAATATCGTGGTAGGCATCGTACAAAGCGGGACGCATCAGATCGTTCATCGCCGCATCGACGATGGCGAAATTCTTCTCTTCGCCATGCTTGAGATATTCCACGCGTGTCAGCAACACCCCGGCATTGCCGACCAGCACACGGCCCGGTTCGAGGATCAGTTTTTCGCCGCGTCCGCGCAGTGCGCCCAGCAACGCGGCCACATATTCGACAATCGCGGGCGGCGTCTCGTCGCTGTAGCGAATGCCCAAGCCGCCACCCAGATCGAGATGATCGAGACGGATACCCTCGCCGGCCAGCGCGTCAACCAGCACCAAGATTTTTTCCACTGCCGCGATGAACGGGCCGGTCTCGGTGAGTTGCGAACCGATGTGGCAATCCATGCCGGCGATGCGCAGGTGCGGCAAGCCGCGCGCCTTGCGATACAGCGCGATGGCTTCGGTGTAGGCCACGCCGAATTTGTTCTGTTTCAACCCCGTCGAGATATACGGATGGGTCTTCGCATCCACGTCGGGGTTCACGCGCAGACTGATCGCGGCGACCTTGCCCATGCTCCCGGCCACTTCGTTGAGGCGCTCCAGCTCGGCTGGCGACTCGACGTTGAAGCACAGGATGTCCGCCGCCAGTGCCATGCGCATTTCCGCTCCGGTCTTGCCCACGCCGGAGAACACCACCTTGTGCGCATCGCCGCCAGCCGCCAGCACGCGCTGCAATTCGCCGCCGGACACGATATCGAAGCCTGCGCCCAGACGGGCGAACACATTCAGGATCGCCAGACTGGAATTGGCTTTCACCGCGTAGCAGATCAGGTGTTCACGGCCCTGCAAGGCGCCGGTGAATTGGCGGAAGCCATCGCTCAGTGCGGCGCGCGAATAGACATAACAGGGCGTGCCGAACTGCGCGGCGATGTCCGCCAGCGGCACTTGCTCGGCATACAGTTGATCGCGTTGATAATGAAAATATTGGTTCATGGCTGAGAAACCGGTGCGACCGGTTGCGCTGTTGGTTTTTGTGGTGCCGGTTGTTGCGGCTCGGATTTTTGCGCTTCGGATTTATGCGACTCCGGGGGAGGAAGCGTAAGCGGGCCTTTTTTTCCGCAGCCTTGCAGCGGCAAAGCCAAAACCACGATAATGCCCAAAGCGATACTGTTGCGATGCATAAATACCTTCCCCAAAAGTAGCGAACCAAATTATCGGACCGGATTATAAAGGCTGACCATGACTGAAAGCGAATTCAACCGATTGGCCGATGCCGCACTGGCGCGTATCGAAACGGCGATCGACCGCTGCGGCGGCGATGTCGAATGCAACCGCAGCGGCAACGTGCTGGAGGTCGAATTCGACAACGGATCGAAGATCATCATCAACCGCCACGATGTCAATCAGGAGATCTGGGTCGCCGCGAAGTCCGGCGGCTTCCATTACGCGTGGCAGGATAGCGCATGGCACAGCCGGCGGGACGGCAGCGAACTATTCGGCAAGCTGACGGAGTTGTTCGCCGCGCAGGACGAAGCGATTTGCTTTTGACGCTAACCACTGAAGGAAGCTGAGGATGTCACTGGCGCTGCGGGATATTCGACGTGTTAATGCGTGGGCGACGCGGCATGCCCTCCTCTTATCTCAATTCATCAAAAAGAATTCGTCTCCGGTACTTTGTGTCTCATCGTTCGCCGCCATCGCTTGCAGAATGCATATATTGTATGTATCATCGCCGCATGAACTTTGAATTCGATCCCGCGAAAGCATCGGCAAATTTTCGTAAGCACGGGATTTCGTTTGCCGAAGTAGAGCCGGTGTTCTATGACGATTTTGCGTTGACGCGCGAAGACCATGATGCCGCTGGCGAAGCGCGTTTTGTGACTGTCGGCATGGATGCGCTGGGACGTATCGTGACGGTGTGCTGGACTTGGCGGGACGAGAATATCCGTTTGATTTCGGCGCGCGCCGCCACTTCGACTGAAAGGAAGAGCTATGAAAGCTAACTACGATATGACACAAGCCAAACGCGGCGCGGTGGTTGCTCCGCAAGGCAAAACGCGGATTACGATTTATCTGGACGACCAAGTGATCGCGGGTTTCAAGCAACGCGGCGAAGCGCTGGGGAAAGGTTATCAAACCTTGATTAACGAAGCCTTGAGCGCTGCGTTGCTGGCGGGCAATGCGCCCGTGACAGTCAGTACTCTGCGCCAAGTATTGCGCGAAGAGTTGCACGCGGCGTGATGTAT